>DASTGG010000159.1:0-4149 GCA_035719385.1 Usitatibacter sp.
AGCTTCCACAACTATGCGGATTACGCGACGACGCCCGCGTTCCGGGAGGGCCTCGACGAGCTGCTCGAGCTGGGCCGGCACGAGCGCTGCGCGATCATGTGCGCCGAGACGGTCTGGTGGCGATGCCACCGGCGAATCATCGCCGACTACCTGCTCGCCGAGGGCGAGGAAGTCTTCCACATCGTGGCCGATGAAGTGCCGGAGCCCGCGAAGATCACGCCCGGCGCGGTGCCGAAGGACGGCGTGCTCTTCTACCCTGTCACCCCGGCGTAGGCCGGGGCGTCACCCCGGCCGCCGCGATCGCGGCAATGGGCCGGCGCCCGATCACACCTTCTCGATCACCATCGCGATGCCCTGGCCCACGCCGATGCACATGGTCGCGAGCGCATAACGGCCGTTGCGCCGTCCGAGCTGGTACATCGCCGCGGTGACGAGCCGCGCGCCGGAGGCGCCGAGGGGGTGCCCGAGCGCGATCGCCCCGCCGTTCGGATTCACGTGCGGCGCGTCGTCGGGCACACCGAGGTCGCGCAACGCCGCGAGCACCTGGGATGCGAACGCTTCGTTAAGCTCCAGCACGTCCATCTGCCCGACCGCCAGCCCCAGGCGCGCGAGCAGCTTCCTCGAGGCGGGCGCGGGACCGAACCCCATGATGCGCGGCGGGACGCCGGCCGAGGCCATGCCGAGGATGCGCGCGCGCGGCGTGAGCCCGTATCTCCTCGCGGCCGCCTCGCTCGCGACGAGCAATGCGCAGCTGCCGTCGTTCACGCCGGAGGCGTTGCCCGCGGTCACGGTGCCGCCTTCGCGCACGATGGGCCTGAGCTTCGCGAGCGCTTCCATCGACGTCTCGCGCGGATGCTCGTCCTTCGCGACGACGGTGGGCTCGCCCTTCTTCGACGCGATGGTGACCGCCACGATCTCCGCGGCGAGCGTGCCGTCGGCCTGCGCCTTCAGCGCGCGCTGCTGGGAACGCAGCGCGAACGCGTCCTGGTCCGCGCGCGAGACGTTGAAATCGGCCGCGACGTTCTCGGCGGTCTCCGGCATCTGGTCGATGCCGTACCTGGCCTTCATCTTCGGGTTCACGAAGCGCCAGCCGATCGTGGTGTCGTATACGGCGTTCGTGCGTGAGAACGCGGTTTCCGCCTTCGGCATCACGAAAGGCGCACGCGACATGCTCTCCACGCCGCCGGCGATGCCGATCTGCGCCTCGCCCGCCTTGATCGCGCGCGCGAGCTGGCCGATGGCCTCCATGCCGGAGCCGCAGAGGCGATTGACGGTCGCGGCGGGCACGTCCACGGGAAGGCCGGCCAGCAGCAGGCCCATGCGCGCCACGTTGCGGTTGTCCTCACCGGCCTGGTTGGCGCAGCCGTAGATGACGTCGTCGAGCTGCGACCAGTCGACGCCGGCGTTGCGCTTCACGAGCTCGGCGATCGGGATCGCGGCGAGGTCGTCGGTGCGGATGGAGGACAGGGCGCCGCCGTAGCGGCCGAAGGGGGTGCGAATCGCGTCGCAGATGAAGGCTTCGGGCATGCCGCGATTCTAACGTCTAGAATGCGCGCCATGCGCACACCGGTCGCCATCGTCGGCGCGGGCCCCGCGGGGCTCATGTTGTCGCATCTGCTCGCGCAGGCCGGCATCGCCTCCGTGGTGCTCGAGTCGCGCTCCCGCGAATACGTCGAGCATCGCGTGCGCGCCGGCGTCCTCGAGCACGCCACCGCACGGCTGCTCGCCGAGACCGGGGTCGGCGAGCGCATGCGCCGCGAAGGCCTCGTGCATCGCGGCATCGACATCCGCTTCGACGGCGCGCTGCACCGCATCGATTTCGAGCGGCTGGTGGGGCGCACCATCACGGTCTACGGCCAGCAGGAAGTGGTGAAGGACCTCATCGCGGCGCGGCTCGCGGCGGGCGGCGACATCCGCTTCGAATGCGAGGACGTGCGCGTGGCGGGGTTCGAGGGAAACGCGCCGCGGGTCGCTTTCGTGCGCGCCGGCCGCGCGGAGGAAATCGAATGCGACTTCATCGCCGGTTGCGACGGCTTCCACGGCGTGTGCCGCGAATCGATTCCCGCCGGCCGGCTCGAGCGCTTCGAGCGCGCCTATCCGTTCGCGTGGCTGGGCGTCCTCGCTTCGGCCGCGCCCGCCCGCGAGGAGCTCGTGTACGCGCACCACGACCGCGGTTTCGCGCTCTTCAGCATGCGTTCGCCCACCGTCACGCGGCTCTACCTGCAGGTGCCGCCCGACGAGGACATGGCCGCGTGGCCGGACGCGCGGCTGTGGGACGAGCTGCGCACGCGGCTCGCGCAGGAGGGCGACTGGCATCCGAACGAGGGCCCGATCCTCGAGAAGGGCATCACGCCGATGCGCAGCTTCGTCGCCGAGCCGATGCAATGCGGGCGGCTGTTCCTCGCCGGCGACGCGGCGCACATCGTTCCACCCACGGGCGCCAAGGGGCTGAACCTCGCCATGCGCGACGTGCGCGTGCTCTCGGCGGCCCTCGAGCGGTTCCATCGCGCCAGGGACGAGTCGGGGCTGGCGGCCTACTCGCGCACGTGCCTGAAGCACGTCTGGCGCGCGGAACACTTCTCGTGGTGGATGACGGCGATGCTGCATCGCTTCCCGGACAACGATCCGTTCCAGCGGCGGCTGCAGCGCTCGCAGCTCGAGTACGTCGTCTCTTCGGAGGCGGCCGCGGCTTCGCTCGCCGAGAACTACGTCGGCTACGACGGCTAAGCCCCGGGGTGCGTCCCGGGGGTGCGTCCCCGGGGTGCGTCCCCGGGGTGGTTACTCGTTCGAGACGGTGCCGTGCGCCCGGGCGGTGCGCGCGTGCAGGTCGCGCAGGACCTCGAGCTCGCCGGCGGTGGGCGCCTGCGTGGCCGCGAGCTCAGAGGCGACCTTGAGATCCCATCCGGTGTTCGCTTTCACCTGCTCGACGGTGACGCCCGGATGCAGCGCCGTGAGCGTGAGCTCGCGCGTGACCGGGTCCGGCGTGAGGACGCCCAGGTCCGTGATGACGGCGGTGGGCCCCTTGCCGCGGGCGCCCGACTTCGCGCGCGAATCGCCGCCTTCGAGGTGTCCGACCGAAGTCATGAAGTCGAGCTTCGGCACGAAGCTGCGCTTGCCCTGCTTGATGACGATCCAGGTTTCCTTCGCGTTCGACGCGATCTCCGGCGCGCCGCCGGCGCCGGGCAGGCGCACCTTCGGCTTCTCGTAGCTGCCGCCGATGACCGTCGTGTTGATGTTGCCGAACTTGTCCACCTGCGCGGCGCCGAGGAAGCCCACGTCCACGCGCCCGCCCTGCAGCCAGTAGCGGAAGATCTCCGGGATCGAGACCACGGTGTCGGCGTGCTCCGCGAGCTCGCCGTCGCCGATCGACAGCGGGAGCACGTCGGGCTTCGCGCCGATGGTGCCGCTCTCGTAGATCAGCACCACGTCCGGCGCGTGCGTGAGGCGCGCGAGGTTCGCGGCCGCGGACGGCATGCCGATGCCCACGAAGCACACGGTGCCGTTCCTCAGCCGCCGCGCCGCCTCGATGGTCATGATCTCGGTGGCGGTGTATTCCATCGTCGTCGTGTCAGGCATTCGCAACCCTCTCGCGAGGCGGCGTGACGCCGGCCGAGCGCATGAACCCGGCGTGGTCCTTCGTCCCGAGCACGTGCTGCTTCATCCACGCGAGGAACGTCTCGCGATCGCGCGAGATCGGGTCCCACGCCTTGCAGAACGCGTTGTCGCGGCCGTAGTAGCCGTGCGCGTAGCTCGGATGCGCGCCATTGGGCACGTGGCACACGGCGGACAGCACCCAGTGCGGCAGCAGGCACGCGTTCATCGGCGCCTCGAGGTCGTCGACCACGTCTTCCACCGTGACGATCGCCGCCCTGGCCGCGAGCACCGCTTCCTTCTGGATGCCCACGATGCCGTTGATCAGCACGTTGCCCCGCCGGTCCGCCTTCTGTGCGTGGATGACGGCCACGTCGGGGTTGATCGCCGGCGTGGCCGCGAGCTTCTCGCCGGTGAACGGGCACGTGATCGACCGGATGTTCGCGTTGTGCTTCGGCAGGTCCGAGCCCACGTAGCCGCGCAGCACGGAGAAGGGCAGGCCCGAGGCGCCGGCCTGGTAGCGGCCCGCCATGTCCGCGTGGCTGTGCTCCTGGATCG
>DASTGG010000160.1:0-3177 GCA_035719385.1 Usitatibacter sp.
GGGGACGCGCTCCGCGACCTCGTCGAGCGCGGCGAGCACGCTGGAAGCGTTCTTGAGCTGCCAGCGCCCGCGCAGCGCCGGCATGGGCAGCGCGCGCTTCGCGCCGCGCCGCCCGAGGAAGTCCCACTGCCGCTCGCTCGCCTCATACCGGAAGTCGCGCCCGAGAACCTGGAGCTGCGCGCCGATGGCCTTCGCGTGCTCGACGAGGCGCGCGGGCGGATCGTCGTCGCCGAAGATCGCCGGGCGGCCGGAGCGGAAGATGCCCGCCTTCTCGAAGCCGATCGATTCGCGGTCGTTGCCGAGGAACGCCTGGTGGTCGAGGTCCACGCTCGCGACGATCGAGCAATCCGCATCGATGACGTTCACCGCGTCGAGCCGGCCGCCGAGCCCCACCTCGAGCACCGCGGCATCGACCTTCGCCTCGGCGAAAACGGCGAGGGCGGCCAGCGTGCCGAACTCGAAATACGTGAGCGGCGTGTCGCCGCGCGCGGCCTCGACCTGCTCGAAGGAACGCACGAGCCGCTCGTCGGAGGCGTCCTCCCCGTCGATGCGCACGCGCTCGTTGTAGCGAAGCAGGTGCGGCGAGGTGTAAAGCCCCACGCGGTAGCCCGCTTCCAGCAGGATGCGCTCGGCGAAGGCGCAGGTGGAGCCCTTGCCGTTGGTGCCGCCGATGGTGAGGGTCAGGGGGAATTGGGCCCCGGCCTGCGCCGGGGTGACGGCGTGCGCCGGGGTGACGGCCTGCGCGGGGACGGCGGCCTGCACCGGGGTGACGGCTTGCGCGGGAGCGACGAGCCCCATGCGCTCGGCCACCGCGCGCACGCGATCCAGCCCGAGCGCGATCGTCGACGGGTGCTGCGCCGAGACGTAGGCCAGCCAGTCGTCGAGGGTGCGCGGCTTCAAGCCTCGGGGACGGGCTCGCGCTTGAGCAGCGTGATGATGCGCGCGACGCGGTCGCGCAGCTGGCGGCGGTCGACGATCATGTCGATCGCGCCTTTCTCCAGCAGGAATTCGGAACGCTGGAAGCCCTCGGGGAGCGTCTCGCGCACCGTCTGTTCGATGACGCGCGGGCCGGCGAAGCCGATGAGCGCGCCCGGCTCCGCGATCACGAGGTCGCCGATGAATGCGAAGCTCGCGGAGACGCCGCCCATGGTGGGATCGGTGAGCACCGAGATGAACGGCTGCCTCGCCGCGGCGAGCTGGTGCAGGGCGGCCGTGGTCTTGGCCATCTGCATGAGCGACAGGAGCCCTTCCTGCATGCGCGCGCCGCCCGTGGCGGTGAAGCACACGAACGGCAGCTCCTCGTCGCAGCACGCCTGCACCGCGCGCACGAAACGCTCGCCCACGACCGAGCCCATCGAGCCGCCGAGGAACGCGAACTCGAACGCCGCCGCGATGAGCGGCACGTTCTTCACCGCGCCCTGCATCACGACGAGCGCATCGGTCTCGCCGGTCTCGCGCTCGGCCTCGACGAGCCGCTCGCTGTACTTGCGGCTGTCCTTGAACTTGAGCGGATCCATCGGCATCACTTCGGAGGCGAGCTCCGCGCGGCCTTCGGGATCTAGGAAGAGGTCGAGGCGCTGGCGAGCCGAGAGGCGATTGTGGAAGCCGCACTTCGGGCAGACGTGCAGGTTGTTCTCGAGGTCGGTGAAGTAGAGCACCGCCTCGCACGAGGAGCACTTGCTCCACAGGCCCTCGGGAACGGCCTTCTTCTGCTGCGCGCCGGCGTCGCGCTTGATCTTGGGCGGGAGGAGCTTGCGGAACCAGCTCATGCCACCGCCCGGGCGCCCTCGAGCGCCTCGCGGAATTCGGCGATGACCTGGCGCGCGCGCTCCGGCGCCTTCTCGGGCGCGACCTCGGACAGGTCCTGCACGATCCGGCTGCCGATCACCACCGCATCCGCCACGGTGGCCACCTTGCGCGCCGTGGCGCCGTCGCGGATGCCGAAGCCCACGCCGACCGGCACCTTCGTGTGCGCGCGGATGCGGCGGATCATCGCCTCGACGTCCGAGGTGTCGATGTTCGCGGCGCCCGTCACGCCCTTCAACGATACGTAGTAGATGTAGCCCTTGGCCACCTTCGCGACGAGGTCGATGCGCTTCTCGCTCGACGTGGGCGAGAGCAGGAAGATGGGATCGATGCCCGAGCCCTCGAGCGCCTCGAGCCAGTGCGCGCTCTCCTCGGGCGGGTAATCGACGATGAGCACGCCGTCCACGCCGGCCGCGCGCGCCGCCTTCACGAACGCTTCCAGCCCGATGCGCTCGATCGGGTTCGCGTAGCCCATGAGCACGACGGGCGTCGTATCGTTGCCGCGGCGGAATTCGGCGACGTAGCCCAGCACGTCGCGCAACGACACGCCGTGCTTCAACGCGCGCTCGGACGATCGCTGGATCACGGGACCGTCGGCCATCGGGTCCGAGAACGGCACGCCCAGCTCGATCACGTCCGCCCCGCCCTGCACCAGCGCGTTCATCACCGCGACGGTCTGCGCGGGCGCGGGATCGCCCGCGGTCACGAAGGGAATCAGCGCGG
This sequence comes from Usitatibacter sp., assembly GCA_035719385.1. Lineage (GTDB taxonomy): Bacteria > Pseudomonadota > Gammaproteobacteria > Burkholderiales > Usitatibacteraceae > Usitatibacter. The sequence continues at coordinate 2,530 of DASTGG010000160.1, forward strand.
CGCGCCTCGCGCTGCGGACCTTCTCGAAGGCGGCGTCGATGCGGCTCATGCTCAGAACGTGATCCCCGAGGCCTTCGCCACGGTGTGCATGTCCTTGTCGCCGCGGCCCGAGAGGTTCACGAGCAGGATGCGGTCCTTCGCCATCGTGGGCGCGAGCTTCATGGCGTAGGCGATCGCGTGGCTGGACTCGAGCGCGGGAATGATGCCCTCGAGCCGGCAGAGCGTGTGGAATGCGTTCAGCGCCTCGTCGTCGGTGACGTTCACGTATTCGGCGCGATGCGAATCCTTGAGCCACGAGTGCTCGGGGCCCACGCCCGGGTAATCGAGGCCCGCGGAGATGGAATGCGTCTCCTGGATCTGGCCGTTCGCGTCCTGCATGAGGTAGGTGCGGTTGCCGTGCAGCACGCCCGGCGTCCCCGCGGACAGCGTCGCCGCATGCTTGCCGGTGGCGATGCCGAGACCGCCGGCCTCGACACCGATCAGCTTCACTTCGGTGTGAGGGATGAACGGATAGAAGATGCCCATCGCGTTGGAGCCGCCGCCTACGCACGCGAGGATCGCATCCGGCAGGCGGCCCGCCATCGCCGGCATCTGCGTGAGGCATTCGCGGCCGACGATGGAGTTGAAGTCGCGGACCATCATCGGATA
>DASTGG010000161.1:0-12822 GCA_035719385.1 Usitatibacter sp.
AGGGCACGGGCCCGCTCATCCAGCAGGCCGACGACCGGCGGCACCTCGACCCGCGCGGGCGTGGAGAACACGACGCGAACGCGCATGCCGCGACGCACCACGGTGCCTTTCTCGGGCTGCTGCGCGAGCGCGATGCCCGGAGGGCCTTCGTCCTCGCGCGAGTGCGCCTCGAGGAAGAGGCCGTTTTCGTCGAGCGCGGCGCGGGCCGGGGCGGTGCGCAGGCCCACGACCGGTGGCACGACGACCAGCTGGCCGTCGGAAACGACGAGGGTCACGAGGCACATGCGTCCCTCGGGCTGCGTGCGCGTCTCGATGATCGTGCCCTGGCGCTGCGTCGCATGCGCCTCGCGGCTCGAGATGCGGACGCGCTTCGGGTCGTACGCCGCGTAGGCCGCCTCGAGCGTTTGAGCGGGCAGCTTCGGCAGGTTCGCGCACGGGTTCACGGCGACGGGCGGCACGAACACGGGTGGCACGAAGACGGGCGAAGGCGTCGTGGTGACGTCCTTGGTGCCCGGCGTCTTCGGCGTATGGGCCAGGGATCGGGCGGGCTTGGCCGGTTGAGGTACGGAGGGGGGCGTCGTGGCGGCCGCCGGCGCTGTCGGCGCAGCGGGCTTGGTGAATTCGGGGCCGACCTTCTTGTAAGCCGGCAGCGCTTTGGGAGCCGGCTTGCAGAGCCCCGCTTGCTGCGCGGCCGCGCGCTCGGCTGCGGGCAGCTTCGCGCAATCGATGGTCGCCGGGGGCGCGTCGGCGGTGGCCGCCGCCGCATCGAGTCCCGCGAAAGACGCGGCCGCCATCGCGGTGATCAGCCAGCGAACCGCGCAATGCCGGGAAAACGTCGCGAACGCCGCCATCGAGGCCCCCGATGCGAATCGCACCGGGAACATGGTGCTCCGCGCCGGGGGCGCCGGCTACTACCTTCCCATGTGGGAGGAGCTACCGGCAGACCAGGACGGGCGTGGTCGAGTGCGTGAGGACCTTGGTGGTTTCGCTGCCGACGAGGATGCCCTCGATGCCCTTGCGGCCGTGCGAGGCCATCACGATGAGATCGCATTGCTTGCCCTTGGCGGTGTCGATGATGCCCTGCCAGGGGTGCAGCTTCGTGAGGAACAGCGTCTCGCAATCGACCTTCGCCGAGGCGGCTTCCTCGCGGACCTTGTCGAGCGCGGTATTGGCCACCTTCTCGGCCACCGCCTTGTAGCGGTCGGGCGCGAACTGGTCGGGCCAGAGGACCGCGCCGTCGCCCACGCTGGGCGGCGTGTACGGCGGGATCACGTACACGGCGGTCATCTTCGCGTTCAGCTCCTTGCACAGCTTGGCCGCCGTCTTCGCGGCCTTGAGCGACAGCTCCGAGCCGTCGGTGGGAACGAGGATGTGCTGGTACATCATGGTGTTCTCCTGTCGGGCCTCACTCGGGCTCGCGGCTCATGACCGACTTGAGGCCCGGGATGTCGAGGATGCGGATGTGCTTCTGCTGCACGGTGATGAGGCCGTCGTCCTGGAAGCGCGAGAACAGGCGGCTCACGGTCTCGAGCGACAGGCCGAGGTAGCTGCCGATCTCGTCGCGCGTCATGCGCAGGTGGAACTCGTGCGAGGAGTAGCCGCGCGCCACGAAGCGCTGCGAGAGGTTGAGCAGGAAGGCGGCGAGGCGCTCCTCGGCGCGCATCGTGCCGAGCAGCATCATGACGCCCTGGTCGCGCACGAGCTCGCGGCTCATCACCTTGTGGAGCTAGCGCTGCAGGCTCGGCTCCTCGAGGCGCGAGTACGGAATCACGCACACCTCGCTGTCCTCCAGCGCGATGGCGTCGGCGGTGTGGTTGTCGCTGCCGATGCCGTCCATGCCGAGGATCTCGCCGGCCATGTGGAAGCCCGTGACCTGGTCGCGGCCGTCTTCGAGCACCACGCGGCTCTTGAAGAAGCCGCTGCGGATCGCGTAGAGCGACTCGAACTCGCCGCCGGCGCGATAGAGGCTCTCGCCGCGCTTCACGCGCTTGCGGGTGTAGACCAGCTCGTCGAGGAGCGCCGGGTCGGAGCCGTTGAGGCCGCACGGCAGGCACAGCTCGCGCAGGTTGCAGGTGCCGCAATGCTGCGGCAGGCGCGCGGCCGGCGCCTTCACGGCGTTGGAGCGCGGGGAGGTGGCGGACATGCGTCGGATGGGTTTCACTTCGAGGACTGCAGCGTTCGTTGTCATGGTTGGCGTAGTGGTCTTCAATGGCGTGTCGATGCGATTTCCGCGATGACCTCGCGGACCCGTTCGAACTCGGTGCTCTTGTCGAGGAAGTACCGGGCTCCCGCACGAGCGCACGCCCGCCGGTATTGCGGTTCCGAATGGTTGGTGAGGACGATGAACACGATGTCCGGTGCCTGCGGGTGGACCGTGCGCAGCACGTCCATGCCGCTCTTGCCCATGAGGTTCAGGTCGAGCAGGACCGAATCCGGGTGCGTGCGCAGGATGCCGTCCACGGCCGCGAGCGCGCTATCGGCCTCGCCCACGACCGCCACGTCGCTCATGCGGCGCAGCATCTCGTTCAGGCGCAACCGGATCGACGTCGAGTCGTCGACGATGAAGACTTGGGTTGGGCGTTGTGTTTGCATGGAAGCCATTCTCGGCTTCGTTGACGCAACGCAACATCGGCGGCGGATGAATCTGGGGCTCGGCGCCGTTCCGAGCGCGGCGGTGGGGGCGCGCCTAGAAACAGCCTAGGAAAAATCCTAAAAGGGCATTTTCCCCCGCCCGGGGACCGCGAAACGGCGTGCGCGGTCATGATCCATGATCAGGATCATGGGCTCGCCCTAGAACATCGAGTTGCCGTGCGCGGCGTTGGGCGGCACCACTTGCAGCACGTCCCAGTGCTCCACGACCTTGCCCTGGCCGTCGACGCGGAAGATGTCGATGCCGGCCCAATCGCGATGCTCGAACGTGGGCCACTCCTGGTGGCAGTGCAGGACCACGAGGTCGCCCTCGGCGATGGCGCGCTTGAAGTGCACGCGCTTGCCCGGGTACTCGCGGGCCATGCGCTCGAAGTAGTCGATGAACGCTTCCTTGCCGTCCGCGACCTCGGGGTTGTGCTGGATGTACGTGTCGCCCGCGTAGCGCTCGATCGCCTCGCGCGGCCGGCACTGGTTGAACGCGAGGTCGTAGAACGCCATCACGGCCTGCTTGTTGCGCTCGAGACGGTCGCGGTCCATGCGCCTCTGCCTCAACGCTCGTCTTCGGCGGCCATCGCGATCGCCCTCGCGCCGAACCAGGCCACGGCCGCCGCGCCGGCGACGAGCACGAGCGCGATGACCGCGAAGCCGCCCACGCGCACGCCCGTGAGCGTGGCGGCCAGCGCGAAGGCGCCGAAGCCGCCGCCCAGCAGCGCGGCATGCGCCCTCGAGATCGCGGCCGCGCCCGGCAGCGCGAAGCCCAGGGCGGCGCCCAGCGCGGTGAGCGTGAAGGTCGCGCCGTGGAGCGCCGTGCGGAAGGCGATGGCGCGGCGCAGCCCGCCTTCGGGGACGGCAGGCTGGTAGAGCAGCGACAGGACGGCGTCGATGGCCAGCGTGACCGCGAGCGTCACGCCCGCGAAGATCAGCGCGCGAGCGATCGCGCTTCGCATGCGTCGGCGGCAGGCCGGGACGGCTGCGCGGCCCAGTCCTCGATGATGTCGGCGTAGATGCGCGCGGCCTTGCGCACCGCATCGGCGCTGCACCATTCGTCCGTCTGGTGTGCCTGCGCCGGCTCGCCGGGGCCCAGGACGAGCGTCGGGCATCCGCCCATCGCCGGCACGAACACGGAGGCGTCGCTGAAATAGGTGGCGGTCGCCACTTCCGCGGGCGAGCCGGTGTGGCGCGCGACGATCCCGCCCACGCGCCTCACCCACGGCAGCTCGGGCGCCGTCCAGATGCCCGGCAGGTCGATGAGCGTCTCGACCTGCGTTTCCTCTTCCATGTGCGCGCGGATGCGCTCACGCAGCTGCGCGTGGTCCACGCCCGGGATGGTGCGCACGTCGATCTGGATCTCGGCGCGGTCGGGCACCGAGTTGATGTTGAGGCCGCCGTGCAGCGAGCCCACGTTGAGCGTGGGCGCGCCGAGGTGCGGATGGCGCTCGACGCCGAAGTGGAAGCACGACAACCGGTTCACGGCGCGCGCGGCCTTGTACACCGCGTTGTCGCCCTTTTCCGGCATGGAGCCGTGCGCCGTGATGCCCTGCAGCACCGCCTTGAGCCACAGCGCGCCCTTGTGGCCGACGAAGGCGACGTTGCCCGTGGGCTCGCACACGACGAGCGCCCCGGCCTCCCCGTGCGCGCCCGCCGCGACGATCGATTCCGCGCCGTCGCAGCCGGTTTCCTCGCCGGCGGTGATGATGAGCGCGACCTCCATGCGGTCGCGCACGCGCGCGGCGGTGTCGATGGCGGCCGCGACGAAGGCCGCCACGCCGCTCTTCATGTCGCTCGCGCCGCGGCCGTAGATGCGGCCGTCGCGCAGCTCGCCGCCGAAGGGCGCCGCCTTCCATGGGCGCCCGCCCAGCGGCACCACGTCGATGTGGCCCGTGAAGACGAGCGGCTTCGAGCCGCGCGCGGTACCGCAGCGCGCGACGAGGCTCGCGCGGCCTTCACCGAGGGGAACGAAGCGATTGGCGAACCCGGCCTCTTCCAGCAGGCCGGCGAGGTATTCCGCGCAGGCGCGCTCCTGGCCGGGCGGGTTGACGGTCTGGAACCGGATCAGGCGTTGCGTGAGCGCGACGGGATCGACCATGGGAGCCGCTCAGGAATGTTCGTCGGCCCAGTATTGCACGTCGGCAATCCAGTTGCGCTTGCGGCGCGCGAGCCGCCCGGCGGCGTCTTCGCGCTCGAAGGACATGGGCGCGGCACGCACCCGCGCGCGGGCCGCGGCGTCGAACGTGTTCGTGTTCACGACCGCGTACGTGTGCCCGTCGATGTCGCTCGTCACGACCGGCACGGCGCCGCACCGGCGGCAGACGTGGAACAGGGCGGTCCGCGTCTCGAACGCATACTTCGAGAGCAGCGCCGGGTCCTTCACCCGGATGCGCAGCGCCGCCTTGGGGTTCGAGGTCCACACGCCGCCGTGCTTAACGCAGAACGAGCACGTGCAGGCGCGTGCCGGGATTTCCGCGGGATCGGGCTCCCAGTCGAGCTCGAAGACGATGTTGCGGCAGTGGCAGCTGCCCTCGATTCGCATGCGCTCAGAGGATGCGTTCGCCGAACTTCTTCACCGCTTTCTCCGACAGCGTGAGCCCGAGGCCGGGCTGCTCCTTCAACGTGAGCACGCCGTCGGCGATGCGCGGCGGATCCTCGAAGAGCTCGGCCTGCAAGGGGTCGCGCTCGGGATCGGTGAACGATTCGACGATCGCCCCGGCCGGCGAGGCGGCGACGACGTGCGCGTGGATGAAGCAATCGTGATGCGGCGCCACCTGCACGTGGCTGAACTCGCACAGCGCCGCGAGCTTCCGCCCCTCCGTGAAGCCGCCCATCATCGTGCAGTCGAACTGCAGGATCTGGATGGCCCGCTCCTCGAGCAGCGCGCGGCATCCGTAGCTGGTGAGCTCGCTCTCGCCCGCGGAAAGCGGGATCTGCGTGTGGCGCGCGAGCAGCTTCAGCTCGCGCCGGTCGTCGGCCCAGCGCACCGGCTCCTCGAGCCAGCGGGGCTTCAACGGCTCGAGCAGGCGCGCCCCCTCGATCGCCGTGTCGAGGTCCCAGCCGCGGTTCACGTCGATCATCAGGTCCGCGTCGGGGCCGATGATCTCGCGCACGACCGCCATGCGTTCGACGTCCTCGGCGAGCGGCGCGCCGCCGACCTTGCCCTTGAAGCCCTTGTGGCCCTGCGCCTTCAGCATCTGGATCTCGTCGCGCAGCTCGGCCATGTCCTTGCCTTCACGGTAATAGGCGCACGTGACGTAGGCGGGGACCTGGCTGCGATAGCCGCCGAACAGGCGGTAGAGCGGCAGGCCCGCGGCCTTGCCGACGAGGTCCCAGCAGGCGATGTCGACCGCGGCCGAGATGCGCACGATGGCCTCGCGCGTCCAGCCGCGCTCGCTCGCGATGCGCTGCCACGTGAGCGAGAAGAGCTTGCGGTAGACCCGCTCGGGAGCGAGCGGGTCCTCGCCGACGACGAGCTCGGCGATGCCCGTCTTGAACGCCCTGATCGCCGCCTCGATCGGCGTGTAGCTCGTCGCGATGCCGATGCCTTCGAGGCCCTGGTCGGTCTTCATGCGCACGAGGATCTCGTTGGCGCGCGGCACGATGAAATTGCTGACCCAATGGGGGCGCGGATCCTCGCCCTTGAGGCGCAGGATGTGGACTTCGAGGCTGGTGATCTTCATGGCGGGCGTCGGGGATGAACCGCGAATTCTATCCCGTCGCCCGTGTCTCACCGGCCGATGCGCGCGATCCGATACCTCTGGGCGCTGCCGGCGACGTGCGTGGGCGCTTGCCTCGGGCTGCTGTGCCTGCTGCGGGGCGCGCGGGTGCGCCTGGTCGAGGGCGCGATCGAGGTGGGCGGCGGATTGCCGCGCCGCTTCCCGTTCGGCGCCATCACGTTCGGGCACGTGATCATCGGCCACACCGCGCAGGGCCTGGAGGACTGGCGCGCGCACGAGCAGGTGCACGTGCGCCAGTACGAGCGCTGGGGCGTGCTGTTCTTCGCGCTGTACGCCGCCTCCAGCATCCGCGAATGGCTGCGCGGCAACGACCCCTATCGGGACAACCGGTTCGAGAGGGAAGCGTACGGATCCGCGGCCCGCGCCGGCGCGAAGGACGTCACTCCTCGACCAGGCGATGGGTGAGGGCGTACTTGATGAGCTCCGCCTGCGTGGTCATGTTCATCTTCTGCAGGATGTTCGCCTTGTGCGTGCTCACCGTCTTCACCGAGAGGTTGAGGCGCTCGGCGATGTCGGAGACCGACTTGCCCTCGGCGATCATGCGGAAGATCTGGAACTCGCGGTCGGAGAGCGAGGCGTGCGGCGGGCCCTTCGCGTCGGGCATCGCGCCCAGCGCGAGCTGCTCGGCCACCGCCGAGCTGATGTAGGCGCCGCCGCCGGCGACCTTGCGGATCGCCGAGACGAGCTGCGAGGAGGCGCCTTCCTTCGTGAGGTAGCCCGCCGCGCCGGCGCGAATCGCGCGCACGGCGTACTGGTGCTCCTCGTGCATGCTCAGCACCAGGATGCGCAGCTTCGGCTTCTCGCCGTGCACCTGCTTGATGAGCTCGATGCCCGACTTGCCCGGCATGGACATGTCGAGCAGCAGCACGTCGAACTCGAGCGAGCGTACGCGCTCGATCACCTCGAAGCCGTTCTGCGCCTCGCCCACGACCTCGAGGTCGCCCGCGGCGTTGAGGATCTGCTTCAGCCCCTCGCGGACGATGGTGTGGTCGTCGGCGACGACGATTCGGATCATGCGGCTACCTTGTCTTCATCCACGTGCAGCTCGAGCTCTATGGTGGTCCCCTTGCCGGGCGCGCTGTGGATCCTCGCGTCGCCGCCCAGCAGGTAGGCGCGCTCCCGCAGCCCGAGCAGGCCGTACGAGTTCGGCTTGCGCGGATCGTCGGGCGAAAATCCCTTTCCATTGTCCCGCACGCTGAGCGTGATGGTATCGCCCTCGCGCTGGAGCGTGGCCTCGACGTGCGTGGCGTGCGCATGCTTGGCCACGTTGGTGAGCGACTCCTGCAGCACGCGGAAGATCGCCGTCGCATAGGGATCGGGCAGGTCCAGCTCGCCGCCGCCCATCGTGAGCTCGCACTCGATGCCGGTGCGCTGCGTGAAATTGTTCACGAGCCAGTCGCACGCCGCGACGAGGCCGAGGTCGTCCAGCATGAGCGGGCGCAGGTCGGCCGAGATGCGCCGCGCGGCGGCGACCGTGCCGTCCAGCAGGACCTGCATCGATGCGAGCTTCATGGCGACCTCGCCGCCCTGCGAGGCGAGGCGCTCCTTGAGCCAGCCCACGTCGATCTTGAGCGCCGTGAGCGCCTGGCCGAGCTCGTCGTGCAGCTCGCGCGCGATGCGGCTCTTCTCCTGCTCGCGCACCGAGTTGGCGGCCACGGCGAACTGGCGCAGCTCCTCGCGCGAATGCCGCAGGGCCTCCTCGTTCTTCGCCCGCTCGGTGACGTCGCGCAGGATCACGGTGAAGAAGCGCTGGCCCTCCTCGGTGGTCTGCGAGATGGAGGCCTCGATGGGGAATTCCTCGCCGTTGCGGCGCAGGCCCATCACGACGCGCGCCGCCCCGCCCATGCGCCGCGAGCTGGCGCCGGTGCGCCCGAAGCGCTGCACGTGGGCGCCATGCTCGCTGCGGTAACGCTCGGGGATGAACCACGCGAGCGGCGCGCCGACCGCCTGGTCGCGCGGGCACTGGAAGACGATCTCCGCGGCGTGGTTGAAGAGCACGACGTGCTGGCGCTCGTCCACCGTGATGATCGCGTCCATCGCCGAGTCGAGGATGCCGCGCAGCCGCGCCTCGCTGCGGGCGAGCATCTCCTCGGCGCGCACGCGCTCGGTGATGTCGCGCAGGATCACGGTGAAGAGCTTGTGGCCGTCCTCCACGTGCTGCGAGATCGACGCGTCGATCGGGAACTCCTCGCCGTTGGCGCGCAGGCCCCTCAGCACCATCTGCGCGCCCATGCTGCGGGAAGTCACCGCCGTCTCGCCGAAGCGCTCGAGGTGGCGGCGGTGCGCCTCGCGGTAGCGCTCGGGGATGAGGACCTCCAGGCGCTGGCCGAGGATCGCCTGGCGCGGCCAGCGGAACACCTTCTCGGCGGCCGCGTTGAACTGGACGATGCGCTGCGCCTCGTCGACCGTGATGATGGCGTCCATCGCGGACTCGACGATGCCGCCCACGCGCGCGCGCACGTTCTCCAGGGCGCGCTGCGTGTCCTCCCGCTCGGAGCGGGCGCGGTAGAGGAAGACGATCGTGGGCACGGCGAGCGCGAGGCCGATGCCGCCCGCCGTGAGGAGCATCTCCTCGCGGTGCCAGCCCACCAGCGCGGCGATGACCGCCACGGCGGCCGTGACGATGCCCACCGCGATGAACGGGAAGAACACCAGCAGCAGCCGCGCGGCCGGCAGCTCGCCGCGGGCGGCGGCGGCCCGGTCGGAGGCCTGTTCCGGCGACTGTTCCTCCCTCACCCCGCCCCCGGGCGCCGCTTGATTTGAATCAAAGGGGGTATTCCGGCCGAGGGCATAGTAGCTTCATGCTTACTCAAGTTCCCACGCTCCAGGAGCCAGCGACGACGAACGCGTCGCTCCAAATCGACACCGGGCTCGTCCGCAAGTACGGCGGCAACGGGCCGCGGTACACGTCCTACCCGACGGCGGACCGGTTCAACGAATCGTTCGACGCGGCGGCGTATCGCCATTGGCTGGCGAATCGCAACGTCGGCGGATTGAGCCGTCCATTGGGATTATACGTTCACGTGCCGTTCTGCGACACGCTGTGCTTCTACTGCGCCTGCAACAAGATCGCGACCAAGGACAAGGAGCGCGCCACGCGCTACGTCGATTACCTGCTGAAGGAGATCGACATGGTGGCCGACGCGATCAACGGCCGCGAGGTGTTCAAGATGCACTGGGGCGGCGGCACGCCCACGTTCCTCTCCGAGGAGGATTCCGCGCGCCTCGTGGAGAAGATGCGCAGCCGCTTCAAGTTCCAGAAGGACGGCGAGTACGCGATCGAGATCGATCCGCGGCGCTGCCCGCCGGAGCGCATCGCCTTCCTGGCGAAGCTCGGCTTCAACCGGCTGTCGGTCGGCGTGCAGGACTTCGACGAGACGGTGCAGAAGGCGGTGAACCGCATCCAGACCGTCGAGCAGACCAAGGCCGTGATCGACGCGGGCCGCGCGAACGGCTTCCGGTCGATCAACATGGACCTCATCTTCGGGCTGCCGAAGCAGACGCTCGAAGGCTTCGCCGCCACGCTCGAGCACGTGATCGACTGCGATCCGGACCGCATCGCGCTCTACTCCTACGCGCACCTGCCCTCGATGTTCAAGCCGCAGCGGCGCATCGTGGAGGCGGACCTGCCCAGCGGCGAGCTGAAGCTGCAGCTCATGACGCTCGCCATCCGCCGCATGGAGCAGGCGGGCTACGTCTACATCGGCATGGACCACTTCGCCAAGCCCACCGACGAGCTCGCGATCGCGCAGCGCCAGGGGCGCCTCACGCGCGATTTCCAGGGCTACTCCGCCGGCGGCGACTGCGACATCGTGGGCTTCGGCGTGTCGGCGATCGGCAAGGTGGGCCCGGCCTACGTGCAGAACCAGAAGGCCCTCGACAAGTACTACCAGGTCCTCGACGAGGGCGGGCTGCCCGTGCTTCGCGGCTTCCAGCTCGACGCCGACGACCTCGTGCGCCGCGCGGTGATCCAGGCGCTCGCCTGCCAGTACGCGGTGGCGAAGGAATCGATCTCGCTCGCCTACCTCATCGACTTCGACGAGTACTTCGCGACCGAGCTCGGGTTGCTGAAGCCGCTGGTCGCCGACGGGCTCGTCGAGCTCGACGACGAGTGGATCCGCGTGACGGACAAGGGCCGGCTGCTGGTGCGCGCGGTGTGCATGGTGTTCGACAAGTACCTGCGGGTGGTCGAGAAGCGCGCGCAGTACTCGCGGGTGATGTGATGTCCACGTTGGCCGCCGCGGCGTTCGCGGCGGGGCTGCTGGGCGGCGTGCACTGCATCGGCATGTGCGGCGGGATCGTGGGGTCCCTGTCCGCTGCCGCGCGCGGGCCGGCATTGCCGCGGCAGCTCGCGTTCAATGCGGGGCGCGTCGGGAGCTACGCGGTCGCGGGGGCGATCGCCGGTTCACTCGGCGCGCTCGCGCGCCTTTCGGCGCCCGCGTTCGCGGTGCAGATCGTGCTCTTCGCGCTCGCCAACCTCCTCATGCTGCTGCTGGGCCTGTACATCGCGGGCTGGGGCCGCGTGCTGCTGCGGCTCGAGGCGGCCGGCGGCGCGCTGTGGCGGCGGCTGCAGCCCCTGGCGCGGCGCCTCGTGCCGATCGATTCGACCGCGAAGGCGGCGGGGGCGGGGGTGCTGTGGGGCTGGATTCCGTGCGGGCTCGTGTACTCCATGCTCGCCCTCGCGCTCGCGAGCGGCGACGCCCTCTCGGGCGCGGCCGTCATGGCGGCCTTCGGGCTCGGCACGCTGCCCAATCTCCTCGCCGCCGGCTTCGCGGCGCAGAAGCTGCTCGCGTGGCGCCGTGTGCCGTGGGTGCGCCGCGCGGCGGGGCTCGCCATCGTCGCGCTGGCGATCTTCGGGCTCGTGCGCATCCCCATGATTTCGGAGCGGCTTGCGGCCGGCTGGCATTGCATCGCCTGAATGGGACGCACCCCGGGGTGCGTCCCCGGGGTGCGTCCCCGGGTTGATTTGCCGCAACGCGGGAACGGCCGGCGAGCTTAGCCTGCCGCCATGTCCCAGAACATCGTGATGCCGCCCCAGCCGGGCGGGAGCCGGATCACCGCCCGCATCGACGCCGTGACCCGCATTCCGATCACGCACCAGACGACCGTCCCGCCGCCGCCGCGGTCGGTGAAGATCGAGCTCACGTCGCAATGCAACTACCGCTGCGGGTTCTGCGCGCACCGGCTGCGCCTCAAGGACCGCGGGGAGATGCGCTGGCCGCTGTACACGCGGCTCGTGGGCGAGATGGTGGACGCGGGCGTCGAGGAGCTCGGCCTCTTCTTCATCGGCGAGTCCTTCATGTGCGACTGGCTGCCCGACGCCGTCGCGCACGCGAAGGCGCGCGGCATCCGCTACGCGTTCCTCACCACCAACGGCTCGCTCGCCACGCCGCAGCTGGTGCGCGCGTGCATGGACGCCGGCCTCGACTCGCTCAAGTTCTCGATGAACCACGCCGACGAGCTGCAGTTCGTGGAGGTCGCCAACGTGAAGGCGAAGCTGCACCGCGACGCCATCGCCAACCTCAAGGCGGCGCGGCGCGTCCGCGACGAGGGCAACTACGCGTGCGGCATCTACGCCTCGAGCATCCGCTACGACGGCCGGCAGCAGGAGCGCATGCAGGGGCTGGTCGCCGAGATCCTGCCTTACGTGGACGAGCATTACTGGCTGCCGCTCTACTCGATGGGCAGCCTCGCGAAGCGGCGTGAGGAAGAGCTGGGCTACCGTCCCATCGCCGGCAACCAGGGGCGCCTGGGCGCGATGCGCGAGCCGCTGCCGTGCTGGTCGCTCTTCACGGAGGGGCACGTCACCTACGACGGCAAGCTGTCGGCGTGCTGCTTCGATGCGGGCGACCGCTGGATCATGGCGGACCTCAACCAGGCCTCGTTCCTCGACGGCTGGAACAGCGCCGCCTTCGCGCGGCTGCGCGAGGCGCACCTCAAGCGCGAGGTGAAGGGCACCATCTGCGAGGACTGCGTCGCGTACCGCTGAGCGGCGCGCCGCAAATCTGTAATGAATGTTATAATATTCGCCGTGTCATAACCCGTGAGCTTCCGGGAGGGCCCATGATCGAATTCACCGTCAAGGACATGTCCTGCAACCACTGCGTCCAGAGCATCACGCGCGCGGTGAAGCAGGTGGATGCGAACGGCACCTGCGAGGTGGACCTCGGCGCGAAGCGCGTGCGCATCGGCAGCACGCACGCCGCGGACGAGTTCCGCGCCGCCATCGCGGACGCGGGCTTCACGCCCGAAGCGCCCGCGCGCTAGCCGCCATGAGCGCCGCGCTTCCGCGGCTGCAGCAGGCGGGCCCCGCGGTCGTCGATCTCAAGGTGGAGGGCATGACGTGCGCCTCGTGCGTGGCGCGCGTCGAGAAGGCCCTGCGCAGGGTGCCCGGCGTCACGGACGCGAGCGTGAACCTCGCGACGGAAACCGCCTCGGTCACCGC
>DASTGG010000162.1:0-2604 GCA_035719385.1 Usitatibacter sp.
GCACGCGCGGCGGCGGCGAGCTGCGGGTGACGCACCGCCACCTCTGGCACGCGCAACAGCAGGGGCAAAGGAGCTAGCCATGGAGCTGAAGACGGTCCGCATCGAGAAGCCCGACGACATGAACTTCATCCTCGGCCAGTCGCACTTCATCAAGACGGTCGAGGACCTGCACGAGGCGATCGCGCAGACCGCGCCGCAGATGAAGTTCGGCCTCGCGTTCTGCGAGGCGAGCGGGCCGTGCCTCGTGCGCTTCAGCGGCAACGATCCCGCGCTCGTCGAGATCGCGAAGAAGAACGCGCTCGCGCTCGCCTGCGGCCACGCGTTCATCGTGTTCATGACGGGCGGCTTCCCGGTGAACGTGCTCAACACGATCAAGGCGGTCACCGAGGTGTGCGGCATCTTCTGCGCTACGGCCAACCCGGTGGAGGTCATCGTCGCGGAGACCGAGGGCGGGCGCGGCATCCTCGGCGTCATCGACGGCGAGAAGAGCAAGGGCGTCGAGGGCGAGAGCGACATCGCCGCGCGCAAGGAGCTGCTGAGAAGGTTCGGCTACAAGATCGGATGAAGCCGCCCCTCGGGACGCCGCGCCTGGTGCTGCGTCCTTTCGTGGCAGCCGATGCCGCGAAGCTGTTGCGCATGAGCCGGGAAGAGGCGCTGCGGACGTGGATCCCGAGCCAGGTTTATCGCGACGAAGCGCACGCCGCCTCCGTGCTCGAATTCCTCATGTCCCAATACGAGGCGCCGGGCGATCCGCGGCTCGGTCCCTACGTGCTGGGCGTCGAATCGCGGCATTCCGGCGAGCTCATCGGCCATGTTGGGCTCAGCCGCTTCGGCGACGACGTCGAAGTCGGATTCGCGATCGAGATGGCGCAGCAGGGCAAGGGGCTCGCGACGGAAGCGGTGCGCGCGATGTGCGACTGGGCGTGCCGCGAGTTCGCGCTCCCCTCGATCCTCGGGATCGCGGCGCTCGGCAACCGCGCTTCGCAGGCTGTGCTGCGCAAGGCGGGCTTCGAACGGGAAAGGCAGGAAACGATCAGGATGCAGGGCGTCGAGCAGCCGGTCGTCTTCTTCCGGCGCGCGCGCTCACATCTGCCGGAAGAGGTGCAGGTAGCTGCGGCTGACCGGTAGCACTTCGTCGCGCCCCTTGAGGTGGATGGTCGCCGTCTCGTTCTCGCCGCGCGTGACATGGCTGATCGCACGACGGTTCACGACCACGGAACGGTGCACCTGCATGAACTGCTCCGCGTCGAGCTGGTCCACGAGCTCCTTCAACGGCGTGCGGATGAGCGCCTCTGCGGGCTTGCCGCCGTCGCCGCGCCAGGCGACCAGCGTGTATTTCTCGTCCGAGCGCAGGAAATCGACGTCCTCGACCGCGATGAGGCGCAGCGCCTGGCCCACCGACGCGTGCAGCCAGCGCAGCGGCGTCGGCGCCGCGTCCTTGCGGAGGCGCGCGGCAAGCTGCTCGACCAGTGCTTCCACATCCGAGGCTGGCTGGGCTGCCCGCAGGCGTTCCTTGAGCCTCGCGACGGTCTCCTCGAGGCGGGCGCGTTCCACGGGCTTCACCAGGTAATCGAGCACCCCCTGCTCGAAGGCCTGAACCGCGTACTGGTCGTAGGCGGTGACGAAGACCAGATGCGCGCGGCCACCGATCAGCCGCGCGGCATCGACGCCCGACATGCCCGGCATGTGCACGTCGAGGAAGCAGATGTCGGGCTTCATCGCCTCGAACATCTCGACCGCCTCGCGTCCGTTGCGTGCTTGCGCGACGACCTCGAGCTCCGGCCAGGCCGCGCCCAGCAGCCGCGTGAGCGTCGCGCGCAGCAGCGGCTCGTCGTCGGCGATGAGCGCGGCAGGCCGGGGTTGCGTCATGGCACGTGTGCCTGCGCCGGGAAGCTCACCTCGGCGCGCACCCCGTGCGGCGCGACGTTGCCGATTTCCACTCGCGCATCGCCGCCCAATGCGAGCTGCAGCCGCTCACGCAGCGTGGCAAGGCCGGTGCCGAGGCCCGAGACGCCCTGGCCCAATCCCACGCCCGTGTCGGTCACTTCGCACCAGCATCGTCCGTCGTGCACGCGCACGCGCACGTCGATGCGGCCGCCTTCTTCGGCCGGATCGATGCCGTGGTGCACGGCGTTCTCGACCAGCGTGAGCAGCGTCGTGGGCGGGCAGAGCAGGCTCAGCGCCTTGGAATCCGCATCGATGGCGAACTGCAGGCGGTCGGGCATGCGCAGGTGCATGAGCTCGAGGTAGGCGCGTACCAGCTCCACTTCCTGTCCCATCGTCGTGTCGCGATCCTGGAGCCGCGGCACCGCGGCGCGCAGGTAGGCGATGAGGCTGTCCAGCACCGCGGAGGCCTGCGGCGAGCCGGAATCGACGAGCTCGCGCACGTTGGCGAGCGTGTTGAAGAGGAAATGCGGCTCGACCTGCGCCTGCAGCAGGCGCAGGCGCGAATCGAGCGCCTTGCGCTCGAGCTCGCTGCGCTCGAGCTCGAAGGCGAGCGCCTGGTTGCGCGCCGCCTCCTCGCGTTGCCGGATCAAGGCCAACATCGCCATCCACGAGGCGAGGCACACGCCGGTGAAGGAAAGCACGAGGAAGCCGCTGAGG
>DASTGG010000163.1:0-6788 GCA_035719385.1 Usitatibacter sp.
GAATCCGAGAATGGAAATGCCTACAAGTGCAAGCCCCATATTCACGGAGCAAACACGTCCCCAAGATGGCAAGGTGCCGCGAATAATCAATAGTACGAGCAGCATGAAATAACTCGCTATGCTCACCGCTGCTGCAAACCAGCCGAAGTATGTGCCGAAGACAAGTAGCGGTCCGTTGTTCCAAAGCAGACCTGTTACTAGCGCCGCACCAGTTACCAGCAATGCGAAGAGCAGGACTTTCTGAAGAATGAGAGTCATGTCATTGCGTGGCCGCGTTATAAAGCGCTTTGCAGATCTGTTGCGGAGGCACCTTGCATTCCCACCAACAGACCGGGTGCTGTGGAATGACCCAGAAGGCACCCTCGATCGCGTTGCTTATTCCGCGATAGTGAACCGCCAAGCACTTGCGTGCGCAGTTCATATTCGGGTTATTCGGAGAGCCGCCGCAGATATTCTGTAGGGAAGGGGGATAGCCCGCGCAATTTCCGGGACTTGGTGCATATCCGATGTCCCAAGGCAGCGACCATGCCGGGCCGTATGCCCCCATTCCGGGGTTATCTAGTCCACGCGGGTCTGTGAACAAAAGGGGCATCGCACCAACGTATGCATAGGTGTTTAGTCCGCCCTTCAGTCCGATGGGATCTGGTTCTGCGTAACGCCCGATCGCCGGGTCGTAGTCCCGGAAATAGTTGTAGTGTTTTCCAGTCTCTTGATCGAAGTACTGCCCTGGCGGGCGCAAGTTGTAGGCAAAGCTCCCCACCCCGCTCGGATCCCCATCCGGCGCTGAGGCACCAAACGCCTCCGTGTTATCCCACCGCCACACCAGCTGGTTGTCGCTCGATCGCGTGACGACGCGCGGGGTGCCGAGCTGGTCGGCGTGCACGTAGAAGATGTCCACCCCGGCGCCATTGGGCCTCAGCGTCGCCACGGGAAGATCTCCCAGCCACACCGTCTCCTGGATGAGCGTGCCGTCGTCCGCGTACTCGCCCCACAGCCGCCCCGCCTCGTCGTACACGAAGCGCGTGGCCGCCGCGCCGCTCGCCTTCTTCACGCGCTGGCCGAGCGCATTGAAAACGAACGTGGCGCTGCCCGCCTGCCTCGGCCGGTTGTTGCCCGCGAAGGTCCACGTCGTGGTGCCGTCCGAGGTCATGTTGCCCGCCGCATCGTAGCTGAAGCTCTTCGCCTGCGCACCGCCCAGCGACTGCAGCCGGTGCGTGCCCGTGAAATACCCATACGTGGTCGACGCCCCCGCCGCCGTGGCGCTCTGCCGGTCGCCGATGCCGTCGTACGTGTAGCCCCAGGTCGTCGCGCCCTGCGTGGCCGAGGTGAGCCGGTCGAGCGCATCGTAGCCGTAGCTCGCCGTGAGCGCCGCATTGGCCAGGTCGCTGATCGAGGCCACCCGCCCCTGGTCGTCCCACGAGAGCTGGCGATCGAAGTACGGCTGCGTACCCGAGGCGGGCAGGTCGCTCGTCACGCGCGTCATGCGGAAATCCTTGTCGTTGCCGTTCGCGCTCACGAACGCTAGCCGACCGCTCAGAAAGGTGTCAATGGAATGGAACACGGTCAGAAAGCAATCACGCTGGCGGTGCCGGCCACACCGAGAAACGCCGCCAGGAGCAGCGCCGGCGTGAGCGATTCGCTCTTGCGAAGGAAGATCGCGCCGAGGAAGAGCGTGACGAAGACCTCCACGGAAGCCACGAGCGCCACGCGCGCCATGGGACTCTCGTTGAGCGCCATGAAGTAGAACACCTGCCCGCCCGAGGCGAGGGCGCCGGCCGCGACGAGCCAGGGATTCGGGCGCGAAAAGGTCGAGCGCACGGCGCGCGCATAGCTGTCATTGAAAGTGGCGGTGGTGGCGAAGAGCACCACCGCGGCGAGGCATCCGACCGCGGCGCCCAGCATGGCGTCGTGCGCATCGGCGAGCCCCATCTTGCGCAGCACGTAGCCCATCGCGTATCCCAGCGCCGAGACGGGCCCGTAGATGTAGCCCACGTTGAATCCGCGCCCGCGGGCGGTCCCGGGGCTCGCGGCGCGCATGGAGCCGCGCACGAGCACGGCGAAGCTCGCAAGGATGAGCAGCATCCCGGCGACCATGCCGCCGGTGAGCGCCTCGCCCAGCACGCCCACGCCGAGCATCACGGAGAAGAACGGGATGAGGCGCTTGGTCGTGGAGGCGCGCATGGCGCCCAGGTGCTCGATGGCCGAGTAGAAGAAGACGCGCCCCACGAACATCGTGAAGGCGCCGGCGCCGATGAACCACAGGATCGCGCGCCACGTGACCGGCTCGAACCCCTTCAGCGCGCCCAGGATCATCCAGCCGCCGCCCGCGACCACGGTCGTGACCAGCAGCGAGATGAAGGCGCCGTTGTCGTCGGCGCCGCGGCGCGCCCCGCGCGCGACCGTGATGTTCGAGGCTGCGAAGCACACGGTCGAGGCGACCGCGTAGAGGTCGCCCAGGTGCGGCGACGGCGTCAAAGGATGCCGGGGACCCAGCGCTTCACGCGCCGGCAATAGTCGCGATAGGGGTCGCCAAAGCGTTCCGCGAGCCGCTCCTCGTCCTCGCGCACACGGCGATCGAACCAGAAGGCGTGGAACGCGAACACCGCCGCGGCAATCCACGAGCCCAGCACGAGCGCCAGGCCCGCGAAGAAGACGAGATGCCCGAGGTACATCGGGTTGCGCACGAAGCGGTACGGCCCCTCGTCCACGATGCGGTCGGGCGGCACGGAGATGCCGGGGCCGCCGCCGCCTTCGCGCGTGCGATAGGTGCCGACGAGCTTGTACTGCAGGTAGCCCCACGCGAGCACCGGCAACGCCCACCAATGGATCGCCGGGATACCGCGCTGGATGAGCGCCTCGGCGCCGAAGAGCACGAGCGGCCACACGATGAACGTGCGGTTCGACGTGCTCTTGAACCAGCGGCGAATGCTCCTCGCCGCGCTCACGCCGTTTTCTTCCTCGGCGCCACGTCGGGCATGCCGAGGATGAAGAAATTCGCCATCACGATGGTGAAGGCCAGGAACCAGAACGTCGCCGTGAGTCCCCAGCGGTCCGCGATCATGCCGCCGAGGAGCGGGCCCACGGCGGAGCCCAGCGATTGCGCGCCGAAGAGGATGCCGACGCTGGTGCCGCCCATGTTCTTCGGCGTGGTCTCCAGCAGCCACGCCTGCAGCACCGGGCGGATGGCGTAGAGGAAGAAGCCCAGGATCGCCACGAACACGATGAAGGCGTGGGACTTGCCTGCGAACGCCATGAACACGAGCACGACGGCGGTCATCATCATGCTGGTCATGAGGACGCTGCGCCGGCCCATGCGGTCCGAGAGGTGGCCCGCGATCGGCGAGGCGGCGAAGCCCGCGGCCTGAAGCGCGAACATCGCGGCGCCGACCCAGAAGGGCGAGAAGCCCATCTCGTAGGCGAGGAATACCGGCAGGAAGGTGAGCAGGCCATTCTGCGTGAGCGAGCGGAACGCGCCGCCCATGGTGATCATCACCAGCGCGCGGTTGCGGAAGAGCGCCGGCACGCCGCGGAAGTAGTCGCCGAGCGACTGCACCTTGGCATCGTCCGCCGCCTTCCCGTCCTTCTTCTTCGAGCCGAGCCTGAGCGTGCCGAGGAAGGCGAGGATCATGACCGCCATCACGATGCCCGGGATCACGTTGAGCACCACCACCTGCCGCCAGGTGAGCACGGCGAGCAGCGAGCCCACCACGATGGGCGCGAGCGCGTCGCCGACGTTGCCGCCCATGCCGTGCAGCGAGAGCACGAGGCCCTTGCGCTCCGGGAAGCGGTTGGCGAGCGTCGGGATGGCCGTGGGGTGCCACAGGCTGTTGCCGAAGCCGACCAGCGCGATGAGCCCCAGCAGCATGAGATAGCCGTGGCTGAAGCCCATGAGCAGGTACGGGAATCCCACCCAGAAGAGCGACGTCGCCATCAGCACGCCCTTGCGGCCGACGGTGTCCACGAGCACGCCGCCGGGCACGTTGGCCACCGCCCCGGCGACGAACTGGCACGTCATGATGAGGCCGATCTGGCTGTACGTGAGGTCGAGCTCGCGGCCGATGATCGGCAGCAGCAGGTAGAACGTGGCGGGATACCAGTGCGTGAGCGCATGGCCCAGCGTGATCATCCACACCTCCCGGAAGGAGCGCGCGGGCGGCGGCGTGGACTTCTCGGTGGCGGCGACGGTGGCGTTCATTTCTTCTTCGCGACGATGTCCTCGAACAGCTTGCTCCACTTCTCCGATTCGTCAAGGGAGCGCGCCGGGTCCGTGGTCACGACCTTCACGCCCTTGAGGGGCGAGGCGACCCTGGTGTTGGTGGGCACGTAATCGATGCTCGTCATGGCCTTCTGCCCGTCGGGCCCCAGCAGGTACTCGTAGAAGAGCAGCGCGGCGTTCGGGTGCTTCGCCTTGGTCGCAATGCCCACTGCGTTGGAGCGCGCGACCGCGGGCTCGATCGCGAACCAGTCGATGGGCGCGCCCTTGGCCTTCGCCTGCTCGGGCATGTAGTTGTACACCGTGAGCGCGAGCGGCACTTCGCCGGAGATCACCATGTTGTTGAGCAGCGTGTGCCCCTTGCGGACCGAGATGCCGTTGGTCTCCGCGAGCTTGCGGAAGAATGCGAGCCCCTTCTCCTCGCCGCCCAGCAGGTGCACGACCGTGGCGAACCAGTCGTCGTCCTTGGCCTCGATGCCGATCCTGCCCTTCCACCTGGGATCGAGCAGGTCCTCCCACTTCTTCGGCAGGTCCTCCTTCCTGATGGCGTTGGTGTTGTACGCCTGCACCCACACCGAAAGGATCGTCGCCGCCCACTGCTTGTGCGCCGGCACCGAGCCCGGCATCAGGTCCTTCTGCACGGGGTCGTCCACCGGCTTGAGGATCTTCTCGCGGGCGAGCGCCTCCATCTCCGGCGAGCCGTAATGGACCACATCCACGTCGTTGCGGTTGGCGCGCGCCTCCTGGATCGTGCGCTGCAGCACCTTGTCCGTGCCCGCGCGCCAGATGTTCACCTTGATGCCGTACTTCTGCTCGAACGGCTTCACGATGACGGGGAGGTCCTTCTCCGCGATGGTCGTGTAGAACGTGAGCGTGCCTTCCTTCTTCGCGGCCTCCACCACGGAAGCCTGCTGCGCGAGCGCGGGCGCCGCGGCCACCACTACGGCGAGCGCCACCCCCGAGAGCCATCGTCTCATCTTCGTCTCCTCCTAATCCCGGATGTCCTGCAGGAACCACTCGGTCGGGATCTCTCGCCCCAGGCCGCGGTCCCGCGCCGCCTCGTACACCACCGAGGCGACGGCGTGGAATTGCGCGCCCTGGATGTTGCCCCGTTCCGAATAGGTGATCTGCTCGCGCGACGTTCGGCCCTGTGCGCGTCCCGCGGCGATGTCGGCGAAATGGACGTCGCCCGCCGTGCCGGTCACCACCGGCGCCTTGCGGCCCGTGCGCTGGCGCTGCCACACGGCATCGCCGGGCCGCGCGAGGTAGCCGAGGTACTCGTCGGCGGTTCCCAGCTCCGGCCGGCCCACCGGCGCAGGCGCCGTGCCGATGCGAAGCCGCCGGTCGAAGCGCGCGCGCGCCGCATCGTCGGGCCGCCCGCCGATGGACACGACGTGCATGCCCTGCTCGAGCCATTCGCCGCGTATGACCGGCCCGACGGAATCGGTGCATGCGGCGAGGATGTCCGCGCCGCGATAGACCGGCCTCGGCTCGTCGAAAGTCTCCACCTCGATGCCGTGGCGCTCGCGCATCTCCGCAGCGAATCGCTCGCGGTGCCCTTGCGTGGGGCTATACACGCGCAGGCGCTTCACCGGCCGCACGCCTAAGATCGCCTCCACGTGCGAGCGCGCCATGCCGCCCGAGCCCAGCATGCCGAGGACGGTGCTGTCCTCGCGCGCCATGATCGCCGTGCCGATGGCGCTGTCGGCGGCGACGCGCAGGTGCTGCAGCCAGCCGTCGTGGATGATGGCCACCAGCTCGCCATCGTCGATGCGCGTGAGCAGCACGAGGCCGCAGTAACGTCCCGGGCGCGTGCAGTATTTCTCCTGCGTGCGCGCGCCGCCCTCCTCCACCTCGTAGACGACGTCCGACTTCAGCCGCATCGCGAAGTAGCCGCGCGTCGAGCCGCCTTCCATCGTGCCCCACTGGTACACCCTGGCCGGGTCCCGGGTCGGGATGCGGATGTCGATGCGCGGGCGGCAGACGCCTTCTCCCGCCGCGAGATCGCGGTAGGACTGCTCGAGCGCGAGTCGCGTCGCCTCGGGCGTGAGCACCTGCGCGACGACGGCGTTATCGATCAGGAGCGTCACGTGTCAGCAAGCGGGGAGCATTGACCGCCGATCTTCACCACAGAGGACCAGAGGAACACAGAGGTCCACAGAGGCAAACCATGCCGGGCATTCGTGCCATGGCTCGGCGAAGCCACGAATCGACCCAACGTCCTTCCTCTGTGCATCCTCTGTGTTCCTCTGGTCCTCTGTGGTGCAATCCACCGCCCGCGAACCCCGCTGCCTGCGCACATGCAACTTAATCGTGGTTGTAGTTCTCTTCGAAGTGCCGCGGCACGAACCCCTTCCCCTCCGGCGTGGGCTCCGTGGGGCGCGGGATCACGCTCTTCTGGAAGAGCAGGTTCATGAACATGATCATCGGCTTGGGCTTGAGCACGAGCGCCCGCGCGGGCTTCACCGGATCCGCGTTGAAGTGCTGGTGCACGCAGTTCATGTGGACGATGGCCACGTCCCCGGCGCTCCAGTCGTAGCGGATGCCGTCGTGGATCTCGTAGCCCTTGCCGTCG
>DASTGG010000164.1:0-4097 GCA_035719385.1 Usitatibacter sp.
CTCGACCAGCGCCATCCCGGCTTCCCGGAGCACGTGCTTCCCGATTACCTGCGCGCGCTCGGCGTGCCTTTCCACATCGAGGTGCAGGACACGTACAGCGTGGTGAAGCGCGTGATCCCCGAGGGCAGGACGATGTGCGGCTTGTGCTCGCGGCTGCGCCGCGGCGTGCTCTACCGCGTGGCGGGCGAGCTGGGCGCCACGAAGATCGCGCTCGGGCACCACCGCGACGACATCCTCGAGACGTTCTTCCTCAACCTCTTCCACGGCGGCACGCTCAAGGCCATGCCGCCCAAGCTGCGCTCCGACGACGGCCGGCATGTCGTGATCCGCCCGCTCGCCTATGTCGAGGAGGGCGACCTCGAGGCCTACGCGGCGCTGCGCCAGTTCCCGATCATCCCGTGCGACCTCTGCGGCTCGCAGGACCAGCTGCAGCGCAAGCAGGTGAAGGCGATGCTGCGCGAATGGCAGCGCCGCCATCCCGGGCGCCTCGAGTCCATGTTCAACGCGCTCGGCAACGTGGCGCCCTCGCACCTGCTCGACCGTTCGCTCTTCGACTTCAACCAGCCCGCACCCACGGACGAAGCGCAGCTCCAGCCCGTGCGCCTCGTTCCGCGCCAAACCAAGGACGCTTCATGACCCTCAAGCATTTCGGCAGCAACAAGAAGATTTCCTCCTTCCATCCGCCGCAGCGCACGCTCATGGGGCCCGGCCCCACGGAGATCCATCCGCGCGTGCTCACGACGATGAGCCAGCCGGCGATCGGCTACCTCGACCCGGTCTTCGTGGAGATGATGGAGGAGCTGAAGTCGCTGCTGCGCTACGTGTACCAGACCGACAACGCGCTCACCTTCCCGGTGTCGGGCCCGGGCTCGGTCGGCATGGAATACTGCTTCGTGAACCTCGTCACGCCGGGCGCGAAGGTGATCGTGTGCCGCAACGGCGTGTTCGGCGGCCGGATGATCGAGAACGTCGAGCGCTGCGGCGGAACCGCGGTGGTGGTCGACGACGAATGGGGCAAGCCCGTCGACCCGCAGAAGGTCGAGGACGCATTCCGGAGCCACCCGGACGCGAAGCTGTTCGCCTTCGTGCACGCCGAGACCTCCACCGGCGCGCAGTCGGATGCGAAGACGCTCGCGCAGGTCGCGAAGAAGCACGGCGCGATGGTGCTCATGGATGCGGTCACCTCGCTCGGCGGCACGCCGGTGCTGGTGGACGCGTGGGGCATCGACGCGGTGTACTCGGCGAGCCAGAAGTGCCTGTCCTGCACGCCGGGCCTGTCGCCCGTGAGCTTCTCGGAGCGCGCGGTGGACTACGTGAAGAACCGCAAGGACAAGATCCACAGCTGGTTCATGGACATGAACCTGCTGTCGAGCTACTGGGGCACGACCACGCGCACGTACCACCACACCGCGCCCACGAACGGCCTGTTCGCGCTGCACGAGGCGCTGCTGCTCATCAAGGAGGAAGGGCTGGAGAACTGCTGGGCGCGCCACCATCGCCACCACGTGGCGCTCAAGGCGGGCCTCGAGGCGATCGGGCTCAAGTTCCTCGTGGAGGAGAAGTACCAGCTGCCGCAGATGAACGCGGTGACCTGCCCGCAGGGCGTCGACGAGGAGGCGGTGCGCAAGTCGCTGCTGAACGAGTTCAACATCGAGATCGGCGCGGGGCTCGGCCCCCTCAAGGGCAAGATCTGGCGCATCGGCCTCATGGGCTACTCGTGCCGCCCGGACAACGTGATGCTGTGCCTGTCGGCGCTGGGCTCCATCCTCATGGACATGGGCTACCCGATCAAGGTCGGCGAGGCCGAGGCCGCGGCGCACTCCGCGTATGCGAAGCTGCATGCGGAGGAGGCGCAGCACGCGCGCAAGAAGATCGCGAACGCCGCCTAGCCCATGGCCGAGGCCGCCGTCCAGGTTGGCATCCTCTTCGCCGACGTGAGCGGCAGCACGAGCCTCTACGAGCGGCTGGGCGACCAGCGGGCGCGCGAGGCCATCGAGTCCCTGCTCGGCGCGATCCGCAAGTCGGTCGCGCTGCAGCAGGGGCGCGTCGTGAAGACGATCGGCGACGAGATCATGGCGGTCTTCCCGTCGGCCGACGCGGCGATGCAGGCCGCCTGCGACATGCAGATCCGCGTGGGCGAGGCGGCTCCCGTCGAGGGCAACCGCCTCGCGATCCGCGTGGGCTTCCACTTCGGTCCCGCCATCGAGAAGGACGCCGATTTCTTCGGCGACGCGGTGAACGTCGCCGCGCGCATGGCGAGCCTCGCGCGCGGCTCCCAGGTCCTCACCACCGCGGGCACGGCGCAGGCCCTCTCCCCGCTGCTGCAGAGCTCGACGCGCGAGCTCGACAAGGTCGTGGTGAAGGGCAAGCTGGACGAGATGCGCATCTTCGAGGTGCTCTGGCACGAGGATGCGGAGCTCACCACGGTGGCGCCGCGCGACGAGCGGCTCCAGTCCGCCCATTCGACCCTCACCCTGAGCCTCGCCGGCCGCGAGCTCGCGCTCGGGCCGCAGCGCGCGTCCGGCTCGCTGGGGCGCGAGGCGTCGAACGACCTCGCCGTGCCCGACCGCATGGCCTCGCGCGTGCACGCGAAGGTCGAATACCGCTACGGCAAGTTCATCCTCACCGACCAGAGCATCAACGGGACGTACGTGACGGTGGAGGGCGACCGCGAGGTGCTGCTCAAGCGCGAGCAGATCGTCCTTCGCGGCAGCGGCTGGATCTGCCTCGGCCAGTCGGCGGCGGCGCCCGGCGCCCCGCGCATCGCCTACCGGATCGACTGACGCCGCCGCCGGCGGGTCAGACGCGAAGCTTCTTCACCGACGCGGGATCGCGCAGCACGGAGGTCTGGCGCGCGGGCGGTGCGTCGTACAGCGCCGCGGGCGGGTTCGTCTCGAAGCGTGCGAGCACCGCCTTGTCGCCGCAGGCGGCGTCGAAGCGCACGCCCACTTCGTCGCTGGTCGCCGCCCCCAGGCTGAAGCACGCCTGCCCGAGCTTCGCGTTGAGCGGCTTGAGGATCGCCGCCTGCACGAGGTCCGGGAGCGACGTGCCCGCGCCGGCGATCTGCAGGCCGTAGGTCGCGCGCGCCGTGCGCGAGGCGCCGAGCACGGGGCGCAGCGCCACGAGCTAGCGCAGGAGCACCTCCTCCGCGTCCGCAGGCAGCCCTTCGACCTTCAGCACCGCGTTCTTCTCGGCCGGCGTGAAGTTCTGCAGGAAGAAGTCGCGCGAGAACTCGTCGCCGATCTTGCCCCCGATCGCGGCGAGCGCCTGCTCGCGCGTGGCCCAGGAGCCCTGCGCGACCGGGATCTTGTTGTTGTGGTAGATCTCCTCTCCCGTCTGGCGATCGAGGCACTTCACGGTCCACGAGGTGAGCAGGTATTTCTCGACGGTGATGCCCGAGGCCTGCAGGCGCGTGGAGAGCTTCTTGACCTGCGCCTCGCCCACCACGGCGAAGTCCGCGCTCCTGCCCTGCGCGTAGGTTCCCGCGCGATCGTCGGACACGACGCGGAAGCCGAACGACTTGATGCGGTCCTTGAGCAGGTTCTCGGCCACCTGCGAGTCGTGCGGCTGGGCCCCTTCGTCGCGCACCGCGACCGCGACCGAGATGCGCGGGTCGCCGTTGTTGCGGATGAACTGGATGCGCTCCTCGCGCGACATCTGGTTGAGCGATCTCTGCACCGCGCTCACCTTCACGGCCGCGCGCGTCGTCACGCGCATCAGCCCGTCCTTGCCGAGCTGCGGCTCGCTTTCCTGCAGCACCTGCGAGATGTAGCCGCCGCTCTTCGACATGAGCCGCTCGCGCAGCACCTCGTAGTTCTGCACCAGCGAGGCGCGCTCGACGTAGAGCGCGATCGCCTTCTCGACGAGCTGGCTCTTGGAATCGGCCGCGAGGTCCACGGCGAGCTGCGACTTGTCGGCCTGGTACTTGCCGTCGGCCGGATCGGCGAGGCCCACGGCGCTGATGATCATCATGCCCGGCTCGGCCACCGGCGCCGGCACGGCGGCGGGCGCCTTGTCGGGCTGCGGGGCGGGCGCTGCCGGCTGCTGCGGCGCCACCGGCGTGCTCGTGGAAGCGACGGCGGGGGCCGCACGCTCCT
>DASTGG010000165.1:0-5607 GCA_035719385.1 Usitatibacter sp.
GCTCGACCATCGCATCCACCGGTATCCCAAGCCGGTCGTCGCAATCGTCGACGGCATCGTCATGGGCGGCGGCATGGGCATCTCGCAGGGCGCGGCGCTGCGCATCGTGGGCGACCGCACGCGCATGGCGATGCCCGAGACCGCCATCGGCCTCTTCCCCGACGTGGGCGGCAGCCATTTCCTTTCGCGCACGCCCGGCGCCGTCGGCGAGTGGCTCGCGCTCGCGGGCCCGACGATCCGCGCGGCCGATGCGCTCTACTGCGGGCTTGCCGACATCTACCTTTCGCACGCCTCGATCGGGCGCCTCGACGAATGGCTCACCCACGCCGCCGCCTCGCGCGACCCCCGTGCCGCGCTGAAGGCGCTCGCCATGCGCGACGAGCGCCCGCGGCTGCATGCGCCCGAGATCGCGGCCGTGCGCGAGGCGATCGAGCGCCATTTCAATGCGCCGGCCGTGGAGGCCATCGTGGCATCGCTCGCGGCGGAAACCGTTCACCGCGAGTGGGCGCAGCGCACGCGCGAGGCGATCCTGCGCCACTCGCCCACGGCGCTCAAGATCGCGCTCGAGCAGGTGCGCCGCGGCCGCCGCCTGGCTCTCGCCGAGTGCTTCCGCATGGAGCTCAACCTCGTGCGCGGCTGCCTCGACCACGGCGATTTCTTCGAGGGCATCCGCGCGATGCTCGTCGACAAGGACCGCAACCCGCGCTGGCATCCCGCCCGCCTCGAGGACGTGAGCCGCGCGGACGTCGAACGTTTCTTCGAGCCGCGCTGGACCGCGGCGCAGCATCCCCTGTCCCATCTTCGCCCACGACAATGAGGAATCCATGAAGCTCGTCACCTTCTCCCCGCTGCCTTCCGGCAAGCCGCGTCCCGGCCTGCTGCTCGACGACAAGCGCATCGTCGACATCCCGGAGGCGCTCGGCGCGTCCGAGTCCACCCACACCATGCTCGGCATCATCCGCGCCGGCGCCGCGATGCTGGAGAAGCTGCGCGCGCTGCAGTCGAAGCCGCCCGCGAAGACGGTGAATCTCGCGGACGTGAAGCTGCACGCGCCGATCCCGCGCCCCGACAAGAACGTGTTCTGCGTCGGCTGGAACTACCTCGAGCACTTCGAGGAAGGCGCGAAGAAGCTGCAGGACAACCGCGAGCTGCCGAAGTGGCCGGTGTTCTTCAGCAAGGTGCCCACGACCGTCACGGGCCCCTACGACAACATCCCGTTCCATTCCCAGGTTTCGACGTCGCTCGACTGGGAAGTGGAGCTGGGCGTGATCATCGGCACGACCGGCAAGGACATCAGCGAAGCCGACGCGATGAAGCACGTGTGGGGCTACACCGTGATCAACGACGTGTCCTGGCGCGACATCCAGCGCCGCCACGGCGGCCAGTGGCACAAGGGCAAGAGCCTCGACGGCAGCTGCCCCATGGGCCCGTGCATCGTCACCGCCGACAGCCTGCAGCCCGACAACCTGCACGTCACCTGCCGCGTCAACGGCGTGGCCAAGCAGGACTCGAACACGAAGTACCTCTACTTCAAGATCCCGCGCCTCATCGCCGACCTGTCGGCCGGCACCACGCTCGAGGCGGGCGACATCATCTCGACCGGCACGCCGGAGGGCGTGGGCTTCGCGCGCACGCCGCCGGAGTTCATGAAGCCGGGCGACCTGATGGAGACGGAGATCGAGGGCATCGGCGTGCTGCGCAACCCGATCGGCTGATTAACGCAGGCAAATAGCGGCGACGCATCCCGATTTCCCACGCGGCGGAAAGCTCGGCAGAATGAGCGGGCTTTCCACCGCAGGAGGAACCGGGGTGCCGTCCCCATGGTAGCGAGCGTCCATCCCGGCCAGAAGGCGCTCGAGCGCATGACGGTCTACCGCCGCCTCGCGGCGTTCGGGCCCTTGCGCGACAGCTATGCGGGCAAGTTCGCCGTCGCCGCGTTCGTGGGCGGCATCGGCCCGCTCGCGATGTTCGTGATCTACCTCCTGCTCGCGCGCACCGACTGGCGAGAGCTCTATCCCCTGGTGGCGGCGCTCGTGCTCGCGTGCTTCACGGGCTTCCTCGGCTCCCTCTGGCTGCTGCGCGAGCTGCTCACGCCGATCGACCTCACGGCCGAGGCGTTGCGCGAGTACATCGACAGCCGCAAGCTGCCCGACCTGCCGCCCGACTTCCCCGACCGAGCGGGCCGGCTCATGGAAGGCACGCAATACACGCTCACGCAGCTGCACGAGACGATCAACCGGCTGGAGCGCGTCTCCGACACCGACGAGCTCACGGGCGTGTACAACCGCCGCGCCGGCGAGAAGCGCCTGGCGGAGGACGTCGCGCGCGCCGAGCGCGAGCTCGAGTCGTTCCAGGTGGTCTTCTTCGACGTCAACGACTTCAAGGACATCAACGACCGCCACGGCCACATGGCGGGGGACGCCTGCATCGCGCAGCTCGCGCGCGTGCTGCACGAGAACACGCGGCGCGGCGACTGGGTGGCGCGCTGGGGCGGCGACGAGTTCATCGTCTGCCTGCATCGCAACCGCGCGCTGCGCACGGTGATCGAGCGCATCATGAAGGCGATTGCCGCAGCCGTCGTGGAGGTCGCGCCCGGCCTCGAGCTGCGGCTGTCGGTGAGCGCGGGAGTGGCCGAGTATCGCTTCGGCAGCGGGCCCGGCGGCGTCGTGTCCGATGCGGACAAGGCGATGTACGTCGCCAAGATGGAAGCGCACGCCGACGGGCGCTCGCACGTCCATTACCTCGAGCTGCCCGCCGCCGCGGCGCGCGAGAGCCCCGCGGCGGACTAGCCGCTACCGCAGGAGCGCGTAGATTCCCAGCGCCGCGAACGCGACGGCCGTCACGCGCCGCACGACGGTCACCGAGACGCGTTTCGCGATCGCATCGCCGAAGAAGACCACGGGCACGTTCGCGAGCAGCATGCCGAAGGTCGTGCCGAGCACCACCTGCACGAGCGATTCGTAGCGCGCGCCGAGCACGACGGTGGCGATCTGCGTCTTGTCGCCCATCTCGGCGAGGAAGAAGAGCACCAACGTGGTGAGGAAGACGCCGTGCGTCATGCGCTTCACCTCGCCCTCCTCGTCGAGCTTGTCCGGGACGAGGATCCACGCGGCCATCACGAGGAACGAGATGCCGACGCCGCGCGCGATCCACACGGGCCCCACGAGCTCCGAGATCCACGCGCCGAACGCGCCGGCGAGCGCATGGTTGAAGAGCGTGGCCGCGAGGATGCCGAGCACGATGGGCCACGGCTTGCGGTAGCGGGCGGCGAGCACGAGCGAGAGCAGCTGGGTCTTGTCGCCGATTTCGGCGAGCGCGACGAGGCCGGTGGAGACGAGGAAGGCTTCCATGGATTCGAATGACTCCGGGCCGGGCGATGACCGAATGACCGCGCGCCCGCCGGCCATCATCGGGCGCCAGTCACTGGTCTCGCCGGACGGGGTCGCCTGCGCCATGGCCGGACGGCCAAGCATGTTGACGCAGGCACCGCTCGGCTTGATGCCGGCGGCCGGCTACTCCCCAACAACAGGCGTCATTCTACCAGCCGCGTGGGCAGCGCACCCTGCGGGGTGCGTCCCCGGGGTGCGTCCCCGGGGTGCGTCCCCGGGTCAGAGGAGGGCTTCCTCCATGGCGAGCACGCTGTCGGCGCCGCGCATCACCGCCGCGCACAGGCCCATCGCGTGCGGCAGGATGTGGTCGCCGTAGAAGCGCGCGGTGAGCAGCTTGCCCCGCAGGAAGCCGCCGTCGCCCTGCCCCGCGGCGAGCTGTTGCGCGGCCATCTGCGCCGAGCGCAGCATCATCCAGCCGCCGAGCGTGATGCCGGCGAGCTTGAGGTAATACACCGAGCCCGCCGCCACCGCCGCGGGATTCGCGGGATAGGTCTCGACGATCCACTGCGTGGCTTCGCGAAGCGAGGCGACGGCGGCGGAGAAGCGATCGCCCAGCGACTTCACGTGCATGTTCTTGCCGGCGGTGTTGCGCGTGGCCTCGACGAGCTGGTCCATCTCCTCGATGAGCGCGAACGCCGTGCGGCCCGCCTCGCGCCCCACCTTGCGCCCGACGAGGTCGTTCGCCTGGATGCCCGTGGTGCCTTCGTAGATCGTGGTGATGCGCGCGTCGCGCAGGTGCTGCGCCGCGCCCGTCTCCTCGATGAAGCCCATGCCGCCGTGCACCTGGATGCCGAGCGAGGCGATCTCGATGCCGGTCTCCGTGCTCCAGCCCTTCACCACCGGGATGAGCAGGTCCACGATGGCCTGGCAGCGCTGGCGCTCCTTCTCGTCGGGATGGTGGCGCGCGCGATCGAGCACCGCCGAGGTCCAGTAGGCCAGCGCGCGCATCGCCTCGGTGAGCGACTTCATGGTGAGGAGCATCCGCTTCACGTCCGGATGCTGCACGATCGGCGCCGTCCTCGCCGCGCCCTGCACGCCGATGGGCCGGCCCTGGAGCCGCTCGCGCGACCACGCGAGGGCGCGTTGGTACGCGCGCTCGGCCACCGCCACGCCCTCGAGGCCCACGGACAGGCGCGCCGCGTTCATCATGATGAACATGTACTCGAGCCCGCGGTTGGCCTCGCCCACGAGATAGCCCACGGCGCCGTCCTTCTCGCCGTACTGCAGCACGGCGGTGGGGCTCGCGTGGATGCCGAGCTTGTGCTCGATCGAGACGCATTTCACGTCGTTGCGCGCGCCCGGCGTGCCGTCGGCGTTCGGGATGAACTTCGGCACGACGAAGAGCGAGATGCCCTTCACGCCCTCGGGCGCGCCGTCGATGCGCGCGAGCACGAGGTGCACGATGTTGTCGGTGTAATCGTGCTCGCCGTACGTGATGAAGATCTTCTGGCCCTTCAGCCGGTAAGTGCCGTCGGGCTGCGGGGTGGCCTTCGTGCGCACGAGCGACAGGTCGCTGCCCGCCTGCGGCTCCGTGAGGTTCATCGTGCCGGTCCACTCGCCGGAGACCATCTTCGGCAGGAAGCGCTTCTTGAGCTCCGCGGAGCCCACGCGGTCGATCGCCTCGATCGCGCCCTGGGTGAGCATCGGGCAGAGCTTGAACGCGAGGTTGGCCGCGCCCCACATCTCCTCGCAGGGCGTGGCGATGAGGTGCGGCAGGCCCTGGCCGCCGAACTCGGTCGGCGACAGGATGTTGCCCCAGCCCGCGTTCACGTACTGCCAGTATGCGTCGCGGAAGCCCGCGGGCATCTTCACCTGGTCGCCCTGGAGCTTCGCGCCCTCGCGATCGCCGGTGGCGTTCAGCGGCGAAAGCACCCCGGAGGCGAGCTTGTTCGCTTCCTCGAGGATCGCATCGACCACGTCCTCGGTCACTTCCTCCCAGCCGGGAAGCGTGTTCACCTGGTCGAGGCCGACCACGTGCTTCAGCACGAACTGCATGTCCTTCACCGGCGCGGCGTATTCGGCCATCGTTCTCTCCCCGTCATTGCTCGTGATGCATCGGCTCCCCGCCTTCGCGGGGATGACGCCGCCGCGCGGCGTCGCCCTACAATCGCGACGTCAGCTCCGGCACGATCTGGAACAGGTCCCCGACCAACCCATAATCCGCCACCTGGAAGATCGGCGCCTCGGGATCCTTGTTGATCGCGACGATCACCTTGCT
>DASTGG010000166.1:0-2417 GCA_035719385.1 Usitatibacter sp.
CTACCTGAATGGGGTAGGGAGGGGTACAGGGGTAGCGGTTATAATTTTTGATGGCAGTCAACTGCGGTCGGTCACGATCGAGTACCCGGAGGATCAATGAACAGCAGTCGCAGACAGATGTTGAAGGGCACCGGCGGCGCGGCGGTGCTCGGGCTCGCCATGGCGGCGGGCCTCATCAGGCCCGCGAGCGCGTGGGCCCAGCAGGGCGCGTGGAACAAGGCGGCGTTCGACACCAAGTCGCTGCCGGACGTGGTGAAGGCGCTGGGCGGCGCGCAGCCCATCGAGAGCAAGGACATCGCGATCACCTCGCCGGACATCGCGGAGAACGGCGCGGTCGTCCCGTTCACGATCGCGAGCAAGATCCCCAACACGCAGAACATCGCGGTGCTCATCGAGAAGAACCCGAGCATCCTCGCGGCGAACTTCGCCATTCCCGAGGGCACCGACCCCTGGGTCAACACGCGGGTGAAGATGGGCCAGACGTCCAACGTTTACGCGCTCGTGAAGGCGGGGGACGGCAAGTTCTACTACGCGTCGAAGGAAGTGAAGGTGACGCTCGGCGGCTGCGGAGGTTGAGATGGGCGACCCGATGAAGATTCGCGCCCAGATGGCGGGCGACAAGGTGGAAGTGCGCGTGCTCATGAGCCACGAGATGGAGACCGGCCAGCGCAAGGACGCGAGCGGCAAGGTCGTCCCGGCCTGGTTCATCCAGAACGTGAGCGCCACCTGCAACGGCAAGACGGTGCTTGCGGCGGAATGGGGACCGGCGGTGTCGAAGAACCCGTTCCTGTCGTTCCGGTTCTCCGGCGGCAAGCCGGGCGACAAGGTGCAGATCACCTGGACCGACAACCACGGCGACAAGCGCACGGACGAGGCGACCATCGCCTGATCGACAAGCGGCGCGGCTCGCAGGAGGGCAGGTGCACATGGCAACGGTCAAATGGTTCCTCGCCGCCCTCATGGCGAGCCTCGCGCTGGGCGCCCAGGCGGCGCCGGGCGACCCGGTCAAGGTCGTCTACCACATGAACGAGGGCGTCGAGCACGCGCCCCAGATGCTGCGCAACATCCGCAACCACCTCACCGCCGACCCGAAGGCGAAGATCGTGGTGGTGGCGCATGCGGCGGGCGTCGATTTCCTGCTGCGCGACGCCAAGGACAAGAACGGCAACCCGTTCGAGGTGACCGTCCAGGACCTCGTGTCCAAGGGCGTCGAGTTCCGCGCCTGCGCCTATACGCTCAAGGTGCGCAACATCGATCCGAAGAACGTGATCGAGGACGCGAAGCTCGTCCCCTCGGGAGTCGCCGAGGTCGCCCGCCTGCAGGCGCAGGAAGGCTACGTCTACCTGAAGCCATAAGAAACCCGGGGACGCACCCCGGGGACGCACCCCGGGGACGCACCCCCATGACGGAGGAGCAATGGGCCGGAGATTCCGGATGGTGGTGGGACTTCTTGCCGCCGCAGGGCTGCATGCCCAGGCGCAGCAGCCGGGCAACTCGACGATCCAGGAGATCGAGAAGTATCGCGAGGCGCTCGGCGAAGGCAATCCCGCGGAGCTGTGGGAAGCGCGCGGCGAGGACCTGTGGAAGCAGAAGCGCGGGCCGAACAACGTGTCGCTCGAGAAATGCGACCTGGGGCTCGGGCCCGGCGTGGTCAAGGGCGCGTACACCGTGCTGCCGAAGTATTTCCCCGATACCGACAAGGTCGAGGACCTGGAGTCGCGGCTGGTGACGTGCATGGTCAAGCTGCAGGGCTTCAAGGTGGAAGAGGCGAGCAAGGACCCGTTCGGCGGCCCGGGCAAGAAGGTGCCCATGGACGCGCTCGTCGCCTACATCACGGCGCAATCGCGCGGCATGAAGATGAACGTCGCGGCGAGCCATCCCAGGGAGCGCGAGGCCTACGAGCTCGGCGAGAAGATCTTCTTCTTCCGCGGCGGGCCGCACGACTTCGGCTGCGTCACCTGCCACGGCGACGACAGGAAGCGCATCCGCCTGCAGGACCTTCCGAACCTCACCAAGACCGCCGATGCGCAGCGCGCATACACGACGTGGCCGGCGTATCGCGTGTCCCAGGGCGAGGTGCGCTCGTTCCAGTGGCGCCTCAACGACTGCTTCCGCCAGCAGCGCTTCCCCGAGCTGAAGTTCATCTCGCCGGCCTCGATCGCGCTCACGATGTATCTCGCGAAGAATGCCAACGGCGGCACCTTCAACGCACCGGCGATCAAGCGCTGACGGAGGCCGCACCGTGAACAGGAAACAGTTGGTCGGCTGGGCGCTCGCCGCGGCGGGCGCCGCGGGAATCCTCGTCGGCTGCGCGACGATGCCATCGGATGCCGAGATCACCGCCAAGGCGAGCGAGGTGATGAAGCGCTCGTTCAACGACAAGGGGCAGGCGAAGCTCGATCGGCTGAACCAGGACG
>DASTGG010000167.1:0-7394 GCA_035719385.1 Usitatibacter sp.
CGGCAAGATCCGCCGCGCGGCAGCGCGCGACGCGTACCTCGGCGGCGCGCACGGGCCGCGCGCGTGGAAGGATGCGATCGCTTTCGGCGCCTCGCTCGCGGCCGGGCGGCTGCGGCGCATGGCGAAGCGAGCGGGCGGCGCGGCCTACGGCGCGTGGATGTGGATCGTGACGCTCGCGGCGCTGCCGCCCGCGCTCGCGGTTTCACTGTGGCCGCGGCCGCAGGGACGATGGCGTGCGCTGCGCGCGCTCGCGCGCCACGTGCTGCGCGCCGCGCGCATGCCCCTCGCCGTGGAGGGCATCGAGCGCATTCCGGCGTCCGGGCCCGTGGTCATCGTGGCGAATCACGCGAGCTACCTGGACGGCCCGCTCCTCTTCGCGCTGCTGCGGCGCCGCGTGCGCTTCGTGGCCAAGCGCGAGCTCGCCGCGAGCGCGCTGCTGCGCTGCCTGCTGCGCGCGGCGGGCGTCGCGTTCGTCGAGCGCTTCGACGCCGGGCAGGGCGCGCAGGACACGCAGGAGCTCATCGCGAGGCTGGGCGCGGGCGAGGCGCTGGTGTTCTTCCCGGAAGGCACGTTCACGCGCGCGCCGGGGCTCGCGCCCTTCCACATGGGCGCGTTCGTCGCCGCCGCGCGATCCGGCGCGCCGGTGGTGCCCGTCGCCCTGCGCGGCATGCGCTCCATCCTGCGCGAGGGCCAGTGGAGCCCGAGGCGCGGCGCGGTGCGCGTGGAGGTGGGCGGGGCGCTGGCCGCCTCGGGCGACGATTGGGCCGCCGCCGTGCGCCTGCGCGATGCGGCGCGCGCTGCGCTGTTGCGCGGGTGCGGCGAGCCGGACCTGGGCGGCTAGACCGGCACGCTCACGCGGGATGGCGCTCGCCGGTGTAGCGCGCCGCGTAGTCGAGCGGCCATTCGGCAGCGAGCGCCTCGAGCACGCCGTCCTCGAAGCCCGGCGATGCGTACGTCCACGTCGGCTGCGCCGGGTCGAAGCGGGCCAGCCGCTCGAAGCGCACGTTCACGTCGCCCAGCGCCAGCTCCGACTGCACGTAGCGCTGCACGTGCGCGGCCGCCGCGGGATCGCCGCGATAGAACAGCCACTCGTGCACGAAAGCATCCTGCAGCTCGGCGAGCGCGTGGCAACGCGCCTCGTCCGGGATCCATCCCGAATGCAGCTCGTCGTCGCGCGCCGCCACGCAGCGCGTGGGCCCCGTGCCGTAGTAATCCTCGAGCACGAAGTAGCGGCTTTCGAGCCCCTCCGGCCCCGGGCCCGTGAACCAGCCGTACACGTCGTGCACCGTGGCGAGGTACGCGAGCGCGCAGCGCAGCCCGGCGCGCGGCGCGTAGGCGATGAAGATGCGCGGGGTATGGGCGGCGACCGTCATGGCACCTGCCTCAGTCGCGCTGCCACAGGGCGCGCACGAGGTTCTCGGCCTCGGCGAACTGCACCCCGAGAGTGCCCTTGAACGCATCGCGCAGCGCCTCGCCGATGCCGCGCGCGAGGTGGCCATCGGTCGTGGTCACCTGCACGCCGCCCTCGACCTCGGTGATCGCCATGATGCGCTGCAACGGATGCTCGGCCTTCTCGCGCGTCTCGCAGGCATGCACCATCGAGAGGATCTGCTCGCGATGCGCGTCCAGGAACGCGCCCTTCAGCGTGACGTATCCCGCGGGCATGCCGTCACGGATGCGCAGGCAGGCCGGGCAGCGGTGCGGCTTCGCGTCGGCCACGGGCGGCTCCCACGTCCAGCGGCCCTTGCGATAGGTGGCGCCGCACTCGGGGCACACCGCCGGCCAGTGGAACTTGGCCTGCTCGCGGTAGCTGTCCTTGCGCACCGGCGTCATCAGTTGCTCGCGCCGTCCGGCGCGGAAAGCGGCTCGATCGGTCTTCATGGCGTTCCTTTCGGTTAGTGCGTCGTCGCGACGCGCTCGTCGCGCTCGCGGCGGAACTCGCGCCCCACCATGCCCGCGAGACCCGAGATCTCCTCGGCCACGAGCTCGAGCAGGTCGTCGGCCGTGACGATGCCCACGAGCGCGCCCTTCGCATCGATGACCGGCAGGCGGCGCACGCCCACGCTCTTCATGAGCGTCACGGCGCGTCCCAGCCCCTCGTCCTCGCGGATGCACGTGACGCCCGGGCGCATCACGGCTTCGACCGGCGTGCGCTCCGCGTCGAGCGACAGCGCCACGATCCCCACGGCGAGATCGCGGTCGGTGATCACGCCCACGGGCTTGCCGCCCGCCTCCGGCGGCTCGAGCACCACCAGGCTGCCGACGTGATGCTCGCGCATGAGCCGTGCCGCATCGCCCGCGCTCTCGTTGCTGCCGACGTAAACGACCTCACGCGTGCAGATTTCGCCGATCGTCATGATGGAGTCTCCTGGCTGCGATGGATTGAGGGCCCCGGCTCGCGGCCCGCGCGAGGACCCGTTGCTGTTGCCGGAGCTGCGGTTGCGATGCCCGCGCATGTGGGACGGCACCGCGCGCAACGGGCGCCATGCCGGTACGTTCCAATCTACGCCGGTGGGCGCGTGGCCCTTTGATGACCATCAACGGCCCTCGGACGCGCGCATGCGCCTTCGCATGCGGGATGCGAGCGACGAGAGCAGCGCGCACAGCTCCGCGAGCGAGGCGCTGTCGCCGGTCATCGGTGGTGGCGAACGCGCCCGATGCCCTTGTGACCGCGGTCAACACGTCCACGAAGGGACCCGCTAGCATGGGATCGAGCGCAACAAGGAGGCATTCCATGGCGGCTCCCATTCCCCGCGTCGGCGCACCCGACCACACCCTGCGCACCTCGCCCATCCTCGACGACGAGGCCGAGCTTTCGCTGGACGACGAGGCCGAAACCGCCGTCTGCTACTTCAACGGGTCGTCGTACCCGCTCGAAAGCTACGTGCTGAGCGGCAACGAGCTGCTGCGCTGCGAAGGCCGCGGCGTGTGGGTTCGCAAGGGCGAGCTCCGTCCCGACGACCTCGAGAAGTGATCGCGGGGCGCTCGCCATGGGCCCATCAGCAGTGACCGTCCTCACGCACAACGCCGACATCGCCGCGG
Organism: Usitatibacter sp.; assembly: GCA_035719385.1. Taxonomy (GTDB): domain Bacteria; phylum Pseudomonadota; class Gammaproteobacteria; order Burkholderiales; family Usitatibacteraceae; genus Usitatibacter. The sequence continues at coordinate 3,043 of DASTGG010000167.1, forward strand.
CCTTCGACGAGATGGCCGACCTCCTCGAGCTTTCCAACGAGAACCCGTTCCGCGCGCGCGCCTATCGCAACGCCGCGCGCATCGTGGCCGAGCTGGGCCTGGACATCGGGCAGCTCGTCGCGCGCGGCGAGGAGATCCCGAAGATCGCCGGCATCGGCGAGGACCTCGCAGGCAAGATGGCCGAGATCGCGCGCACGGGCTCGTGCCGGCTGCTCGAGCAGCTGCGCGGGCGCTTTCCGCGCGGCATCACCGAGCTGCTGCGCCTGCCGGGGCTGGGGCCGAAGAAGGTGGGCGCGCTCAATGCGCAGCTGCACATCGGCTCGCTGCGGGAGCTGCGGCGCGCCGCGGCCGCCGGCAAGCTGCACGAGCTGCGCGGCTTCGGCGAGAGGACCGAGCATCGCCTGCTCGAGGCGGTCGATGCCGAGCTCAACAAGGCGCGCCGCTTCAAGCTCGCGGCAGCCGCGCAATATGCCGAACCGCTGGCGCGTTACCTCGGCGCCTTCGTCGCGGGCAGCTATCGGCGCATGAAGGAAACCGTGGGCGACCTCGATTTCCTCGCGTCTTCCGGGCAGCCGGAGAAGCTGCTCGCGCGCTTCGTGGCCTACCCCGAGGTGGCGCGGGTGCTCGCGAAGGGGCCGACCAAGGCCATGGTCGTGCTCAAATGCGGCATCCAGTGCGACCTGCGCGTGGTGGCGCCGGAGAGCTTCGGGGCGGCGCTGCATTACTTCACCGGGTCGAAGGCGCACAACATCGCCATCCGCAAGCTGGGCGTCGCGCATGGCCTCAAGATCAACGAGTACGGCGTCTTCCGCGGGCGCAAGCGCATCGCCGGCGACACCGAGGAATCGGTGTACGCCGCCGTGGGCCTGCCCTACATCACGCCGGAGCTGCGCGAGGACCAGGGCGAGATCGAGGCGGCGATGCGCGGCACCCTGCCGCGGCTCGTCTCGCTCGAGGACCTCGCGGGCGACCTGCACGTGCACACCAGCGCCACCGACGGGCGCGCGAGCCTGGACGACATGGTGCTCGCCGCGCGCGCGGCCGGGCTCAGGTACATCGCCGTCACCGACCATTCGCGCCGCGTGGCGATGGCGCATGGCCTCGACCCGCAACGGCTCGCGCGCCAGGGCGCGGAGATCGACGCGGTCAACGCCACCTGGCGCGGCATCCGCGTGCTGAAGGGCGTCGAGGTGGACATCCTCGAGGACGGCTCGCTCGACCTTCCCGGCAAGTCGCTCGCCGCGCTCGACATCGTCGTGGCCGCGGTCCACGGCAGGTTCGACCTGCCGCGCGCGCGCCAGACCGAGCGCATCCTCGCCGCGATGGACGATCCCCACGTGGCGATCCTCGCGCACCCCACGGGACGCCTGCTCGAGGAGCGCGCGGCGTACGACGTGGACATGCTGGCGATCGTCCGCAAGGCGCGCGCGCGCGGCATCGCGCTCGAGCTGAACGCCCACCCCGACCGCCTCGACCTCGACGACGTGCATTGCCGCATGGCGAAGGACGAAGGCGTGCTCGTCGCGATCGGCAGCGATTCGCATGCGACCAACGGATTCGCGGCGCTGCGCTACGGCGTGGGCCAGGCGCGGCGCGGATGGCTCGCGCGCGCCGACATCCTCAACACGCGCCCGGCGGCCGAGGTGATGAGCTGGCTCGCCTCGCGCCGCGCCCTCGCGCTCGTGCACTAGCCGTTGTAGCATCGGGGCGCGTTTCGCCACGTTCCCGCACCCCGACGCGTGCCGCGAAGCCGCGAGCATGCGAGGAGCGCCATGGCGCAAGCGCAGGTCCCGCAGGAGTGCCGCGTCGTCGTCGTGGAAGACCATCCGGAGACCGCCGGCAGCCTGGAGCGGCTCTTCCGGCTTCACAAGGTCGACGTGCGCATCGCCCGCAACGGGGGATCGGGCCTCGCCGCGGTTCGCGAGCACCGGCCGCACATCGTGTTCTCCGCGCTGCAATTGCCCGACATGACGGGCTTCGAGCTCGCCGCGCGCATCCGGCGCGAATTCGCAGCCGCGCCCGTGCTGATCGCGATCGACGCCGTCGACGCGCCGGGGAATGCCGCCGCGGCGCTCCGGGCGGGATTCGCCGCCCACTTCACGCGGCCGGTCAACCCGATGGCGCTCCTGTCGCTCGCGAGGAGCGCCGCCCTCGCGAGCGCACCGCGGGAAGCGCGCTAGGCCATCGCGTCGAGCTGGTCGCGCTCGCGCTCGACCTCGCTCTTCACGAGCTGCGTGAGGCTGGTGATGTCCACCGCGATGCCGTCGATCACGTCGTCCATGGACAGCATGCCCGCGACCTGGCCGTCGCCGCGCGTGACGACCAGCCGGCGAACGCCTGCCGTGCGCATCATCTCGAGCGCGTCGTGCAGGTCCGACTTGTCGGAGATCGAGCCCACCACGGGCGTCATCACCGAGCCCACCGTCACCTCGCGCGTGTCGAGGCCCTTGGCGACCGCCTGCACCACGACGTCGCGATCCGTGATGAAGCCGACCGCGTTGGCGTCCTCGGGCGGATCGTCCGTCACCAGCAGCGCCCCCACGTGATAGCGGCGCATGAGCTCGGCCGCGGCCGAGAGGCTGGCGGAACGCGTCGTGCCGACGACATTGCGTGTGTAGACTCGATCGACTTTCATGGGGGGCCTCCGACGGCGATTGGCGGGACTGTCAGCCCATGGTGATCCGGCCAAACGCGCGTCCTGTTGATCGGCGTCAACGGTGGATGGCGGGCTCGTGATATTCGGCGCCGGGACCAGGCACCCGCGCCCACGCCCATCCCTTCGACGAAATCGCGCCAGGCTCCCGGGCAAGGACCCCGTTGACCGTCATCAACGAGGCGGCCCGCGCAGGCAGTAAGCTCGGCTCGAGGAGATGGCCATGGGTGTCAAGCTCCGACCCGGTGACGCGCTGCTGCTGGTCGATGTCCAGGCGGATTTCGTGGACGGCGCGCTCGCCGTGCCCCGCGCCGCCGAGACCATTCCGGTCCTGAACGCATACATCGCCGCATTCGAGCGGCATCGCCTGCCGATCGTGGCGATGCGCGACTGGCATCCCGCGAACCACCCCTCCTTCAAGGCGTTCGGCGGGCCGTGGCCGCCGCACTGCGTGGTCAACAGCCCCGGCGCGCAGTTCGCCGCCGGACTCGTGGTGCCGCCGCGCCTTCGCATGGTGTCCAAGTCCTCGATGCGCGAGCAGTACTCGGGGTTCGACGACACGGACATGCACGCGGTGCTGTCGGATCTCGGCGTGCGGCGCCTCTTCGTGGGCGGCCTGGCGACGGACTATTGCGTCGTGGCCACGGTGCTGGACGCGCGCAAGCTGGGCTACGAGGTGGTCGTGCTCGTCGATGCGGTGCGCGCGGTGGACGTGAAGCCGGGCGACGGCGAACGCGCCTTGCGGCAGATGCTGGCCGCAGGCGCGGTGCCGCTCGAGCGGGCCGCGCTCGAAGCCGCCGAGAGCGCCCGTGCCTGAAAGCGTCCTGCTCACCGACCTCTACGAGCTCACGATGCTCCAGGGCTACCGGAGCGCCGGCATGAACGCCACCGCCGTATTCGAATTCTTCGTGCGTGGGTTGCCGGAGCGGCGCAATTTCCTCGTCGCCGCCGGGCTCGAGCAGGCCCTGGACTTCCTCGAGGGGCTGCGCTTCACGGCCGAGGAGATCGACTGGCTGCGGCAGTGCGGCCGCTTCGACGCCGGTTTCGTCGACTCGCTGCGCGACCTGCGATTCACCGGCGACGTCGATGCGATGCCGGAGGGGACGGTGTTCTTCGCCGACGAGCCGATCCTGCGCATCGTGGCGCCGCTGCGCGAGGCGCAGCTCGTGGAAAGCCGCCTGATGAACCTGGTGCATTACGAGACGCTCGTCGCGAGCAAGGCGGCACGCATCGTGCTCGCGGCCCGCGGGCGCCTGCTGGTGGATTTCGGCATGCGCCGCGCGCACGGAGCGGAGGCCGCCCTGCTGTCGGCGCGGGCGAGCTACCTTGCGGGCTTCTCCGGCACGGCGACGCTCGAGGCCTCGCGGCGTTTCGGCATCCCGGCCTTCGGCACCATGGCGCATTCGTACGTGCAGGCCTGCGCGGACGAAGCGCAAGCCTTCGAGGGCTTCGCGCGTGCGCATCCCGAGAACGCGATGCTGCTCATCGACACCTACGACACCGAGCGCGCCGCCGGGAAGGTCGTGCGGCTCGCCAAGCGCGGCGTGCCGGTGCAGGGCGTGCGCATCGACAGCGGCGACCTCGGCGCGCACGCGAAGCGGGTACGATCGATACTGGATGCCGGCGGCCTGAAGAACGTGCGCATCTTCGCGAGCGGCAACCTCGACGAGCATCGCGTGGACGAGCTCCTCGCGCAACA
>DASTGG010000168.1:0-9475 GCA_035719385.1 Usitatibacter sp.
ACCACCACGGTCACGCCGATCTTCTCGCGCGCGCACGTGAGCATCTCGTTCAGGCTGATGCCCCAGGCGCCGTCGCCCACGTAGGCGATCGCGGGACGGTCCGGCCGCGCCACCTTCGCGCCGCACGCCACGGGGAAGGCATAGCCGCAGTTGCCGAAGCTCATCGCCGCGAGCATCGAGCGCGGCTCGTCGAAGCGCAGGTACGAGTTCGACACCGAGCAGATGTTGCCGATGTCGGTCGAGACCATGGCGTGCTTCGGCATGGCCTTCTCGAGCGCGCGCAGCATCTGGCGCGGGTGCATGTACTGCGTGTTCTTCGACACCTCCATCGAGTAGGGATCGGTCTCATGCGTCCACTGCTCGAGCTCCTTCTCCCACGCCGCCTTCCCGGCCTTGATCGCCTGCTCGCGCTCGCCCTTGTTCTGCTGGCAAGCGAGGCTCAATCCCTTCAGCCGCTCGATGAGCGCCGTGGCCGCCGCGCCCGCGTCGCCGCAGATGCCCACGGAGATCGTCTTCACGAGCCCCAGCATCTTCGGGTCCGCGTCGACCTGGATGATCTTCGCGTCCTTCGGCCAGTACTCCATGCCGTATTGCGGCAGCGTGCCGAACGGGCCGAGGCGCGTGCCGAGCGCGAGCACCACGTCCGCCTTGGCCATGAGCTTCATCGCCGCCTTCGAGCCCTGGTAGCCGAGCGGGCCGACCCAAAGCGGGTGCGAGGCGGGGAACGAATCGTTGTGCAGGTAGCTGTTGGCCACCGGCGCGTGCAGCAGCTCGGCGAGCTCGATCGCCTGCTTCGTGCCGCCGCCCATGATCACGCCGCCGCCGGCGAGGATCACCGGGAACTTCGCCGCCGCCAGCATGCCGGCCGCATCGTCGAGCGCCCCGTCGTCGCCCGCGCCGCGGCCGATGCGGATGGGGCGCGGGATCTCGCACTCGATGTCGCCGTAGAGATAGTCGCGCGGGATGTTGAGCTGCGTGGGGCCCATCTCGAGCATGGCGCGGTCGAAGCAGCGCGCCGTGATCTCGGCCATGCGCTTCGGGTTGTTCACGTGGCCCTGGTACTTCGTGATCTTCGAGAAGATCGGCAGCTGCTCGGTCTCCTGGAAGCCGCCCAGGCCCATCGTCATGGAGCCGGTCTCCGGCGTGATGGCGACGACCGGCGAATGCGCCCAGTACGCGGCGGCGAGCCCGGTCACGAAGTTGGTCACGCCGGGCCCGTTCTGCGCGATGCACACGCCATGGCGGCCCGACACGCGCGCATAGCCGTCGGCCATGTGGACCGCGCCCTGCTCGTGCGCCACCGGGATGAAGCGGATTCCGGCCGCGGGGAAGATGTCGAGCGCGTCCATGTAGGCCGATCCCACGATGCCGAAGATGTCCGTGACGCCTTGCGCCACCATCGCCTCGACGAGGGCCTCCGACGGGGTCATCTTCACCTTGCCGCGCACCACTTCGCGGTTGGGCTTGCTCATGTCGTTCATGGGGGAGCCTCCTCGGGATGGAATGATTGGTCTCTAACATCGGAACACTATAGGAGCTTGGGGCGTGTTGCAAGGAGCCATTCCGGTGAATGGAACCATGCCATTGCATTGGCGGAACGATTTCACTACTCTCCGGGAATGTCCAGCGTCACGGAAACCGCCAACGACCGGGCGCGCCGGGAAGCGGCGCTCGAAAACTCGTCCACGCTGAAGGCGCTGTCCGTGCTCGATGCGCTGGTGCGCGCGGGCGGCGCCATCACGCTGACGGAGCTCGTCCAGGCGACCGGCCTGCCCAAGCCTTCCCTTCATCGTACGCTCGCGCTTTTCGAGGACGCGGGCTACGTGCAGCGCGAGCCCGGCGGCCGCGCCTACGCGGTGGGTCCGAGGCTCGCCTCGCTGGGGCTCGCGATCCTCACGCACGACACGGTCGCCACGCTGCGGCACACGGTGCTGCGCCAGCTCGTGGCCGACGTGGGCGAGACCTGCAACCTCGCCATGTTGCGCAAGGGGGAGGTCGCCTACCTCGATCGCGTCGAGGCGGACTGGCCGCTGCGCCTGCACCTGCCGGTGGGAGCGACCGTGCCGGCGCACTGCAGCGCGAGCGGCAAGCTGCTCGTGGCGCACATGCCCGCCGCCGAGCGCGACGCGCTGCTCGAGACGATGCCGCTGCAGCGCTTCACCGCCAACACCATCACCGACCGCGCGCTGATGGCGCGCGAGCTCGACCGCATCCTCGCCTGCGGCTATGCCCTGGACAACGAGGAATACGTCGCGGGCGTCGCGTGCGTGGCCGTGCCGGTGCGCGCCCACGGCGAAGTGATCGCCGCGGTCGCGGTGCACGCGGCTACCGCGCGCCTGCCCTTGCAGCGCGCCATCGAATTCGTGCCCCGCCTGAACGACGCGGCGGAGCGCATTGCCAGGACATTCGAATGACCGATACCGAAGCCCAAGCCAAGGTCGAGATCAAGCGGGGACTCAAGGGTGTGTATTTCGACCGCTCGCGCGTGTGCGACATCGACGGGCGCGCGGGGGAGCTCTGGTATCGCGGCTACTCGATCCACGACCTCGCGCAGGGCTCGACCTTCGAGGAAACCTGCCACCTGCTGCTCGAAGGCGAGCTGCCGACGCGCGCGCAGCTCGAGCGGATCACCGCGGACCTCAAGGCCGCGCGCACGCTGCCCCAGCCGATCTACCAGCTCATCGAGCTCGTGAAGGCGGCGCACCCGATGGACGTCCTGCGCACGGCGGTCTCGGCGCTCGCGGCGTACGACCCGGACGCCGCCGACAACTCCCCGCAGGCGAACGTGCGCAAGGGCATCCGGCTCACCTCGCAGGTGCCGATGATCGTCGCCGCCCACGAGCACATCCGCAACGGCCGCAAGCCCGTCGCGCCCGATGCGTCCCTCGGCCATGCCGCCAACTTCCTGTACATGCTGAAGGGCGTGAAGCCCAGCGACGGCAGCGCGCGGCTCATGGACATCGACATGATCCTGCACGCGGAGCACGGATCGAACGCGTCGGCCTTCACCGCGCGCGTCGTCGCCGGCACGGAAGCGAACCTGCACGCCGCCATGACCGCCGCCGTCGCGGCGCTCTCGGGCCCCGCGCACGGCGGCGCCGCCGAGAACGTGATGAAGATGGCGCAGGAGATCGGCGAGCCGGCGAACGCCGCCGAATACGTGAAGCGCAAGCGCGCGAACCGCGAGGCGGTGATGGGCTTCGGCCACCGCGTGTACAAGGCGGAGGACCCGCGCGCGCGCCACATGCGCGCCGGCGTGGAGCGCCTGTCCATCGAGATGGGCGAGCCGAAGTGGTACCAGATCCTCGCCGCGCTGGTCGAGGCGATGAAGCCCTATGCGCGCCATGGCGTGAACGTGAACGTCGATTTCTACGCCGGGGTGGTCTATTACCTGAACGGCATCCCGCCCGATCTCTTCGTGCCCATCTTCGCGGTCGGGCGCGTGCCCGGCTGGACGGTGCAGGTGCTGGAGCAGATGGAGAGCAACATCCTCATCCGCCCGCTCACGGTCTACAACGGGCCGGCGCCGCGCCCGTACGTCCCGCTAGATCAACGCTGACATGACGGCCGCCGTTCGCACGATGTCGTCCACGCTCGCGCCGCGCGACAGGTCGCTCACCGGCTTCGCGAATCCCTGGAGGATGGGCCCGATCGCATGAGCCTGCGCCAGGTACTGCGTGAGCTTGTAGGCGATGTTGCCGGCGTCGAGGTCCGGGAACACGAGCACGTTCGCGCGGCCGGCGACCGCGCCCAGCTCCGCGAGCTTCTTCTCGGCCACGCGCGGCACCAGCGCGGCATCGGCCTGCAGCTCGCCGTCGATGGCGAGGCCGGGGGCGCGCGCGCGCGCGATGCCGAGCGCCTGGAGGACCTTGTCCACGCGCGGGTGGCTCGCGCTGCCCTTGGTGGAAAACGACAGCATCGCCACGCGCGGCTCCTCCTCGAGCAGCGCCCGGGCGCTCGCCGCCGAGGCGATCGCGATGTCGGCCAGCGCCTCGGCATCCGGGTCCGGATTCACGGCGCAGTCGGCATACACGAGCACGCGGTCGGCGAGCACCATCACGAAGAAGCTCGATGGCGTGCGGATGCCCTCGGCGAGCCCGATGGTCATCAGGCCGGCCTCGATCACGCGCGCGGTGGGATGGGCCGCGCCGGCGAGCATCGCATCGGCATCGCCCGCCTTCACCATGAGGCCCGCGTGGAAGAGCGGCTTGCGCACCGCGCGGTGGCCGATCCTCGGGTTGGGATAGAGCGACGCGTAGTACTCGGCGCGCGGATCGGTCTTCGGGTCGGCCGGCAGGATGGGATGCGCGAGCGCCTCGGCCTCGAGCCGGCGCGCCGCCTCGACGATGCGCTCGTCGCCCGTTTCGGGAAGCACGATGCGCCGCGGGCACGCGCGGGCACGCTGGAGAAGGCGCTCGAGGATCTCGCTCATGAAGTGGGAGCGATTATTCGTTGCATGGCATGATTTGGGCAAGGCCCCTGCGCCACTCACATACGACAAGACCGGAGGAGATCGAGATGGAGAAAGGCAACACGCATCGCAGGACGCGCCGTTCGCTGCTCATCGCGGGATCGGCGCTCGCAGTGGCTCCACGGCTCGCGTTCACGCAGGAGCGCTATCCCACCCGCCCCATCGACGTGATCGTGCCGTGGGGGCCCGGCGGCGGCGCCGACCAGCTCGCGCGCCTCACGGCCAAGCTGATGGAGCCGTCGATCAAGACCTCGCTGCCGGTCGTGAACGTGCCCGGCGCCACGGGCGCCACCGGCATGGCGAAGCTGCTGGCCGAGCCCTCCGAAGGCTACGCGATGGCGGTCTACATCGCCGACACCAACGCGCTGCTCGCCGGGACCAACCCGCGCTGGACGCTGAAGGACATCACGCCCATCGCCATCATGATGCAGGTGCCGTCATTCCTCTTCGTCGCGCAGGGGAGCCAGATCAAGGACTGGGCGCAGTTCGAGAAGGATGCGCGCGCGAAGCCGAAGACGCTGAAGGTCGCCACCCTCGGCTTCGGCAGCGTGGACGACATGACGCTCTCCTACCTCGACGCCAAGGGCATCAAGGTGGTGCAGGTGCCGTACGCCAAGCCGAGCGAGCGCTACGTCTCCGTGATCGGCGGGCACGTCGATGCGCTCTACGAGCAGGCGGGCGACGTGGGGCAGTTCCTCGCGAACAAGCAGATCCGCCCGATCATCATGTTCGGCAAGCAGCGGCTCGCCGCGTTCAAGGACATCCCCTGCTCCCACGAGCTCGGCTACCAGGTCGCGCTGCCGCAATTCCGCTCCTTCATCGTGAAGGCGGGCACGCCCGCCGACCGCGTGAAGCTGCTGAGCGACGCGATGGCGAAGGTCGCCGCGACCGACGAGTACAAGAAGTTCCTGCACGACCAGTACGCCGCCGACGACAGCTTCATCCCGGCCGCGCGCGCGCAGGCATACCTCGAGCAGCAGCTCGCCGACATGCGCGCCGCGCTGGCGAACAGGGCATGACGCAGGCCGCCGGCAAGCTGAGGGCGATCGTGCCCTATGCCGCGCTGCTATTGGTCGCGGCATGGCTCTACGGCGAGACGGGCGCGTTCGCCGCGCTCGGCCGCGAAGGGCAGCTCAGCCCCGCATTCTGGCCGCGCGCGGTGCTCACGCTGCTCATGATCGTCTGCGCCATGGAGATCGGGCGCGCCGCGCTCTTCTTCAGGCCCGAGAAGCCGGCGGCCGTGCCGCACTCGGCCGCGCCGCTTCCGAGCGAGGAAGACGACGGCCAGCGCTACCCGGCGCTGCTCGCGGGCGGCATCGGCCTCACGATCCTGTACGTGCCGGGAATGCAGTACCTCGGCTTCTTCCTCGCGACGGCGATCTACCTCGCCGCCTTCATGCTGATGGGGCGTTACCGCCGCCTCGGCGTCATCGCCGTGACCAGCGTGGCGGGCAGCCTCGCCTTCGTCTTCGTCTTCATGAAGATCGTGTACGTGTCGCTGCCGCTCGGCGCCGGCCCCTTCCGCGTGGTGTCGACCACGATCATGGCCGCGCTCGGGATCCACTAGGGAGCCGCCATGCAAGACGTGTTGCTGCAGCTCGGCCAGGGATTCGTGCACCTGCTCACGCCCGCGAACGCGGCCGCGCTGGCGGTCGGGCTCGTGGTCGGGATGCTCGTCGCGGTGCTTCCCGGGCTCACGTTGGTGATGGGCGTGGTGCTCGCGCTGCCGTTCACGTACGGCATGGGTGTGACGCCATCGATCGTGCTGCTCACCGCGATGTACCTGTCCGGCACCTACGGAGGCGCGTTCACCTCGATCCTCTTCCGCATCCCCGGCGAGCCGCTCGACGTGCCGTTGCTGTGGGACGGCTACCCGATGGCGCGGCAGGGACAGCCGGCGCTGGCGCTCGGATGGACGCTGATCGCGGCGCTCATCGGCGGCCTCATCACGGCGGTGTCGGCCGTCGCGCTCGCGGTGCCTTTCGCGAAGTTCGCGTTGCGCTTCGATTCGCCGGAGTACTTCGCGATCGTGCTCTTCGGGCTGTCGGGCGTCGTGTCGCTCGCCGGCGGCTCGCTCGGCAAGGCGGTCGTGAGCCTGTGCATCGGCCTGCTGATCGCCACGGTCGGCGTGGACGAGACGTACGGCGCGGACCGGTTCACGTTCCAGGTGCCGATGCTCAAGGACGGCATCGAGTACCTCACCGTGATGGTCGGCGCCTACGGCCTGGGCGAGGTGCTCGCGCGCATGGAGCAGGGATTCGCCACGCCGGCGCTGGATACCGGCCGGGAGGTGCAGACGCGCCTGCCGAGCTGGCGCGAGATTCGCGAGCTCAAGCCGACGATCGCGCGCAGCTCCTTCATCGGCGTGCTGTGCGGCATCGTGCCGGGCGCCGGTGCGACGGTAGGATCGTTCGTGGCCTACGGGGTCGAGGCGCAGTACGGCCGGCGCGGCGAGAAGCTCGGCACGGGCATTCCCGAGGGCATCGTCGCGCCGCAGCTCGCCTCGACGGCGACGGTCGGCGGCCACATGGTGCCGCTGCTCGCGCTCGGCATTCCCGGCAGCGGCGCGACCGCGGTGATCCTCGGCGCGTTCCTGCTGCACGGCGTGCAGCCGGGCCCGCAGATCTTCCAGACCAGCGGCGACATGGTGTACACCATCTTCGCCTCGATGTTCGCCGCGGTCTTCGGCATGTGCCTGCTCGGCTACTTCGCGATCCGGCCGCTCATCTGGGTGCTGCGGCTGCCCGAGGCGGTGACGTCGGCGTTCGTGGCGCTCTTCTGCTTCGTGGGCGCGTACAGCGCGCGCAACAGCGTGACCGACCTGTGGATGATCGTGGCCTTCGGCATCGTGGGATACCTCTTCGAGCGCTTCCGCTTCCCGATCGCGCCCATGGTCCTCGGCTGCATCCTCGGCCCGGTGGCCGAGAATTCCTTCATGACGAGCATGATCGCGTACAAGAACGACTGGACCGTCTTCTTCACGCGGCCGATCAGCGGCGTGATCATGGTGATGACCGTGCTCGCGCTCGCCTTTCCGCTGCTGCGCTACATCCGGCAGGCGTTGAAGAACCGGCCTGCGCAGGCCGTCGGCGTCGAGCGCGAGGCGCGGCCGTGAGCGCCGCGGTGACGGGAACGCGCTCGCCGGCGGCCGACATCGTGACGCCGCTCGTGGCGCGCGCGCGGGCCGCGCAGGCGATCGCCGACGGCTACGACCAGGCGCGCGTGGACGAGCTGGTCGCCGCGGCCGCGTGGGCCATCCTCGAGCCCGCGCGCAATCGCACGCTCTCCGAGATGGCGGTGCGCGACACGGGCATCGGCGACGTCGAGGACAAGGTCCTCAAGAACCACCGCAAGACGCTGGGCCTGCTGCGCGACCTGCACGGGCGCAGGACGGTCGGGGTCATTTCCGAGGACAAGTCAACGGGCATCGTGGAGATCGGTCGGCCGGTCGGCGTCGTCTGCGCCATCACGCCGTCCACCAATCCGGCCGCGACGCCGGCGAACAAGATCATCAACAGCCTCAAGGCGCGCAACGCCGTGATCGTGGCGCCGTCGCCCAAGGGCGTGTCCACGTGCGCGAAGCTGATCGAGTACATGCACGCGCAGTTCGACCGCATCGGCGCCCCGCGCGACCTCGTGCAGATGCTCCCGCCGCCCGTGACCAAGGAATCGACGGCCGAGCTGATGCGCCAGTGCGACCTCGTCGTCGCCACCGGCTCGCAGGCGAACGTGCGCGCCGCGTACGCGAGCGGCACGCCGGCCTTCGGCGTGGGCGCGGGCAACGTGGCCTCCATCGTCGACGAGACGGCGGACCTCGACGACGCGGCCGCGAAGATCGTCCAGTCGAAGACCTTCGACAACGCGACCAGCTGCTCGTCCGAGAACAGCCTGGTGCTGGTCGAATCCATCGCCGATGCGATGCTCGCCGCCCTCGGGCGCCGCGGCTGCGTCGCGGTGGAGGGCGAGGACCGCGCGCGCCTCGAGGCCTGCATGTGGCCCGAAGGCAAGCTCGCTTCGGCGGTGATCGGGCAGTCGGCCGGCGCGATCGCCGAACGCGCCGGGCTCTCGAACCCCGCCACGCGCCAGGCGCGCGTCCTGCTCGTCATGGAGACGGGGACCGGGCCCGCGCATCGCTTCTCGGGCGAGAAGCTCTCGCCCGTGCTCACCGTGTATCGCGTGCGCGACTACGCCGAAGCGAAGGAGCTGGTGCGCCGCATCTATGCGTACCAGGGCGCGGGGCACTCGGTGTCGCTGCACAGCCGCATCGACGAGCGCGCGCTCGACCTCGGCCTCACGCTGCCGGTGGCGCGAGTCATCGTGAACCAGGTGCACGTCGTCGCCAACGGCGGCAGCTTCTCCAACGGGCTGCCCGTCTCGCTGTCCATGGGCTGCGGCACCTGGGGGCGCAACAACTTCTCGGAGAACATGAACGTGCGGCACTACATGAACATCACGCGCATCGCACGCCCCATTCCCGAGCACGTTCCCACCGTCGAGGACCTGCTGGGCGGCTACTTCGCCCGCTGGGGAAGATGACCGTCGATCCGCGCGACGCCGTGCCGGCAACGGCACCGCGCACGGTGCCGGCGCTGCTCGAGGCGCAGGCCGTCGCGCGCCCCGGGGCCATCTACTTCGTCGCGTCCGAGACCGGGCGCACGCTCACGTTCGCGCAGCTTCGCGAGGGCTGCCGCCGCATCGCGGGGCTCATCGCGCGCCACGGCGTCGCGCCGGGCGGGCACGTGTCGCTGGTGATGCCCAACGGGCTCGCAACGCTGCGCATCCTGCTGGGCGCGATGTCCGCCGGCTACTGCGTGAACCCCGTGAACCTGCTCTCGCAGCCCGAGCAGATGCGCTACGTGCTCGAGCATTCCGATTGCGACCTCGTGTTCGCCTCGCCCGACTGGGCGCCGACGGTGCGCGAGATCGCCGGGTCGATAGCGCGGCGCATCGCGGTGCTCGAGGTGGACCCGGATGCCGCGCGCGTGGCGGACGAGCGCGACGAGG
>DASTGG010000169.1:0-15759 GCA_035719385.1 Usitatibacter sp.
CTCGCCGAATGGCACACGGCGCAGCTCGACCTGCGCGCGATCGTGGCCGATGCCGTGAGCTCCATGAGCCAGCTCTACAAGTCGCGCGGCGTGACGCTGGAGGCGAAGCTTCCCGCGGCCGTCGCGCCGGTGCAGGCCGACCCCGACCGCCTCATGCAGGTGATGCTCAACCTGCTGTCCAACGCCGTGAAGTTCTGCGACGAGGGCACGGGACGGGTGGAGGTGCGGCTGCTCGAAAGGCACGGCAGCGTCTGGGTGCAGGTCGAGGACAACGGCGTCGGCATCAGCCCCGAGGACCAGCGCGTGATCTTCGAGAAGTTCCGGCAGGTGGGCGACACGCTCACGCAGAAGCCGCCGGGCACGGGGCTCGGGCTCGCCATCTGCCGCCAGATCATCGCGCACTTCGGCGGCCACCTCTTCGTCGAGAGCGAGCCCGGCCGCGGCTCGGTGTTCTCGTTCTCGTTGCCGGCCGTGCCGCAGTCGAGCGCGACTGCCCCCGAGCGCGTGGCCGCATGACCAAGCGCGTGCTCATCGTCGAGGACGAGCCCAGCATCGTCACGTCGCTCGAGTTCCTGATGCACCGGTGCGGATACGAGACGCGCGTGGTGACCGACGGAACGCAGGTCATGGACCAGGTCGAGTCCTTCTCGCCGGACCTGGTGCTGCTGGACGTGATGCTGCCGGGGCGCAGCGGCTTCGAGATCTGCCGCCATATCCGCTCGCAGCATGGCCACACCCGCGTGCTCATGCTGACCGCCAAGGGCGGCAGGGCCGACGTGGCCAACGGCATGGAAGCGGGTGCCGACGACTACGTGACCAAGCCGTTCTCGACGCACGACCTCCTCGACCGCGTGCGTGCGCTGCTGGAGCCGGCCGCGCCATGATGGCCGTTCCTTCCAGGGCGCCCGCGCCGACCGTGTACGTCGTCGACGACGACAGCTCCACGCGCGAGCTCATCGGCTGGCTCATGAAGCGCAACGGCATCGAGGCGCAGCTCTTCGCCGACGCGCGCGCGTTCCTGCGCGTCTACCGCCCCGAGCTGCCGGGCTGCCTGCTGCTCGACCTCAACATGCCGGGGATGAACGGGCTCGAGCTGCAGCAGTACCTGAACGAGCAGGGCGTGCTGCTGCCGGTGATCTTCGTCTCGGGACGCGCCGATGTGCCGAAGGCAGTGCGCGCGGTGAAGGAAGGCGCGATCGATTTCCTCGAGAAGCCGTTCGACTACAAGCAGCTCGTGGCGTTGGTGCAGAAGTGCTTCGAGCGCGATGCCGCGCGCCGTGCCGAGCGTGCGCGCCGGCGCGCGGTCGCCGAGCGCCTGGCGCAGCTCACGCATCGCGAGCGCGAGGTGCTGGAGCGCGTCGTCCACGGCAAGCTGAACCGCGAGATCGCCGAGGAGCTCGACATCAGCGTGAAGACCGTGGAGGCGCACCGGGCGCGCCTCATGGAAAAGGTCGGCGCCGCCTCGGTCGCGGAGCTCGTGCAGGCCGTCATGTCGGCCGAGCAGCCGGGGACGCGTTCCTAGGGTTTACCCCAATTGTGCGGTCCCGCGGCCGCCGATACGATCGCCTCGCTCGGCAAGCCGTCCCCAAGAACCGGCCGCCGGACCGGGGCCCGCATCGAAGCGCGGCCATTCGACCAATGCGATCGAGGAGGACACATGGCAACTGCTGCTGCCACCATGGACGGCACCCAGAAGGGCGAGGAAAAGAAGGTCATATTCGCTTCGTCCCTGGGCACGGTTTTCGAGTGGTACGACTTCTACCTGTACGCGACGCTGGCCCCGTTCTTCGCGGCGCTGTTCTTCCCCCCGGGTAACGCCACCGCCGCGCTGCTCTCCGCGTTCGCGGCCTATGCCGCCGGCTTCCTGGTCCGCCCCTTCGGCGCGATCGTGTTCGGCCGCATCGGCGACCTCGTGGGACGCAAGTACACGTTCCTCGTGACGATCCTGTTCATGGGCGGCTCGACCTTCGCGGTCGGCCTGCTGCCGACGTACACGACGATCGGCTGGCTCGCCCCGATCCTGCTGGTGACGCTGCGCCTCGTGCAGGGCCTGGCGCTCGGCGGCGAGTACGGCGGCGCGGCCACGTACGTCGCGGAGCATGCGCCCGAAGGCAAGCGCGGCTACGACACGAGCTGGATCCAGACGACGGCCACCCTCGGCTTCTTCCTCTCGCTCGCCGTGATCGGCATCTGCCGCATCGGCATGGACGCGAAGGACTTCGCCGAATGGGGCTGGCGCATCCCGTTCCTGGTCTCGCTGATCCTGCTGATCTTCTCCGTGTACATCCGCCTGAAGCTGAACGAGTCGCCGGTGTTCTCGCGGATGAAGGCGGAGGGTCGCGGCTCCAAGGCGCCGCTCACCGAGAGCTTCCTGCACTACCCGAACAACAAGTACGTGCTGCTCGCGCTGCTGGGCGCCACGGCCGGCCAGGGCGTCGTGTGGTACACGGGGCAGTTCTACGCCCTGTTCTTCCTCACGATCACGCTCAAGGTCGATTACCTCACCGCCTACCAGCTGATCGGGCTCTCGCTGCTGCTGGGCACGCCCTTCTTCATCGTGTTCGGCGCGCTGTCGGACAAGATCGGTCGGCTGAAGATCATCCTCGCCGGCTGCCTCATCGCGGCGCTCACGTACTTCCCGCTGTTCCAGGCGCTCACGCACTACGTGAACCCGGCGCTCGAGACGTTCGCGAAGAACAACCCGATCACCGTGCAGGCCAAGGACTGCAACTTCCACATCTTCGTGGGCCCGTGGTCGAAGTTCTCGGATTGCGACCGCGCCAAGGACTTCCTCACGAAGTCGGGCCTGTCGTTCACCTCCACCGACCTGCCCGCGGGCGCCGGCGACAACGTGGTGACCAAGATCGGCCCGACGGAAATCAAGGGCTGGAACGAGGCGAACTACAAGAAGGCGCTCGCCGACCTCAAGTACCCGACCAAGGCGGACCCGGCCGGCATCAACTGGCCGATGACGCTGCTGATCCTCTTCGTGATGCTGATCTACGTGACGATGGTGTACGGCCCGATCGCCGCGTTCCTCGTGGAGATGTTCCCGACGAAGATCCGCTACACGTCGATGTCGCTGCCGTACCACATCGGCAACGGCTGGTTCGGCGGCATGCTGCCGCTGCTGGCCACCGCGATGGTCGCCGCGTCGGGCAACATCTACTACGGCCTGTGGTACCCGATCGTCGTGGCGCTCATGACGTTCGTGATCGGCCTGATCTTCCTGCGCGACAACAAGGACCGCGACATTTTTGCGTGATCTCGGGATGCTCCCGCAAGCCCGCCCTCGTGGCGGGCTTTTTTTCTGGCGCGCGCCACAGGCTAGAATGGACCGGTGCTATTCCGCTATTTCGCCCGCGAGATCCTGGCCTCGAGCCTGCTGGTCCTCGCCGCGCTGCTCGCGCTCTTCGGCTTCTTCGACCTGATCCACGAGCTCGACGAGCTCGGGCGCGGGGGATACCGGCTGAACCTGATGCTCGCGTACGTGGCGCTCATGCTGCCCTCGCACGCGTACGTGCTGCTCCCGGCGGCGGGCCTCATGGGCACGCTGTTCGCGCTGGCGCGCATGTCCGAGCAGTCGGAGATCACGGTGATGCGCGCCTCGGGGCTGTCCCTCACGCAGCTCGCGATGCACGTGGCGGGCGCGGGCGTCGTGATCGCGTTGCTCACGATGGCGGCGGGGGAGCTCGTCGCCCCGTACACCGAGGAGGCGGCCAAGGCGCTGCGGCTCAAGGCCACGAGCTCCATCG
Organism: Usitatibacter sp.; assembly: GCA_035719385.1. GTDB lineage: Bacteria > Pseudomonadota > Gammaproteobacteria > Burkholderiales > Usitatibacteraceae > Usitatibacter. The sequence continues at coordinate 3,756 of DASTGG010000169.1, forward strand.
TCGCGCGCGAGTTCCGCTCCGGGTTCTGGGTGAAGGACGACCGCAGCTTCGTGAACATCCAGGACGTGACGGCCGACACGGAGCTGCTGAACCTCAGGATCTACGAGTTCGATGCGGCATACCGCCTGAAGTCGATCAGCCGCGCGGAGAAGGCCACTTACCGGCCGCCCGATCATTGGGACCTCGCGAACGTCGAGCTCACGCGCTTCGACGGCGACCGCGCGATCCTCGATCGCGTGCCCCATGCGACATGGCATTCCGGGCTCACGCCGGACATCCTCTCGGTGCTGAAGATCAATCCCGAGCGCCTGTCGGTGCTCAACCTGCGCGCCTACATCGAGCACCTGCGCGAGAACCAGCAGAAATCGACGCGCTACGAGATAGCGTTCTGGAACAAGTTCCTGTACCCGGTCGCGGGCATCACGCTGATGATCCTCGCGATCCCGTTCGCGCTCGGCTCCACGCGGGCGGGCGGCGTGGGCGGCAAGATCGTGATGGGCATCATCATCGGGATGGCCTTCCACTTCGGCAGCCGGCTGTTCTCCCATGCGGGGCTGCTGAACGACTGGCCGGCGCTCATTTCCGCGGGCCTGCCGGTGGGGATCGTGGGAGCCGTCGCCGCGGGCGGGCTCATGCGGGCGGAGCGGCGCTAGGGCCGGCGTCGACGATCGCGGTGCCCGCGAGCCGGTCGTGCAGGAATTGCCGGTCGCGGTCCACGAGGGCCCAGAGGAACCCGAGGCCCGCCGCGAGGAGGCTCGGCACCGCGAGCAGGTAGCGAAGCACCGCGCGAGCGGTGGTGAGCGGCCCGCCGCTTTCGGCGCGCACGACGCGGATGCGCCAGGTCTTCATGGCGAGGGTCTGGCCGCCGCGGCTCCAGAAGGCCACGAAGTACACGCCCGCCACGATGAGCACGTAGACCTGCAGGAGGTGCCGGCGCCACCCGTGGCTGGCATCGCCGCCGACGAGCGCGAGGAAGGGGAAGGTCGCGACCAGCAGGACCGCCGCGAGGAGCAGCAGGTCGTAGAGCGCGCTCGCGAGTCGCCGCAGCAAGCCGGGCGCGCGCGGCCCGGGGGCTGCCGTCACCGCGGCCCGGGCCGCTCGCCCCGGCGCGGCGGCTGCCCGCGCGTCACATCGTCGCCGTGGCGCTGCAGCCAGCGCTCCCGCAGCTCATGCTGCTTCTCGGGCGGCAGGCGGCTCAGGCCCTTGTACGTCTCGCGGGCCGCGCGGCGCTGCTCCGGCGTCATGGTGGCCCAGTCCCGGATGCGCTCGTTGAAGCGCTCCTTCTGGATCGGCTGCAGCGAGGGATAGCGCCGCGCCGACGAGATGAGCCTTTGCTGCTGGTAGCCCGGCAGGCGGTCCCAGTCCTGGCCCACGGGCCCGAGGATGCGGCGCTCGTCGGGCGACAGGCTCGACCAGGGCCGCTGCGGCACGTTGCCCTCGCGCTCGGCGTGCGCCATGCCCGCCAGCGCCGTGAGGACCGCGGCGATCAGAGTTGCGAGTGTCCGAGCCACGAGCGCAGGTCCTGGTCGAGGAAGGCATCCGGCGGCAGCTCCTGGGTGAGGAGCTGGGCATCGAGCTCGCCCAGGTCCGCCTCGTTGGCCGACTTGATGGCGAGGGCGGCGAGCAGGGCCACGAGCGGGATGACCAGCAGCGCGCGCTGCACGACGTTGTACTGGATGGCCTGCAGCGTTCCGCGGCTCACCGCGAGGCCCATGAGGCTCACGGGCTCCCGGTAAGCGTCCATCGCGCGCAGGCGCGCGGCCTTCAGGCGGGTGGCCTGCATCTCGCCGATCTGGGTCGCGCCACGCTCCAGCCAGGGCTTCACCCTGTCGGCAAACTCCTTTTCCTTCATAGCGTTATCCCTTTTGATCTCAGGACTTTCGCCAAAGCGTGAGTTGCCCGGGAACAGTGCGTTTTCACGCTGCCTTCCGAGCATCCCATGACCTTGGCTGTTTCGCTCACGTCGAGTTCTTCCCAGTAACGCAGCATGAAAGCCTCCCGTTGACGGTCCGGCAGCGCGCGCACCGCCTCCTCGATGATGGCCATCACCTGGGACTGCTCGAGCCGGTCGGCCGGCGACGCGGGCACGTTGGCGAGGTCGTCCACCTCCATGGTCTCGAGGGGATCGGCGTCGTCATCGTCGCCCGTGATCCCGAGGGACGACAACAGCGTGGTCCACGTCGAGCGGACCTTCTGCCGGCGGAAATGGTCGCGGATCGCGTTCTGCAGGATGCGCTGGAACAGCAGCGGCAGCTCCGCCGCGGGACGGGCCGCGTACTTCTCCGCCAGGCGCAGCATCGCGTCCTGGACGATGTCCAGCGCCGCTTCCTCGTCGTGGACGGCGTAGACGCCCTGCTTGAAAGCGCGGCGCTCGACGGAGGCGAGGAAGTCGGACATCTCCTTGCGGGTGGCCAGGGCAGCTCCTGTGGTGGGGACGGCAGCGAACCAGCGCCGAATGGTAGCAAACCGGCTTTGATCGAACGCATCGCCAGGAGTCGGTTCCCGTGCACCCATTCCAGCTTGACCGGATGGCGGGTAGCGGCTAATGTTTAAGGTTCCCTGCCGCGATTATTTCACTCGATATACAAGGCCTTAGCCATGGAGCTCAAACTTCCCCCGAACGTGGATTCCGGTGAGACCCTCACGGGCGCCGAGATCGTCATCCGCTGTCTCAAGGCGGAGGGGGTCGAGTTCGTATTCGGCTATCCCGGCGGCGCCGTATTGCACATCTACGACGCCATCTTCAAGCAGAAGGACGTGAAGCACATCCTCGTGCGCCACGAGCAGGGCGCCGTGCACGCGGCCGACGGCTATGCGCGCGCGACCGGCAGGGCGGGCGTGGCGCTGGTCACCAGCGGTCCCGGCGTCACCAACGCGGTGACCGGCATCGCCACCGCGCACATGGATTCGATCCCGATGGTGGTGATCACGGGCCAGGTGCCCACGCGCGCCATCGGCGAGGATGCGTTCCAGGAGTGCGATACGGTTGGGATCACCCGCCCGGCCGTGAAGCACAACTTCCTCGTGAAGGACGTGAACGACCTCGCGATCACGATGAAGAAGGCGTTCCACATCGCCACGACCGGGCGCCCCGGCCCGGTGCTCGTGGACATTCCGAAGGACGTCTCGAACAACACGGCGCGTTTCCACTATCCCGACAAGATCCACCTGCGCTCCTACAGCCCCGTGACCAAGGGCCACGGCGGGCAGATCAAGAAGGCGCTGCACCTGCTCCTCGATGCGCGGCGCCCGATGATTTACGTGGGCGGCGGCGCCGTCCTGGGCGATGCGTCGGCGGAAGTGACGGAGCTCGTGCACACGCTCGGCTTCCCGGTGACCAACACGCTGATGGGGCTGGGCTCCTATCCCGGCACCGACAAGCAGTTCGTCGGCATGCTCGGCATGCACGGCACGTACGAGGCGAACCACGCGATGCAGAACTGCGACGTGCTGCTCGCCATCGGCGCGCGCTTCGACGACCGCGTGATAGGCAACCCGAAGCACTTCAGCGAGGGAAACCCCACGCGCAAGATCATCCACATCGACGTGGATCCCTCGTCCATCTCCAAGCGCGTGCGCGTGGACGTGCCCATCGTGGGCGGCGTGAAGGAAGTGCTGCACGAGCTGATCGCGCAGATCAACGCCACGGCGCAGCGGCCGGACCCGGCGGCCATCGCCGCGTGGTGGTCGCAGATCACCGCCTGGCGTGCGAAGGACTGCCTGCGATACGACCGCGCTTCGAAGCTCATCAAGCCGCAATTCGTGATCGAGAAGCTCTACGAGCTCACGAAGGGCGACGCGTACGTCACCTCGGACGTGGGCCAGCACCAGATGTGGGCCGCGCAGTTCTACAAGTTCGACAAGCCGCGCCGCTGGATCAACTCGGGCGGCCTCGGGACCATGGGCGTGGGGCTGCCGTACGCGCTCGGCGTGAAGCTCGCGTATCCGGATGCGGACGTCGCGTGCGTGACCGGCGAGTCGTCCATCCAGATGTGCATCCAGGAGCTCTCGACCGCGAAGCAATACAAGCTGCCGGTCAAGGTCGTGAACCTGAACAACCGCTACATGGGCATGGTGCGCCAGTGGCAGGAGTTCTTCCACGGCAACCGCTACAGCGAGTCGTACATGGATTCGCTGCCCGATTTCGTGAAGCTCGCCGAGGCGTATGGCCACGTCGGCATCCGCATCGAGAAGCCGGCGGACGTGGAAGGCGCGCTGCGCGAGGCGTTCGCCATGAAGGACCGCCTCGTGTTCCTCGACTTCATCACCGACCAGACCGAGAACGTCTTCCCGATGGTGCCCGGCGGCAAGGGCATGTCGGAGATGATCCTTTCCGAAGAACTGTGATTGTCGCCCCCGTGCAGACGGGGGCCCAATTTCCCGCCATTGGATCCCCGTCTGCACGGGGATGACAACCCGAGAACAAAATGCGCCACATCCTCTCCATCCTCGTCGAAAACGAAGCCGGCGCGCTTTCGCGCGTCGCGGGCCTGTTCTCCGCCCGGGGCTACAACATCGAGACGCTCACCGTCGCTCCCACGGAGGACGCGACGCTGTCGCGGATGACCATCGTCACCACCGGCTCCGACGAGATCGTCGAGCAGATCACCAAGCAGCTCAACAAGCTCGTCGACGTGGTCAAGGTGGTGGACCTGTCCGAGGGCAAGCACATCGAGCGCGAGCTGATGCTCGTGAAGGTGCGCGCCGCGGGCAAGGACCGCGAGGAGATCAAGCGCACCGCCGACATCTTCCGCGGGCGCATCCTCGACGTCACCGACAAGTCCTACACGATCGAGCTCACCGGTACCACGGACAAGCTCGACGCCTTCCTCGACGCGCTCGACCGCAGCGCGATCCTGGAAACCGTGCGAACCGGCGTATCCGGCATCGGGCGTGGCGAGTGGGTCCTGAAGGCCTGATAACCGAAAAACTCAAGGAACACTGAACATGAAGGTTTACTACGACAAGGACGCGGATCTCTCCCTCATCAAGGGCAAGAAGGTCACCATCATCGGCTACGGCTCCCAGGGCCACGCCCACGCCCAGAACCTGCAGGATTCCGGCGTGAAGGTGACGGTGGGGCTGCGGCCGGGCGGCGCCTCGTGGGAGAAGGCGAAGAAGGCCAAGATCGCGGTGAAGGAAGTGGGAGATGCCGTGAAGGGAGCGGACGTCGTCATGATCCTGCTGCCCGACGAGAACCATCCGCAGGTGTGGAAGGAGTCGATCGAGCCCAACATCAAGAAGGGCGCGGTGCTCGCCTTCGCGCACGGCTTCAACATCCACTTCAAGCAGATCCAGCCGCCGAAGGACATCGACGTGATCATGATCGCGCCGAAGGGGCCGGGCCACCTCGTGCGCTCGACCTACACGCAGGGCGGCGGCGTGCCGTGCCTGATCGCGGTGCACCAGGATGCGTCGGGCAAGGCCAAGGACCTCGCGCTTTCCTACGCGGCGGCCATCGGCGGCGCGCGCGGCGGCGTGATCGAGACCAACTTCCGCGAGGAGACCGAGACGGACCTGTTCGGCGAGCAGACCGTGCTGTGCGGCGGCATCGTCGAGCTGATCAAGGCGGGCTACGAGACGCTGGTGGAAGCCGGCTACGCGCCGGAAATGGCCTACTTCGAGTGCCTGCACGAGACGAAGCTCATCGTGGACCTCATCTACGAGGGCGGCATCGCGAACATGAACTACTCGATCTCGAACAACGCGGAGTTCGGCGAGTACGTGACCGGCCCGAAGGTGATCGGCGCCCCGTCCCGGGAGGCGATGAAGGAGTGCCTCGCGCGCATCCAGTCGGGCGAGTATGCCCGCGACTTCATCCTCGAGAACCGCGCGGGCGCGCCGACGCTCAACGCGCGGCGCCGGCTGCTGGCCGAGCACGACATCGAGCAGGTCGGCGAGAAGCTGCGCGCCATGATGCCGTGGATCCGGAAGAACAAGCTGGTCGACACGAGCAAGAACTGACGGCATGAGAATCGAATGCCGTCATCCCCGCGCAGGCGGGGATCCAATCACGTGACGTCGATGTCCGGCTATCCGCATCCGGTCATCGCGAGGGAAGGCTGGCTCTACGCGGCCCTCGCGCTGGTCGTCGCGGTCGCCGCCACGTGGTTCCTGCTCTGGTGGTCGCTGCCGTTCTGGCTCGTCGCGCTCTTCGTCGTGCAGTTCTTCCGCGACCCGCCGCGCGACATCCCGCAGGGCGAGGGCATCGTCCTGTGCCCCGCCGACGGGCGCGTGATCGTCGTGGGCGATGCGCCCGACCCGTACCGCAACAACGCGAGATCGGTGAAGGTGAGCGTGTTCATGAACGTGTTCAACGTCCACTCGAACCGCTCGCCGATCGACGGGGTGGTGCGGCGCATCGACTACGAGGTGGGCGGCTTCGTGAACGCGTCGCTCGACAAGGCCTCCACGGCCAACGAGCGCAACGCCATGGTGATGCAGGCCGACGACGGCACGGAGATCTCCTGCGTGCAGGTCGCCGGCCTCATCGCGCGGCGCATCCTCTGCTACGCGAAGCCGGGCGATCGCCTCGCGCGCGGCCAGCGCTACGGCTTCATCCGCTTCGGCTCGCGCGTGGACGTGTACCTGCCCGCGGGCTCGCGGCCGCGCGTGGCCATCGGCGACAAGGTCAAGGCCACCTCCACCGTGCTCGCCGAGCTCCCGCGGCGCTGAGCCATCCGCCATGGCCTCGCCCCTCGGTCGTCCCTTGAAGTCCCACGCGATCGAGGCCGCGCGCAAGCGCGGCATCTACATCCTGCCCAACCTGTTCACGACGCTGTCGCTCTTCGCGGGTTTCTACGCGATCGTGCAGGGGATGAACCACGAGTTCGAGAAGGCCGCCATCGCCATCTTCGTCGCGATGGTGCTCGACAGCCTCGACGGGCGCGTCGCGCGGCTCACGCGCACGCAGTCGGCCTTCGGCGCGGAGTACGACAGCCTGAGCGACATGGTCTCCTTCGGCGCCGCGCCCGCCCTGGTCGTGTACGAATGGGCGCTGCGCGGCATGGGGCGCATCGGCTGGATCGCCGCGTTCGTCTATTGCGTGGGCGCGGCGCTGCGGCTCGCGCGGTTCAACACGCAGCTTTCGGTGGCCGACAAGCGCTGGTTCACGGGGTTGCCGAGCCCCGCGGCGGCGGCGCTCGTGGCGGGCATGATCTGGGTCTTCAACGACTACCAGGTCCGCGGCGGCGAGGTGAGGGTGTTCGCGGCGGCGATCACCATCTACGCCGGCATCACGATGGTGACCAACGTGAAGTTCTACAGCGGCAAGGACATCAACCTGCGCCGCGCCGTGCCATTCTGGGTGGCCATCATCTTCGTGCTGGTGCTGCTGCTCATCTCGATCGAGCCCTCGATCGTGCTCTGGGGCGTGATGCTCGCGTACGGCATCTCGGGCTACGTCTACTGGCTCGTGCAGCGCTGGCGCCGCGAGGCCACGCAGAAGCAGTACGGCAACATCCGCGACGCCATCGAGGAGGGCAACCTCGCGGGGCTCGCGCGCATGCTCTCGACCACTTCACCCGACACCGTGGTGTCCACCGATGGCCGCACGCTGCTCATGTTCGCGGTGGAGGAGACGAACCTGCCGGCGGTCGAGCTGCTCATCGACCGGGGCGCGAAGCTCGACCTCGTCGACAGCCGCGGCATGACCGCGCTCGCGCTCGCCACCGAGATCGGCTTCGAGGAGGCGGTGGAGGCGCTGCTCGGGGCCGGCGCCGACCCGAACGTGCACGACCTCACCGGCGCCACGGCGCTGGACCTCGCCGAGGAGCACGGCGCGCACGACATCTCGGGGCTCCTCCTGCGCCACGGGGCCAAGTCCAGCCGAGACTTGGCACCGCAGCAGCCATAGGCTATATTGGCCCCATGCACCCCTTCGGCGATCATTTCCCGCTTCGCCTCCGCCGGCCCGGCGCGCTCGCGCTCGGCCTGCTGCTGCTGCGCCTCGCGCGCTAAATACCCCACACCACAGTTCGCGCAGCAAACGGCCGCTTCGACACCGCGGGGCGGATGAATCCATCCATTCGTTGAGGGAGCAACCATGCGGGACCAACTGATCATTTTCGACACCACCATGCGCGACGGGGAGCAGAGCCCGGGCGCTTCCATGACCCGCGAGGAGAAGGTGCGCATCGGCAAGCAGCTGGAGAAGCTGCGCGTGGACGTGATCGAGGCGGGCTTCGCGGCGGCGAGCCCCGGCGACTTCGAGGCCATCCACGCCGTGGCCGAGGCGGTGAAGGACTCCACCGTGTGCTCGCTCGCCCGCGCCAACGACAACGACGTCGTTCGCGCCGGCGAAGCCATCAAGGGCGCGAATTCGGGCCGCATCCACACGTTCATCGCGACCAGCCCCATCCACATGAAGCTCAAGCTCAGGATGGAGCCCGAAGCCGTGCTGGAGGGCGCGGTTCGCGCCGTGAAGCTCGCCCGCCAGTTCACGGACGACGTGGAATTCTCCGCGGAGGACGCGGTGCGCTCCGACGTGGATTTCCTGTGCCGCATCTTCGAGGCGACGATCGCCGCGGGCGCGCGCACGATCAACGTGCCCGACACCGTCGGCTACAGCACGCCCGAGCTGTGGGGCGCGCTCTTCAGGCAGCTCCTGGAGCGCATCCACAATGCGGACAAGGCCATCTGGTCCACGCACTGCCACAACGACCTCGGCATGGCGGTGGCCAACTCGCTCGCCGCGGTGATGGCGGGCGCGCGCCAGGTGGAGTGCACCGTGAACGGCCTCGGCGAGCGCGCGGGCAACGCCTCGCTGGAAGAGGTCGTGATGGCGGTGAAGACGCGCTCCGACGTCTTCCCGTGCACCACCCGCATCGACACCACGCAGATCGTGCCGGCGAGCAAGCTCGTTTCCACGATCACCGGCTATCCCGTGCAGCCGAACAAGGCCGTCGTGGGCGCCAACGCGTTCGCGCACGAGTCGGGCATCCACCAGGACGGCGTGCTCAAGCATCGCGAGACCTACGAGATCATGCGCGCCGAGGACGTGGGCTGGGGCCACAACCGCCTCACGCTCGGGAAGCTCTCGGGGCGCAACGCGTTCAAGACGCGCCTGCAGGAGCTCGGCATCACCCTGCAGTCCGAGGAGCAGCTCAACGCCGCGTTCTCGCGCTTCAAGGAGCTCGCGGACAAGAAGCGCGAGATCTTCGACGAGGACCTGCAGGCACTGGTGTCCGACGAAGCCGTCACGCCCGAGCACGAGCGCTACAAGTTCGTCTCCCTTCTCGCGCATTCGGAGACGGGTGAGCAGCCGTACGCGAAGATCGTGATCGCCGAGGAAGGGCGCGAGCGCACGGCCGAGGCGCGCGGCGCGGGACCCGTCGACGCCGCGTTCCAGGCGATCGAGAAGCTCGCCAGGAGCGGCGCGGAGCTCGTGCTGTATTCCGTGAACGCCATCACAGAAGGCACCGATTCGCAGGGCGAGGTCACGGTGCGGCTCGCCGGGAACGGCCGCATCGTGAACGGGCTCGGCTCCGACGTGGACATCGTCGTGGCCTCCGCCAAGGCCTACATCAACGCGCTCAACAAGATGGGCGCCGGCAGCCGCGTGAACCCGCAGTACGGCGAAGAGGTCCACGCGCTGTGACGGCCTCGCCGATGCCGCGCCTGGGGATGGGCACCTGGCACATGGGCGAGAGCGCGGCGCAGCGCGCGACCGAGGTGGCCGCCCTGCGCGAGGGCATCGAGCTGGGGATGCGCCTCATCGACACCGCGGAGATGTATGCCGACGGGCGCGCCGAGGAAGTGGTCGCCGAGGCGATCAAGGGGCGCCGCGACGACGTCTTCCTGGTCACCAAGTTCTACCCGCATCACGCCTCGCGCAAGGAGCTCGTCGCCGCCTGCGAGCGCTCGCTCGAGCGCCTCGGCGTGGACGGCATCGACCTCTACCTGTTGCATTGGCGCGGGCGCGTGCCACTCGAGGAGACGGTGGAAGCCCTCGAGCGCCTGGTCGAGACCGGCAAGGTGGAGCGCTGGGGCGTGTCCAACTTCGACGTGGAAGACCTCGAGGAGCTCGTGCGGATCGCCGGCGGCGGCAACGTGTTCGCCGACCAGGTGCTGTACAACCCGGCGCGGCGCGGCATCGAGTACGACCTGCTGCCGTGGTGCCGCAAGCGCGGCGTGGACGTCATGGCCTATTCCCCGCTGGACGAGGGGGCGCTCGCGGCCGATCGCCGGCTCGCCGGCATCGCCTCGCGCCTGGGCGTGACCGCGAGCCAGCTTGCCATCGCGTGGGTGCTGCGCCAGGAGGGCGTCTGCGCGATCCCCAAGGCCAGTCGCGCGGAGCACGTGCGCGCGAACGCGAAGGCGCGCGAGATCCGGCTCGACGAGGCGACGCTGCGCGAGATCGACCGCATCTTCCCGCCGCCGTCGCGAAAGCAGCGCCTCGAGATCATCTGAGGCGGGCGGGGCGCGGCCCGTCGCGCAGCCACGCGGCGACGATCACGAGCCCGGCCGCGATGTACACCATGCCCGCCGGCACCCACATGATGAGGCCGCCCAGCTGCTGGTCTTCCAGCGGCGAGAGCGCGGTGACCGGCGCGCTCGCATAGTGCCCGTACCAGGCGCCGGGCGCGAAGGTGAGCAGCGCGCCCAGCACGCTCGTGTGCATCATCGTCGTGAAGAGGCTCGCCAGCGCCACGCCCTCGGCATGCCGCGTCCGGCGCGCCAGCACCGACCACCAGAAGAGCAGCGCCGAGGCGAGGAAGCAGGCGTGCTGCGCGATGTGGATCGGCTCGTCCTCGAGGGCGGCCTCGAAGAACCGCGGCGCATGCCAGGCCCAGAGCGCGAGCGCGTGCAGCGTCCAGGCTCCGACCGGCTCCGTGATGCAGCTCCAGGCGCGTCGCAGGGCCCTCGCGCGCGCCGCATCGCCGAGGGCGCGGCGCCACGCGGGCGGCAGCGCCCACGTCCACGCCTCGAGCGGCCGCGCGGTCACGAACAGCGGCGCGGCGACCACCATGAGCAGCTCGTGCTGCACCATGTGCGCGGTGAACGTGCGTTCGGCCCACGCGTCCACCGGCGAGACCAGCGCGGCCGCGAGCGCGAGCCAACCGAGGGCGAAGCGCAGCACATGCCCGTGCGTGATGCCACGCCCGGCGCCGGCGCGCGACCAGAGCCGCGCCGCGCCGAGCGCGTACAGCGCCGCGCTCGAGGCGAGCAGCACCAGCACCCACGGCTCGAAGCTCCAGCCGGTCAGCTCAGGCAGGGCGACAGGAACCACGTCGGGGCCCACAACGCGAGGATCACCAGCGAGGACAGCGCTCCCGAAAGGGCGGCCACGACCGACATCATGCGAACGCGGCCACCCGCTTCGCCCGCGTCGTTCGGCTCCGTGGCCGTGCGGTACTTCATGGCGTCGGCCCATGCGGGCAGCGTCACGGTGATCGCCGTGGCGAGGAAGATGAAATGGACCCAGTTCATCGCGGTCACGTTCTGCGTGCCGCAGGCCCAGTCGACCATCGCGTAGGTCACGCCCTGGTCGAGGAGCGCCAGCATCGGGGCGAGGAAAGCCGGCCAGACGCGCACGGTCAGAACCTCGGCGCCCAGTAGATCACGGCGTAGATCGGCAGCCAGGCGAGCACGACGAAGTCCCAGTAGACGGCGTTTTCCGCGACGTCCACGAACCGGCGCCCCTCGAGCGGCCCGGTGAACATCAGCACCGCCAGCACCGCGCTGTCGGCGAAATCGGTGACCAGGTGCACGGTGTGCAGCCCGAGCAGCGTCCAGACCGCGGAGCCGTACGCGTTGGTGTCCCAGCGGCAGTTCAGCCCCGCGAACTCGAAGACGCGCACGATGATGAAGGCGAGCGCGAACCCGAGGCAGACGAGCATCGCGATGCGCACCGCCGCAAGGTCGTGGCGCTCCGCGGCGCGCTTGGCCCAGTGGTTCGGGACGACGCTCGCCAGCAGGATGAGCGTGTTGAGCGAGCCCCACGTGAGCACCGGCGGCTGCACGCCCATGGGCCAGCCGTCGGCCTGCGCGCGCAGGTAGAAGT
>DASTGG010000170.1:0-30458 GCA_035719385.1 Usitatibacter sp.
GGAAATGCCGGAGATGAGCCCGCCGCCGCCGATCGCCACGATCAGCGCCTCGAGCCCCGGGTGCTCCTGCATCATCTCGAGGCCGCACGTGCCCTGCCCGGCGATGATCTTCTCGTCGTCGTAGGGATGCACGAGCGTGAGGCCGCGCGCGGCCGCCTGCTCGATGGCATGCGCCTTGGCCGCGTCGAAGCCGTCGCCCTCGAGGATCACCTCCGCGCCGTGGCGCTGCGTGTGCTCGACCTTCACGTACGGCGTGTAGCGCGGCATGACGATGACGGCGGGGATGCCGAGGCGGTGCGCGTGGTACGCGACGCCCTGCGCATGGTTGCCGGCCGAGCAGGCGATCACGCCCTTGGCGCGCTGCGCCGCGTCGAGCGACGTGAGCTTGTTCAACGCGCCGCGCTCCTTGAACGAGGCGGTGAACTGGTGGTTCTCGAACTTGAGGTAGATCTCCGCGCCCGTGATCTCCGAGAGCGTGCGCGAATGCAGGAACGGCGTGCGCACGACGCTGCCCGCGATCACCTTCGCGGCCGCCTCGATGTCCCTGAGGGTGACGGCCATGCTAGTGCGAGAACCTGAAATCCACTTGCGGTGCCTTCCCGGAAATGATGTCGGCGAGGGCGCGTCCGGAGCCGCACGCCATGGTCCAGCCCAGCGTCCCGTGTCCCGTGTTGAGGTAGAGGTTCGGGTACCGCGACGTGCCCACGATCGGAACGTTCGACGGTGTCGAGGGCCGCAACCCCGCCCAGAAGACGGCATGCCCGTACGCCCCGGCACCGGGAAAGATTTCCATCGCGCGCCGCCGCAGCGCCTCGCAGCGCACGTCGTTCAGATCGGTGGAGTAGCCCGAGAGTTCGGCGGTTCCCGCGATGCGCAGCCGCTGGCCCAGCCGCGAGAACACGATCTTCGCATGGTCGTCGATGAGGCTCACCACGGGCGCCCGCGTTTCGTCGATCACGTCGACCGTGGCGGAATACCCCTTCGCGGGATAGACGGGAAGGTCCAGCCCGGCGGGACGCGTGAGCAGCGGCGAGTAGCTGCCCAGCGCGACCACGTATGCGTCGGCGACGAGCGTCTCTTCCTCGCCGGCCGCATTGCGCGCCGCCACGCCCTGCACGCGCCCTTGGGACACCTGCAGCGCCTGGATCGTGCGCCCGTAGAGGAACGTCGCACCGCGGCCTTCGGCCAGCCGCGCGAGGTTCTGCGTGAACTTGTGCGCGTCGCCCGATTCGTCGGTCGCGGTATAGGTGGCGCCCGCGAGCCGGTCGCGCGCCGCCGCGAGCGCCGGCTCGAGCGCGATCGCCTCCTCGACCGTCTTCACCTCGCGATCGAGCCCGTGGCGCCGCAGGACGGAGGCGCTCTTCACGGCGCGCTCGAATTCGTCGCGCTCGGTGTAGTAATGGATGATGCCGCGCTGCAGGGCGTCGTATTCGATGCCGGTCCCGGCGCGAAGCTCCCGCAGCGCCGTGCGGCTGTAGAGCGCCAGCTTCACGATCTGCGCGATGTTCTCGCGCGTGCGCGAGGGCTGGCATTCATAGAGGAAGCGCGCGCCCCACTCCCACTGCTTCGGGTCGAGGCGGAAGCGGAAGAGCAGCGGCGAATCCTCGCGCCAGAGCCACTGCAGGATCTGCCCCGGCGCGTCCGGATTGGCCCAGGGCTCGGCGTGCGAGACCGAGATCTGGCCGCCGTTCGCGAAGGAAGTCTCGAGGCCCGCGCCGTCGCGCCGGTCGGCCACCACGACCTCGTGTCCCGCGCCTGCGAGATACCAGGCGGTCGACGTGCCGATCACTCCGGCACCGAGGACGAGCACTTTCATGGCGGGCGCAGTCTGGGGAATTGGCTTAGACTTGTCAACGCACTTCTCACCGGTTCGATCCTCTCTCCGCCAAAACAATCCCGGCCATGAGACCGCGCGTCTACCCCGACCTCCTGGGACTGCTCCGAGCGGCGTGCACGCACGCATCGCATTCGGGCCGCGAGCTGCCCGTGCTGCCTTTCTACGTGAAGGAGCATGTGGTCGGGTGGCTGCGGCCGTCCTTCGCCGACCTGCTGCGGCGATGGCCGCACGTCTTCGAGATCAACGACGCGTACGCGAGCCTGCGCGCGAAGCCCGACACGCCCGCGGGCCGCACGGAGGCCATGGGCGAGGTCATACGCGACCTGCATCGCGATGGCGTGCTCACCGGCTGGCGCGACGAGGCCGTGAGCGTCTCGCACCGCTACGCCGCGCCCGAGCTCTTCCGCATGGAGCGCTGCGCGTGCCGCCATTTCGGCGTCATGGCCTACGGCGCGCACCTGAACGGCATCACGCGCGTGGACGGGCTGCCCCACGCCTGGATCGCGCGGCGCAGCGCCGACAAGCCCATCGATCCCGACAAGCTCGACAACCTCGTGGGCGGGCGCATCAGCGCCGGCCTGACGGTGGACGAGACGCTTCGCAAGGAGGCGTGGGAGGAGGCGGGGATCGCGCCCTCGCTGCTCGCGGGCCTGAACTGCATCGGGGCGGTGCGCGTCGAGTATTCGGTGCCCGAGGGCCTGCACCGCGAGATCCTCTTCGTGCACGACCTCTGGCTGCCGCCGGAATTCAAGCCGGTGAACCAGGACGGCGAGGTCTCGGAGATCCGCCGCATGCCGCTGGAGGAAGTGGTGCAGGCGCTGCTCATGGGCGATTTCACGCTCGACGCGGGAGCCGTCACCATCGACGCGTTGCTTCGGCTCGGCGCCGTGATGCCGGAAGATCCGCAGTACCTGGACCTGCTCCGGCTCCTCAAGCCGTGACGGCGCTGGCGCTGGGGCTGGTCCTCTTCGCCGCCTTCTGCCACGCGAGCTGGAACTACCTCCTCAAGAAGAGCGGCGGCGGCCAGGGGCTGATCGCCGCCGCCTCGGCGAGCTCCGTGGCGATCTACGCGCCGCTCGCGCTCGGCGCGGCCTGGCTGCAGGCCTATCGCTTCGAGCCCGTGCACCTCGTGCTGATGCTGGGCAGCGGGCTCATCCACACGGCCTATTTCCTGCTCCTCGACCGTGCCTATCGCAGCGGCGGCGACCTGTCGATCGTGTATCCGCTCGCCCGCGCCACCGGGCCGTTGATCACGATCATCGTCGCGATGTCGTTGCTGGGCGAACGGCCCAGCGCGGTGGCGCTTGCCGGCGCGTTGCTCATCGGCGCGAGCGCCCTGCTGCTTACCGGCAACCCGTTCGCATGGCACAAGGGCGAGGCTCGGCATGCGGTGGGATTCGCGCTGCTCACCGGCTGCATGATCGCCGCCTATACCGTGTGGGACAAGGCCAGCGTGGCGCGCTGGCTGGTGCCGCCGCTGCTCTACGACTGGGGCTGCAACGCCTTCCGCGTGATGGTCCTGGTGCCGTTCACCGAGCGCCGCGCGCCGGGCGGGCTGCGGCGCGCATGGGCCGAGCGCCGCGGCACCGTCCTCGCGATCGCCATCCTGTCGCCGCTTTCGTACGTCCTGGTGCTCACCGCGATGGTGTTCACGCCGGTGAGCCTCGTGGCGCCCGCGCGCGAGGTTTCGATCCTTTTCGCGGCGCTCATGGGCGCGCACCTGCTGCGCGAGGGCGATCTCGCGCGCCGCGCCCTCGCCGCCGCGGGCATGGTGCTGGGGATCGGCGGGCTGGCCCTGGGTTAGAATTTTCGCCATGCCTTCCTTCACCCGATCGGCCGCCTGGCAGTCGCTGCTCGCCCACCGTGACGCGCTGGCCGGGCAACGCATCTCCGCCCTCTGGAAGGCCGATCCCCACCGCGGCGAGAAGCTCACTTTCACCTGCGCCGGGATCGCGGTCGACCTGTCCAAGCAGCGCATCACGCCGGAGACGCTGCGCCTGCTCGCGGAGCTCGCCCGCGAGCGCGACGTGCCCGCCGGCATCGAGCGGCTGTTCAGCGGCGAGCGCATCAACACGTCCGAGAACCGGCCCGTGCTGCACACGGCGTTGCGCGGCGACGAGCGCGTCGTCGTGGATGGCGAGGACGTGCGGCCGGCGATCCAGCGGGTGCGCGAGCGCATGCGCGTGTTCTCCCAGGCGGTTCGCGAGGGCCAATGGAAGGGCGCCACGGGCAAGCCGATCCGCCATGTGCTGGCGCTCGGCATCGGCGGCTCCTCCCTGGGACCGAAGCTCGCGCTCGAGGCGCTGCGCGCCGGCGCCGACGGGCCCGAGGTGCGCTTCGTCACCAACATCGACGCAGCCGAGTTCGACGATGCGGTCCGCGGCTTCGATCCCGAAGCCACGCTCGTGATCGTCGCCTCCAAGACCTTCACCACGCAGGAAACGATGGTGAACGCGGCAGCCGCGCGCGCCTGGCTCGAGGCGGCCATGGGCCGCGAGGCGATCGCGAAGCACGTCGTGGCCGCGACGGCGAACCTCGAGGAGACCGCGAGCTGGGGCCTGCCCGAGTGCAACGTGTTCGCGTTCGGCGAGTGGGTCGGCGGGCGCTTCTCGCTCTGGTCGTCGGTCGGCCTTCCGCTCGCGATCGGCGTGGGCATGCAACGCTTCGAGCAGCTGCTCGCGGGCGCCCACGCGGTCGATCTGGAATTCCGCTCGGCGCCCCTCGAGCACAACGTCCCCGCGCTGCTCGCGCTCGTCGGCATCTGGAACCGCAACGCGCTCGGGGCGCCGACGCATGCCGTGCTCAGCTACGCCGCGCGGCTCGAAAGCCTGCCCGCGTACCTGCAGCAGCTCGAGATGGAATCGAACGGCAAGCGCGTGGACCGCGACGGAAATCCGGTCGATTTCGCGACGTGCCCGGTCGTGTGGGGCGGCACCGAGACGCCCGGCCAGCACGCGTTCCACCAGTGGCTGCACCAGGGCACGGATCCCGCGTCCTGCGACTTCATCATCGTGGCCAGCGCCATGGGCGGGCACGCGGAGCACCACGAGATCCTGCTCGCGCATGCCACCGCGCAATCGGAGGCGCTCATGGAAGGCGTGGCGACGCCGGAGAGCTATCGCGCCTGCCCCGGCGACCGCGTGAGCACGACGTTCGTGCTGCCGGCGCTCGATGCGTTCCACGTGGGCGCCCTGCTCGCCATCTACGAGCACAAGGTCTTCGTGCAGGGCATGGTCTGGGGCATCAACTCGTTCGACCAGTGGGGCGTGGAGCTCGGCAAGAAGATCGCCGGGCAGATCCTGCCCGCGGTGCGCGGCGAGCCCGCCACGCTGCACCCGGCCACGAGCCACCTGCTCGGCGTCATCCGGAAGATGGCGCGCCCGTAGCGGCGGCCCATGGCGGACTTCAGGCGCATCTTCGACGGGCTGCGCGTCGCCGTTGTCGTCACCGACGCCGCGGGCGCCGTCAGCGTCGCGAATGCCGCGTTCGCCACGCTCGTGCGCCAGGATGCGGCCGCCCTCCCGGGCAGGGACCTCGCCTCGCTGTTCGCCGCCCGCGATCGCAAGCGCGTGCAGCAGAACCTCGCGCGCGTGGGCGGCGGCAAGGCGGCCACGGCGCTCTTCGATGCGACGCTCGCCGGCGACGAGGGGGCGCCCTCGGTCAGCGTGTCGATGCAGCCCTGCGTCGATGCGAAGGACAAGTCCGCCGGCGTCGTGGCGGTGCTCCAGGACATCGGCGCGCAGCGCGAGACCGACGAAGCGCTGAACCTGGTCTCCGCACGGCTCCTCGCGCTCGCGGACGTATCGCCCACGGGGTTGCTGATCGAGACCGCGCCGGGCGACATCGAGCTGGTGAACGACGTGTTCTGCCGCTCGCTCGCCCTGGACTCGGCGCCGCAGTCGCTGTCGGGGCTGCGCGTATGGGACGTGCTCGCGCGATCGCCGGTCATGGACGCGGCGGCGCTCGCCGAAGCGCGCCGCCATCCCGCGCAGGCCGCATCCGTGGTGCTCGCACTGGGCGACGGGCGCGCGGTCGCGCTCGAGCGCGAGCCGATCGTCGTCGAGGGGGCCCACGGCGGCGCGGTGTGGATCCTGCGTGACGAGGCTTCGGCCGCGAGCGCCGCCGGCCAGGGCGCCGCGGAGATCGCCGTGATCCACCAGGTCGGCGAGGAGCTCTCGGTGGCGCTCGAGGGCATCTCGGCCGTGGCGATGCGCGCGCAGCAGCTCGACTTCGATCCGGCGATGATCGAGCGCGTCCAGCGCATTCGCGCCTCGACCGAGACCGCGATGGCGGCCGTGGGCGAGCTGGTGGACTTCTCGCGCGTGTCGGGCGGCGTCACGCTGCGCAAGGCGCCCTTCGACCTGCGCCCGGCGCTCGCGCAGCTCATCGCGCGCGTGTCGCAGGGCGCGCAGGAGCGCGGTTGCCGGCTGCGCATGAAGGTCGAGCAGGATGTCGCCGACGCGCTCGAGGGCGACGTCGAGCGCCTGCAGATGGTGCTGAAGAACCTGCTCGAAAGCGCCTTCGCGCTGCTGCCTGGCGCGGAGATCACGCTGCAGATCACGCCCGAATACACGACGGAATCGGGCATCCAGCTCTCGTTCGCCGTCCTCGCCGCGGGCACGGCGGCGCAGCAGGCCGCCGCGCGCGCGGTGCCGGACGCCGGCATGGGCGTGGCGCTGGCGAGGTACATGGTAGCCGCGATGGGCGGCACGCTCGCGATCGCCTCGCGCCCGGGCGCAGAGGCGCTCTACGGCTTCAGCACCGAGTTCCCCGTGAGGCCCGCGCCGCCCGCGCCGCCGCGGCCCACGTACGTGTCGCTCGTGGCCATGCCGGTGCTGGTCGTTTCCGCCGATGCCGAGCAGCGGCGCGCCGTCTCCGGCGTGCTTCGCGGCTTCCGCATGCTGCCGCTCGAGGCCGACAACGCGCCCATGGCGATCGCGCTGCTCGAGCGGCTGGCCGACGAAGGCTCGCCGGTGCCGCTCGTCATCGCCTCCAACCGGCTGCCGGTGCAGGACGGCTTCCTCCTCGCCTTCCGCATCAAGCACCACCCCAACCTGCGCGACACGCTCGTCATGATGCTCGCGACGGAGGGGCGCCCGGGCGATGCCATCGCCTGCCGCGAGAACGGCATCTCGGCGTACATGCGCTATCCGATCAGCGACCGGCAGCTCAACGAGGCGATCGTCGCCGTGACGGGCGCTTCGGTGGATGCGGACGAGACGCCGACGCTCGTCACGCGCCATTCGCTTCGCGAGCAGCGCAAGGGCGCCACGGTCCTGCTGGTCGATCCGCACCGCGACAGCCAGATCCTCGCGGCGCACATCCTCGGGCGGCACGACTGCAGCGTCGTGGTGGCGCAGGATGTCGCCGAGGCGATCGGCGCGCTCGAGCAGGACGTGTACGACCTCGTCCTCGTCGATGCCGCGCTCGCGGGCCTCGAAGGCATGGACGCCGCGCGCGATCTGCGCGCGCGCCTCCCCAGGAACGCGCAGGCCACGCGCCTCGTGGCCGCCAGCGCCGACAACGGCGCCGGCTTCCGCAGGGCGATGAAGGAGATCGGCTTCGATGCGACCGTGGACAAGCCGTTCAAGCGCGACGAGCTCCTCGCATTGATTCCCGCGAAGCCATGAGAAGGCACGTCTCGTACGCGTGGCCGCTGGCGGTGTGCGTCGCGCTGGCGGCGCTCATCTGGGCCGGCGCCTTCCTCGCCGCGGGCCAGCTGCTGCGCTCCACGGAAGCCGATGCCGCCGCCGATCGCCGCAACCTCGCGAACACGCTCGCCGAGCACGAGGCCTCCTCCGTGCGCGCCATCGACATCTCGCTCGTCGCGCTGCGCGAGGTGTGGCAGCGCGACCGCGCCGGATTCGACCGCGTGGTATCCGAGCACGCGCAACTGCTCAGCACGGAGCGCGTGATCCAGGTGTCGGTGCTGGATGCGCAGGGCGGGCTGCTGTACAGCCAGGCGGGCTCGGCGAACCCGATGCGGTTCGACGACCGCAGCTATTTCACGGCGCAACGCGACAGCGGCTCCGACGCGCTCTACATCAGCGAGCCGCTGCCGGAACGCATCACCGGCCAATGGAGCATCCAGTTCACGCGCCCGATCCGCGGCGCCGACGGCAGCTTCCAGGGCGTGATCGTGCTCGGCATCGCGCCGCCCTCGCTGGAGCAGGTCTATCGCGAGATCGACCTGGGGCCGCGCGGCGTCATCACCCTCGCGCGCATCGACGGCCAGATCCTGGCGCGAAGCGTGGACCTCGACCGCAGCGTGCACGTATCGATGGCGCCGTACACGCAGATCGCCCGCGCCGGCGCGGGGGAGTTCGCCGGCCCGGGGCTCGTGGACGGCGTCGAGCGCTACGTCGCCTTCCGCCTGGTGCCCGGATACCAGCTCGTGGTCTTCGTGGCCGAAAGCGTGGAATCGGTGCTGGGCCACTACGAGCGGCAACGCGGCTACCTGATGGCGTTCGCCGCCGCGGCGACCGTGTTGCTGCTGCTCGTCGGCGCGCTCGTCGCGCTGCGCCTTCGCGACCAGGCGCGCTATCGCGCCGAGCAGGAGCGCATGATGCTCGAGCTGCACGACGGCTGCATCCAGTCGATCTACGCGATCGGGCTCGGGCTGCAGGGCACGCGCCGGCTGCTCGAGGAGTCGCCCGAGCGCGCCAACGGCCTCATCGCGCAGGCCGAGGCGGACCTGAACCTCGTGATCCAGGACCTGCGCGCCTTCATCGGCGGGGAGAAGCCGCCGCGGCTCACGCCGGCGCAGCTGCGCGCCGAGATCGAGCGCAGCCTGCCCAGGACGCCCCAGACCCGCTTCGAGGTGGACCTGGAGCCCGGCGCGCTCGAGGCGCTCGCCGCCGAGGAGGCCGCCCACGTGCTGCGGATCATCCGCGAGGCGGCGGCCAACGTGGCGCGCCACGCCAACGCCACGCAGGCCCGCGTGCGCCTCGACCGGGGCCCGGGGGGAGAATTCGAGCTCGAAATCGCGGACAATGGGCGCGGGCTCGGCAGCGCTTCGGCCTCGGGGCTGGGACTGGCGCACATCGAGGCGCGCGCCCGCAAGCTGGGCGGCCGTGCGAAGATCACGACGGTGGAACAGGGCGGCACACGCGTGAGCGTGAATTTTCCGGGGGTTTCATGATTCGGCTTCTTCTGGTGGACGATCACGAGATGGTGCGCGCGGGGCTGCGCGCGCTGCTGGGGCACGTGCAGGACTTCCAGGTGGCGGGCGAAGCCGCCACCGCGGCGCAGGCGATCGAGGTCGCCGGACGCGTGCAGCCGGACGTGGTGCTCATGGACCTGCGGCTGCCCGACGGCTCGGGCGTGGACGCATGCCGCGAGATCCTCTCGAGCGTGCCCAAGGCGCGGGTGCTCTTCCTCACCTCCTATGCCGAGGACCTGGCGCGCATGTCCACGGTGCTCGCGGGCGCCGCCGGCTACCTGCTGAAGGAGATCGACCAGCAGTCGCTCACCGACGCGATCCGCGACGCGGCCTCGGGCCGCCTCGTGATCGATCCCGCCGTGACCGCCTCGGTCGCGCAGCGCCTCACGACCGCGCCCGCGCTCTCGAAGCAGGAGTACCGCATCCTCGCGCTGGTGGTCGAGGGCAAGACCAACAAGCAGATCGGCGCGGAGCTCGGGCTGAGCGAGAAGACGGTGCGCAACTACCTCAGCAACGCGTTCCAGAAGCTGGGCGTGGCGCGCCGCTCGCAGGCCGCGGCGATCTTCGCGCGCGGAGAGACGCGCTAGCGGGGCAGCAGCGCCTCGGCGAGCTCCGCGAAGCCGAAGGCGCCCGCGGAAGGCGTCACCCACGTGGGCAGCGAGGTCATGAGCTCGGCCATCTCGCGCACGTTCGCCACGCCCACGGCATTGGGAAAGAACGCGAACATCGGCTGGTCGTTGGGCGAGTCGCCGACGAAGACGAGCTCCCTGCGGGAACGCTCCGCGTCGATCGCGAATTCCTCGCGCAGCATGCGCCTGGCCGTCGACAGCTTGTCGTAGCCGCCGAACCAGCCGTTCACGTGGATCGAGCTCACCTTGGCGGTGAGCCCTTCGGCTTCCATGATCCCCACGATCCGCCGCACGCTTTCCAGCGGCAGCGCGGGCACGTCCTCGCGGAAGTCGATCGCGAGGTCGGCTTCGCGGTAGGGCTGGTCGGAGGCGATCGCGCAGCCGGGCACCTCGGCGAGGATGCGCGCGGCGATCGCCTGCATGCGCTGCGCGCGCAGCGCGCGCTCCCGGTCTTCGATCACGTAGCGCTTCACGAGCTTGCCCGCCTGCTTGTCGTAGCGGAACCAGAAGGCGCCGTTCTCGCCCACCACGGCGTCCACGGGCCACATGCGCGCGATGTGGTCGCACCAGCCGGCCGGCCGCCCCGTCACCGGGATCACGAGCAGCCCGCCGTCGCGCAGCCGCTCCAGTGCGGCGTAGGCGATCGCCGGCAGCTGCCCGTGCAGGGTGAGCGTGTCGTCGATGTCGGTGAGGACGGCGCGAACGGCCCGCCGGTCCTCGAGCGGGAACTGCGCGAGCGGGCGCATCAGCGGCCCACGTGGTTGCGCAGCGACTCGCGCTCGACGGCCGTCATGTGCAGGCCGCACTTGCTGCGCCGCCAGAGCACGTCCTCGCCCGTCATGGCCCACTCTTCGGCGCGCATGTAGTCGACCTCGCGCTCGGTGAGGCCGGCGCCGAAATAGCGGCCCAGGTCGTCGAGGCGCTGCGCGTGGCCGAGGACCTTCGGCGTGCGCGAGCCGTGGCGGCGCACGATGCCCGCCAGCAGCTCGCGCCCCAGGTGCGGATAGCGCGCCGTCATCTCGTCGCGGAAGGCGTTGAAGCTGAGGTCGCCGCCGGGAAGCGCCTCGTGCGCGGTCCACGGCGGGCGCAGCGCGGGAAGGAAGGGCGCCAGCTTCGCCATGACTTCCTCGGCGAGGCGGCGGTACGTGGTGATCTTGCCGCCGAAGACGGTGATGAGCGGCGCCGCCTTCGGCCCGCCGGTGCGGTCGACCTTGAGCACGTAGTCGCGCGTGACTTCCGACGGATTGCTCGATCCGTCGTCGTAGAGCGGCCGCACGCCGGCGTAGCTCGAGATGACGTCGGCGGGCGTGAGCGGCCGCGCGAGGAAACGGTTGGCGGCCTCCAGCAGGTAGGCGGTCTCCCCGGGCGTGATGGCGCGCGCCTCCTCGACGCTCGCGACGCCGACGTCCGTCGTCCCGATGAGGCTGAAGCGGCCCTCGTACGGGATCACGAACACCACGCGCTTGTCGGGGTTCTGCAGTATGTAGGCGTGCCCCTGCGAATGCACCTTCGGCACGATGATGTGGCTGCCCTTCACGAGGCGCACCTTTTCCGGCGTGCGGTCGCCCTCGATCGCGTGCAGCGCGTCGACGACCCACGGGCCCGCCGCATTCACCAGCACCTTCGCCTGGATCACGCGGCGCTTGCCGTCCTCGGTGGCGACGGTCGCTTCCCACCAGTCGTTCACGCGGCGCGCGCCCTCGAAGCGCGTGCGCGTCATCACGGTGGCGCCCTTCTCCGCCGCGGACATCGCGTTGATCAGCGTGAGGCGCGAATCGTCCACGCGGCAGTCGGAATAGACGAAGCCGGCGCGGATCCCGGCCTTGAGCCCGGCGCTGTACTCCAGGTGCGGGAAGGCCACCTGCTTCGAGCCCGGCAGCGTGATGCGCCCGCCGAGGTGGTCGTAGAGCCACAGCCCCACGCGGATCATCCACGCGGGACGCATGCTCGCGTCGTGCGGCAGCACGAACATCAACGGCCGGATGATGTGCGGCGCGAGCCGCAGCAGCACCTCGCGCTCCTGCAGCGCCTCGCGCACGAGGCGGAACTCGTACTGCTCGAGATAGCGCAGCCCGCCGTGGATGAGCTTGGAGCTCCACGAGCTGGTGGCGGCCGCGAGGTCGTCCTTCTCGACCAGCGTGACGGAAAGGCCGCGGCCGGCGGCATCCCGCGCGATGCCGCAGCCGTTGATGCCGCCGCCGATGACGAGGAGGTCGATCATGTATCGGGAGTCGAGGCGAAGGTGGGGATTCCTTTTTCAGGCACGGGAAAACGCAATCGATCGCCATCGGGGCGCAATGATCGCAAATTCAGCGGACTCCCATTCGAGCGGACGAATCCATGGTCCCGTGCGTGGGTCCGCTGAATTTGCGACCGGCCCTCGGCTCGCGTTTTCACGGCCATGAAAAAGGAATCCCCACCTTCACCTCGAGCCCTCCTCCAGCATCGTCATCCGCGCCGGCATCACGCTCGAGTGGTGTGAGGTTTTCATCGACGATGGTGCGGGTCGATTAAGTTCCTGCCGCCGGACTCACGCCTGCGGTTTCACGGGTTCGGACAAATCGACCCGCACCATCGTCGCTAATCCGGAAACCTCCCCCACTTGTCCCACCACAATAGCGCGTACGCCGTCTTCGAGTCCGTGATGATGCCATCCCGCACCCATTCGAGCGCGTCGGCGAGCTTCGCCTGGAAGGCCGTGAGGTGCTCGCCGGCGTCGAGCTTGTGGCCCACGTACGCGAGGCCGCGCGCGCCGTAGAGGTGGATCACCTCGTCGGCATAGCCGATCGACGGGTCGATGCTCGCGATGCGCCACCACTGCGCGGCCTCGTATCCGCACTCCTCGACCAGCTCGCGCTTCGCGGTGTCGAGCGGCGGCTCCCCGGGCTCGAGCTTGCCCGCGGGCAGCTCGATGAAGTGGCGGCGCTTGGGGTAGCGGTACTGGCGCTCGAGGAGGATCGTGCCCTCGTCCACGAACACCAGCATCATCACCGCGCCGGGATGCAGGATGTACTCGCGCCACGCCTCGGTGCCGTCGTGCAGGCGCACCACGTCGCGCTTCACCTTGAGCAGGCGCCCGTCGAAGGCGAGCTCCGACCCCGCCGTGGTTTCGGTGAAGTCCTCGGAGAATTCCGGGGGCTTCGCCACGCCTACATCGAGGCCGCGATGGCGCGTGCGCAAAGGTCCATCAACGGCGCCGGCACGATGCCCAGCGCGAGCGTGATGAGCCCGCTCGCCGACAGCACCCAGCGCGCGTCGGCGCGCGGCTCGAGGGTGATCTCGCCCGCGGGCGCGTCCATGTACATCAGCTTCACGATGCGCAGGTAGTAGAAGGCGCCGATCACGGACATCAGCACGGCGTAGACGACGAGCCAGGTGTAGCCGGCGTCCAGCGCCGCCTGCAGCACGAAGAGCTTCGCGAAGAACCCGGCCGTGGGCGGGATGCCCGCCAGCGAGAACATCGTGACCAGCATGACGAACGCGTACCAGCGCGACTTCTGGTTGAGCCCCCGGAAGTCGTCGAGGTTGTCCGCCTCGAAGCCCGCGCGCGACAGCAGCAGGATCATGCCGAAGGAGCCGACGGTCATGATCGCGTAGGTGATCGTGTAGAACATCGCCGCGCCGTAGCCCGCGTCGGTGCCGGCGAGGATGCCGACGATCACGAAGCCCATGTGCGAGATCGTCGAGTAGGCGAGCATGCGCTTCAGGTTGCTCTGCGCGATCGCGACGATATTGCCCACCGCGAGCGACAGCACGGCGAGGAAGAGCAGCATCTGCTGCCAGTCGCCCGTGTACCCCTGCAGGCCGTTGGCGAGCAGCCGCATGACGAAGCCGAACGCGGCGATCTTGGGCGCGGCCCCCACGATGAGCGTGGCCGGCGTGGCGGCCCCGTGGTACACGTCGGGGATCCACATGTGGAACGGCGCCGCCCCGAGCTTGAAGGCGATGCCCGCGACGACGAACACCACGCCGAAGACCGCGAGCAGGTCGTACGACTGGCTGCGCTCGATGGCGAAGGCCACGCGCGTGAGCTCCAGCGAGCCGGTGGCGCCGTAGATCATCGACATGCCGTAGAGCAGCAGGCCCGAGGACAGCGCGCCGAGCACGAAGTACTTCATGCCCGCTTCCGTCGCCCTCGCCGAATCGCGCTGCAGGGCCACCATCGCGTACTGCGACAGCGCCATGAGCTCGAGGCCGAGGTAGAGCGTGAGGAAGTGGTGCGCCGAGATCATCACCATCATCCCGAGCGAGCCGAAGAGCGCGAGCGTGAGGAACTCGCCCGTCAGCAGCCCGCGCGTGGCCAGGTACGTGCGGCTGACCATGAGGGTGGCCGCCACGGTGAGCAGCGTCACGACCTTGAGCACCTGCGACATCGCGTCGGCCACGAAAAGGCCCTGGAACGTCACGACGGTCTCGCGCCCGATGGTGAGGAAGGACAGGAAGGCCGCGGCCACCAGCGTGGCGATGCTCAGCCAGTAGGTGATGTGGCGTTCGCTCTCCTTGAGGAAGATGTCCACCAGGAGCAGCGTGAAGAGCAGCGTCGCGAGGACGATCTCCGGCATGGCCGGCGCGATCGTCGCGAGGGAGAAGGTGGCGGTATTCATAGCTTGCTCTGCGACACGTGGCGCAGCAGCTCCTGCACCGTGGGGTTCATGACGTCGGCGAGCGGCTTGGGCTGGATGCCCATCCACAGCACCGCGACGGCGAGGAGCACGAGGAAGGTTAGCTCGCGCGCGCCCACGTCCTTGAGCGCCGCGACGTGGTCGTTGGCCACGCCGCCGTACACCACGCGCTTGATCATCCACAGCGTGTACGCGGCGCCCCAGATGAGCGTGGTGGCGGCGAGGAAGGCGTACCAGAAGCTCACCTTGATCGTGCCGAGGACCACGAAGAACTCGCCCACGAACCCGCTGGTGCCCGGCAGGCCCGTGTTCGCCATGGCGAAGAGCACGAAGAACGCCGCGAAGACCGGCATCGTGTTGGCGACCCCGCCGTAGTCGGCGATCTGGCGCGAATGCACGCGGTCGTAGAGCACCCCCACGCAGAGGAACAGCGCCGCCGACACGAAGCCGTGCGAGACCATCTGGATGAGCCCGCCCAGCATGCCGTCGGCGTTGAAGATGAAGAAGCCGAGCGTCACGAAGCCCATGTGCGAGATCGACGAGTAGGCGATGAGCTTCTTCATGTCCGCCTGCACGAGCGCCACCAGCCCGATGTACACCACCGCGATCAGCGACAGCGTGATCATGAAGCCCGCGAGGTAATGGGACGCGTCCGGCGCGATCGGGAGGTTGAAGCGCAGGAAGCCGTATCCGCCGATCTTGAGCGTGATCGCCGCGAGGATCACCGAGCCGCCCGTGGGCGCCTCCACGTGCGCGTCCGGCAGCCACGTGTGCACCGGCCACATCGGCACCTTCACCGCGAAGGACATGAACATCGCGAGGAAGAGCAGCACCTGCGCCGTGAGGCCGAGCGGGAGCTTCTGGAAGTCGAGGATCTCGAAGCTGCCGTTGGCCTGGCTGTAGAGGTAGATGAACGCGGCGAGCATGAGCAGCGAGCCCAGCAGCGTGTACAGGAAGAACTTCACCGCCGCGTACACGCGGTTCGGCCCGCCCCAGACCCCGATGATGAGGAACATCGGGATCAGCATGGCCTCGAAGTAGACGTAGAACAGGATCGCGTCCAGCGCCGCGAAGGTGCCGTTGATGAAGCCCGACATCAGCAGGAAGGCCGCGAGATACTGCGCGACCTTGTCCTTCACCACTTCCCAGTGCGCGATGACCACCAGCACCGTCATGAGGCTGTTCAGCAGGATGAGCGGCATCGAGATGCCGTCCACGCCGAGGTGGTAATTCACGTTGAAGCGCGGGATCCACGGCGACATCTCGACGAACTGCATGTCGGCGGTGGGCTGGAAGCCGCTCCACAGCGGCAGGCAGACCAGGAAGCCCAGCACGGAGCCCGCCAGCGCGGTCCAGCGCGCAGGCGCCGGGTTGCGGTCGTTGCCGATGGCGAGCACCGCGAGGCCGAAGACGATCGGCACCCAGATGGTGAGCGAGATGATGTGGAATCCCTGGAGCATCTTTTTTTCTTCTGCGCGCGGCGCGTTAGCCCTTCTGGAGGTGCCACCAGAAGAAGGTGAGGAGCCCGAAGACCCCGATGATCATCGTGAACGCGTAGTGGTAGATGAAGCCGGTCTGCATGCGCCGCGCCACCTTCGCGAACCAGCCGATGAGCCTCGCGGTGCCGTTCACCATGATGCCGTCGATGATCGTGCGATCGCCCCAGGACCAGAGCTGCGTGCCGACCTTGCGCGCGCCGCCGGCGAAGAACCAGTCGTTGAACTCGTCGAAGCCGTACTTGTGCTCGAGGATGGTGGCGAGGATCCCCGACTTGCGCTTGATGACCGCCGGCAGGTCCGGGCGCACGAGGTACAGGTACGCGGTGAGCGCGATCCCGGCGAGCGAGAGCCAGAAGGGCAGCGTCGTGACCGCGTGCAGCGCCATGGCGGCCCAGCCGTGGAACTCTTCCTTCATGTGCTCCATCGTCGCCGTGGGGGCGATCGAGCCGGAGAACCAGTCGCCGTAGAGCATCGGGCCGATCGTCATCGCGCCCAGGAAGATCGACGGGATCGCGAGCGCGATGAGCGGCACCGTCACGACCCAGGGCGATTCCTTCGGCTTGCCGTGCATCGCCTCGTGGTGCGGCTCCTCGGCCGCGTGCTGCCTGGCGTCCACGCCGGGCTTCACGTCGCCGTGCGCCTCGCCATGGCCGTGGCCGTGCGCCTCGAAGCGCTCCTCGCCGTGGAAAGCGAAGAAGACGAGCCGGAACGAGTACACGGCGCTCACGAAGATGCCGCCCACCGCGAGGATGTACGCGAACATGTGCCCCGGCGTGTGGCTCACCAGCGCGGCTTCGACGATGGAGTCCTTCGAGAAGAAGCCGGAGAACGGCGGGATGCCCGCGTTGGCGAGCGCGCCGATCAGCACCGTGAGGTAGGTGATCGGCATGTACTTGCGCAGCCCTCCCATCCTGCGCATGTCCTGCTCGTGGTGCAGCGCGATGATCACCGAGCCCGCGCCCAGGAAGAGCACCGCCTTGAAGAAGGCGTGCGTCATGAGGTGGAAGATCGCCACCGAATAGGCGGAAGCGCCGAGCGCCACCGTCATGTAGCCCAGCTGCGAGAGCGTGGAGTACGCCACCACGCGCTTGATGTCGTACTGCACGAGCGCGATGAGGGCCATGAAGAACATGGTGATGGCGCCGATCACGATCACGAAGGAGCGCGCCGCCTCGCTCATCTCGAAGAGCGGCGACATGCGCGCCACCATGAAGATGCCCGCGGTCACCATCGTCGCCGCGTGGATCAACGCGGAGATGGGCGTGGGGCCCTCCATCGAATCGGGAAGCCACACGTGCAGCGGGAACTGCGCGCTCTTGCCCATCGCGCCGATGAACAGGCAGATGCAGATCACGCTCACGAGCGCCCACGGCATGCCCGGAATGAGCTCGACCGCGAGGTTCGGGAGCACCCTGGGGGCGTTGCCGAAGACCGCCGCGTAGTCCAGCGTGCCGAAGACGGCGAAGACGAAGCCGATGCCCAGCAGGAAGCCGAAGTCGCCCACGCGGTTCACCAGGAACGCCTTGAGGTTCGCGTAGATCGCCGTCGGGCGCGTGTACCAGAAGCCGATCAGCAGGTAGGACACCAGGCCCACCGCCTCCCAGCCGAAGAAGAGCTGGAGGAAGTTGTTCGCCATCACCAGCATCATCATCGAGAAGGTGAAGAGCGAGATGTACGAGAAGAAGCGCTGGTAGCCCGGGTCGTCGGCCATGTAGCCGATCGTGTAGACGTGCACCATCAGCGACACGAACGTGACCACCGTCATCATCGTGACCGTGAGGCGGTCGACGAGGAACCCGACCTGCAGGCGGAAGCCGTCTCCCGCGATCCAGGTATAGACCTCCTGGTCCAGCCGCGCGCCGTTCCACACCTGCGACAGCGCGATCGCCGAGGCCACGAACGAGATCGCGACCGAGGCGATCGTCACGGTGTGCGCGAAGCGGCGCCCGAGCTTCCATCCCAGGAAACCGGCCAGGATGGACCCCACGAGCGGCGCGAAGGCCGCGATGCAGGACAGGGCGAACAGCGACATTTCTTGTTATCCCTTGAGGCTTCCGAGGTCGTCGACGTTGATCGATCGCAGGTTGCGGAAGAGCGCCACGAGGATCGCCAGGCCGATCGCCGACTCGGCGGCGGCGACCGTGAGGATGAAGAACACGAACACCTGCCCGGACAGGTCGCCCAGGAAGTGCGCGAACGCGATGAAGTTCATGTTCACGGCGAGCAGCATCAGCTCGATCGCCATGAGCAGCACGATCAGGTTCTTGCGGTTCAGGAAGATGCCGACGACGCTGATCGCGAAGAGCAGCGCGCCGAGGACGAGGAAGTGGCTGAGCGGGATCATTCCGCGGTCCCCCCTTTCGCGGCCGCCGGGGCCGCGGGCTCCGACTTCATCTTCACGATCTTCAGCCTGTCGGCCTTGTGCACGGCGAGCTGCACGCCCGGATCCTGGTACTTGGTTTCCTTGCGGTGGCGCAGCGTGATGGCGATCGCGGCGACGATCGCGACCAGGAGGATGATGGCGGCGAGCTCGAAGGCGAACACGTAGTCGGTGTAGATCACCGCGCCCAGCGCCTTGGTGTTCGAGTAGTTGGGCGGCGGCACGCCGGGGGCCGCCACGTCCTCGGGGCCGAAGCCGCGCACGAAGAGCGCCACCATCTCGGCGGCCATGAGGACGCCCACGGTGCCCGCGAGCGGCAGGTTGCCCCAGAAGCCCTCGCGCAGCTTGTCGAGGTTGATGTCGAGCATCATCACGACGAACAGGAACAGCACCAGGACCGCGCCCACGTACACCAGCACCAGCGTGGCGGCGAGGAACTCCGCGTACAGCAGCACCCAGATGGCGGCGGCGGTGACGAAGGAGAGCACGAGGAAGAGCGCCGCGTGCACCGGGTTGCGCACCAGGATCACCGCGAGGCCCGAGGCCACCAGGATCGTCGCGAAGCAGTAGAAGAGGATCAGCGCGAAGTTCATTGTCAGCGGTATTTCGCGTCCTCGGCGCGGGCGGCGGCGAGCTCGGCCTCGTACTTGTCGCCGAGCGCGAGCAGCATGGGCTTGGTGAAGAGCAGGTCGCCGCGCTGTTCCCCGTGGTACTCGAGGACGTGCGACTCGACGATGGAATCGACCGGGCAGCTCTCCTCGCAGAAGCCGCAGAAGATGCACTTGAGCAGGTCGATGTCGTAGCGCGTGGTGCGCCGCGTGCCGTCGTCGCGCTGCTCGCTCTCGATGGTGATGGCGAGCGCCGGGCACACCGCCTCGCAGAGCTTGCAGGCGATGCAGCGCTCCTCCCCGTTCGGATAGCGGCGCAGCGCGTGCAGGCCGCGGAAGCGCGGGCTGAGCGGCGTCTTCTCCTCCGGGTACATCACGGTGATCTTGCGCGAGAACATGTAGCGGCCGGTGAGGCGCAGCCCCTTGAACAGCTCGCCCATCAGGAAGCTCGATGCGACTTCTCGGACTCGGGTCAGCATGGATCTATCTTCCGAACCAGATCGAGAACGGCCACGTGGTCGACACGGGCGGCAGCATCATCACCCCGACGACGACGATCCAGACGAGCGTCACGGGAATGAACACCTTCCAGCCCAGCCGCATGATCTGGTCGTAGCGGAAGCGCGGGAACGTCGCGCGCACCCAGAGGAACGCGAACATCAGGAAGACGATCTTCGCGAGCAGCCACCAGATGCCGGGCGCGGCGAGCCACCACAGCGGGCCGTCGCGCAGCGCCGTGAAATCGAACGGCGAGAGCCAGCCGCCGAGGAACACGAGGCTGGAGACGGTGGAGATGAGGATCATGTTCGCGTACTCCGCGAGGAAGAACACCGCGAACATGAATCCGGAGTACTCGACGTGGAAGCCCGCCACGATCTCGCTCTCGCCCTCGGCCACGTCGAACGGGGCGCGGTTCGTCTCGGCGAGCCCCGAGATGTAGTGCACGAAGAAGAGCGGCATCAGCGGCCAGAAGAACCAGCCGAAGAGGCCCGCTCCCGCGTCCTGCCGCGCCACGATCTGCGTGAGGTTCATGCTCTGGCCGGCCATGAGCGCGCCCACGATGGCGAATCCCATCGCGATCTCGTAGGAGACCATCTGCGCGGAGGCGCGCATGGCGCCCAGGAACGCGTACTTCGAGTTCGACGCCCAGCCGGCGATGATCACGCCGTAGATGCCCATCGAGGTGAGCGCCAGCATGACGAGGATCGCCGCGTCGGCGTTCGAGATCACCCACTCGGGCGTGAACGGGATGATCGACCAGGCCGCGAGCGCCGGCCCCACGGAGATGATCGGCGCGAGGAAGAAGAGCGCCTTGTTGGAGCCCGCGGGGACGATCTGCTCCTTCATGAGCAGCTTGATGGCGTCGGCGATGGGCTGCAGGATGCCCTTCCAGCCCACGCGGTTCGGCCCCTTGCGCACCTGCATCCAGCCGATCACCCAGCGCTCGACGAGCTGGTAGTAGAGCACCGTGACCAGCACGGGCGCGAGCACCATCACGATCATGACGAGCGCGCGCCCCGTGACGTACACGGGCGGCCCCCAATCGGGACCGAACACCTGGTTCGAGAGCCCCTGGGCGTATCCCTGGACGTTTCCGAGCAAGTCGTTCATGCCACCGCCGCCAGTTCGACCTTGTTGACCTCGATCGCGCCTTCACCGAGCGCCGCCGTCTCCGGGATGCCGCGCGCGATGCGCAGGCACCCTTCGGGCACCGCGGCATCGATCGCGAGCGTGAGCAGCGCCTCGCCCGCGCCCTGCCGGATGCGCACGCGGTCGCCGTCCTTCACCTGCAGCGACGCCGCCGTGGCGGCATTGCATCGCGCCGTGCGCGCGCGCTTCATGTCGGCCGTGAGCTGCAGCGGGCGCGAGCGCCGCGCCACCGGGTCCATCGCGTAGATCCCGAACTCGTCGATGCGCTCGAGCGACTGCCCGGCCGCCGCGACCTGCCAGTCGGCGTCCGCGATGGCATTGCCGAGCCGCCCTTCGGAAAGGCTCTCGAAGGCGGGCGCGATCTGCTTGCGCACTTCCTCGATGCGCTCGATCTCGAAGCCCTCGAGGCCCAGGAGCGAGCCCAGCATGCGCAGCACCTTCCAGCCCGGGCGCGCATCGCCCTGCGGCTTCACGATCGCATTGAAGGACTGCACGCGCCCTTCCATGTTCACGAACGTGCCCGCCGTCTCCGTGAAGGGCACGATGGGCAGCATCACGTGGGCGCGGTCCGTCGTCGCATTGCGATAGGCGGAAAGCACCACGCCGAATTCGGCTTGCGCGATCGAGGCGAGCGCCTGCCCGCCCATGTCGAGCTCGACCTCCACGCCGGCCACGATGTAGCCCGCGAGCGGCGAGGCGACCATCGCGCGGGCATCGAGCCCGCGTTGCGGGACGGCACCCGCGAGCCAGCCGCCGACGGCGTTGGCGCCATCGGGCAGCACGCCGACGGTGGCGCCGGTGATGCGGCCGATCTCCTGCGCGATGCTGAGCAGCACCGAGTAATCGGGGCGCTGCTGCGCGTATTGCCCGAGGATGATGGCCGAGCGCTTGCCGACGAGGCTCGCCGCGATGGCCTGCTCCTGCGCCGTGATCGCGCGCTTGAGCTCGCCGCGCACGCTCTTGCCGGTGGCCTGCGCCACCGCCGCGGCGATCGCCGCGAAGGCCGCGACCAGCTCGCCGGGACGCGCGGTGATGTCCGCGATCGTGGGCATGAGCAGGTCGTCGTCGACGACGTGCACGCTGCCCACCGCGAGGCCGCGCTTGGCGGCGCCGCGCAGGCGCGCCGCGATGAGCGGCTGCTCCTTGCGCAGCGTGGAGCCCACGAGCAGGACGGACTCGAGCTTGCCGAGCTCCGAGATCGTCATGCCGAGCCACGGCGCGCCCTGGTGCTTCGCGCGGAAATCGCGCTGGCGCACGCGGTGGTCGATGTTGTCGGTGCCCAGCCCGCGGCCGAGCCTGGCCGCGAGATGCAATTCCTCGAGCGTGAGGTGCGGGGCGAGCAGCACGCCCAGGGCATCGCCCTTGTGGCGTCCCACGACTTCCTTCAGCCCGTCGGCCGCGGCCTGCAGCGCTTCCGGCCAGTCGACCTCGGTCCACTCGCCCGCGCGCTTCACCATCGGGCGCAGCAGGCGTTCCTCGGAATTCAGGCCCTCGTAGGCGAAGCGGTCACGGTCCGAGATCCAGCACTCGTTGATGGCGTCGTTCTCGATCGGCAGCACGCGCACCACGCGCTCCTGCTTCGCCTGCACCATGATCGAGGAGCCGAGCGAATCGTGGCCGCTCACCGAGCGGCGGCGCGACAGCTCCCAGTTGCGTGCGCTGAAGCGGAAGGGCTTCGAGGTGAGCGCGCCCACGGGGCAGAGGTCGATCACGTTGCCGGAGATCTCGGAATCCACCGTGCGGCTCACGAACGTGAGGATCTCCGAATGCTCGCCGCGCCCGGCCATGCCGAGCTCCATGATGCCCGCGACTTCCTGCCCGAAGCGCACGCAGCGCGTGCAGTGGATGCAGCGCGTCATGTCCGTCGAGATGAGCGGGCCCAGGTTCTTGTTCACCACCACGCGCTTGTCTTCCTTGTAGCGCGAGGACGAGGCGCCGTAGCCCACCGCGAGGTCCTGGAGCTGGCATTCGCCGCCCTGGTCGCAGATGGGGCAGTCGAGCGGGTGGTTGATGAGCAGGAACTCCATCACGCCCTTCTGCGCCTCGACGGCCTGGTTCGAGTGCGTGAAGACCTTCATGCCCTCGGTCGCGGGCGTGGCGCACGCGGGCAGCGGCTTCGGCGCCTTCTCGACCTGCACCAGGCACATGCGGCAGTTGGCCGCGATGGACAGCTTCTTGTGGTAGCAGAAGTGCGGGACGTAGGTGCCCAGCTTGTTGGCGGCGTCCATGATGGTGGCGCCGTTGTCGACGGTGACGGGCTTGCCGTCGATTTCGAGGTTGATTGCCATTAGTCCGCTGCCATCTTTTCCGCGACGCGCTCGTGCGCGGAGCTGTAGCCGCCCGGGCGAACCAGGCAGCGCTTGTGGTCGATGTGGTGCTGGAACTCGTCGCGGTACACCTTCACGAACGCGCGCACGGGCATCGCCGCCGCGTCGCCGAGGGCGCAGATGGTGCGTCCCTGGATGTTGTCCGCGAGGTTGAGCAGGAGGTCCAGGTCTTCCTGGCGGCCCTCGCCATGCTCGATGCGGTGGATGATGCGATAGAGCCAGCCGGTGCCCTCGCGGCACGGCGTGCACTGGCCGCACGACTCCTCGAAGTAGAAGTAGGCGAGGCGCTCGGCGGCCTTGACCATGCACGTGTCCTCGTCCATGACGATGACCGCGCCGGAGCCGAGGAACGACCCCGCCTTCGCGATGGAGTCGTAGTCCATGTTGAGCTGCATCATCACGTCGCCGGGGATCACCGGCATGGACGAGCCGCCGGGGATCACGCCCTTGATCTTCCTGCCGCCGCGCATGCCGCCCGCCATCTCGAGCAGCCTCGCGAACGGCGTGCCGAGGCGCACCTCGTAGTTGCCCGGCTTGTTCACGTGGCCCGAGACCGAGAAGATCTTCGTGCCGCCGTTGTTCGGCAGGCCGAGGTTCAGCCACCAGTCGGCGCCGTTGGCGATGATGAAGGGCACCGAGGCGAACGTCTCGGTGTTGTTGATCGTCGTCGGACGGCCATAGAGGCCGAACTGCGCGGGGAACGGCGGCTTGTAGCGCGGCTGCCCCTTCTTGCCCTCGATCGATTCGAGCAGCGCGCTCTCCTCGCCGCAGATGTAGGCGCCGAAGCCGTGGTGCGCGTGCAGCTCGAAGTCGAAGCCGCCGCCCAGGATGTTGGTGCCGAGGTAGCCCGCGCGCCGCGCTTCCTCGAGCGCGCGCTCGAAGATCTCGTACTCGGACCAGATCTCGCCGTGGATGTAGTTGTAGCCGAGCTTGGCTCCGACCGCGTAGCCCGCGATGATCATGCCCTCGATCAGCGAGTGCGGGTTGTAGCGGATGATGTCGCGGTCCTTGAACGTGCCCGGCTCGCCCTCGTCCGTGTTGCAGACGACATACTTCGGGCCGTTGTAGCTCTTCGGCATGAAGGACCACTTGAGGCCCGTCGGGAAGCCCGCGCCGCCGCGCCCGCGCAGCGCGCTCTTCTTCACCTCGGCGATGACCGCATCCGGGGTGATCTTCTCCTCGACAATCTTGCGCAGCGCCTTGTAGCCGCCGCGGTCCTCGTACGCCTTGAGCCCCCAGTTCGCGCCGTCCAGCCCCTTCATGAGGACGGCATCGGGGCCGTAGTCGAGCAGCGCCATCACTCGCCCCCCGGCGCCGCGGGAGCGGCCGACAGCTCGTCGACCAGCGCATCGAGGCGCTCGCGCGTCATGTGGCTGCACATGCGCTTGTTGTCCACGATGAGCACCGGCGCATCGCCGCACGCGCCGAAGCACTCGCCTTCCTTGAGCGTCACGCAGCCGTTGGCCGAGGTCTCGTTGTAGCCATCGACGCCGAGCTTCTTCTTCAGGTGCTCGCCCGCCTCGACGGCCCCGGAGAGCGCGCACGGCAGGTTCGTGCAGATCACGACCTTGTGCCTGCCCGTCGGCTTGAGGTTGTACATGTTGTAGAAGGTGGCGACCTCGTACACCCACACCGGCGGCATGCCGAGGTAGTTGGCGACCTCCTCCATGAGCTCGTTCGGGAGCCATCCGTGCTGGTCCTGCGCGATTCGCAGCGCCGACATCACGGCGGACTGCTTCTGGTCCGCGGGATACTTCGCGACCTCGCGGTCGATTCTCTGCAGCGATTCGGCCGAAAGCAGTCCCATCGTCAAGCCTCGTCCTTCCAGTAATCGACCGCGGCGCCCGCCTCGGTCATGTGGCGGAAGCGCGGCTGCGTGCCGCCGAACGCGCCCACCTTCCTCGAATCCGGGTACTCGCACACCTCCGCGGGCATCATCGTGCTCACCGACAGGTAGGCCAGCTCCTCGTTCGAGTCGTTGATGATCTGGTGCGCCGTCTCGGGACCGCCGGTGGGGCAGCAGATCAGGTCGCCCGCGCGAATGGTCCGCGTCTCGCTGCCGTAGCGCAGCGTTCCCGTGCCGCGGATGATGAAGAACATCTCCTCCTCGGCGAGGTGGCTGTGGAACGGGCACGAGCGCTTGCCCGGGGGCACGACGTCGTACGAATAGCCCAGGTCCCGCGCGCCGAGCAGCGGGCCGATGCGCGCGAAACGCGCGGCGAACTTCCCGCCTTTCTCGAACGACTGCAGCTCGAGCTCGTCGATGTTGACGACGCGCTGGTCGATGACGCGCCTGGCGACCGTGTCCTTCACCGGTCGATCTCCCCGAACACGATGTCCATGGTGCCGATGATGGCGACCACGTCGGCGATCATGTGGCCCTTGGCCATCGTGTCCATCGCCGACAGGTGGACGAATCCCGGCGGGCGGATCTTCATGCGCCACGGCTTGTTCGCGCCGTCGGAGATCAGGAAGATGCCGAACTCGCCCTTGGGGTGCTCGATCGCGGCGTACACCTCGCCGGGCGGCACGTGCATCCCTTCGCTGAAGAGCTTGAAGTGGTGGATCAGCTCTTCCATGTTCTGCTTCATCTCGACGCGCGAGGGCGGCGCCACCTTGTGGTTGTCGGTGATGACGGGCCCGGGGTTCTTGCGCAGCCAGTCCACGCACTGCTTGATGATCCGGTTCGACTCGCGCATCTCCTGCACGCGCACCACGTAACGGTCGAAGCAGTCGCCGTTGGTGCCGATGGGGATGTCGAAGTCCAGCCTGTCGTACACCTCGTAGGGCTGCTTCTTGCGCAGGTCCCATGCGATGCCCGAGCCGCGCAGCATCGGGCCGGTGAAGCCGCGCGCCTGCGCGAGCTCCGGCGGCACCACGCCGATGCCCACCAGGCGCTGCTTCCAGATGCGGTTCTCCGTGAGCAGCGTCTCGTACTCGTCGACGTAAGTCGGGAACCGTTTCGTGAAGTCCTCGATGAAGTCGAGGAGCGACCCCTGGCGGTTCTCGTTGCGGCGCTTCACGTCTTCCTTGCTGCGCACGCTGGTCTCGCGGTATTGCGGCATGCGGTCCGGCAGGTCGCGATAGACGCCCCCCGGCCGGTAGTAGGCCGCGTGCATGCGCGCGCCCGACACCGCCTCGTAGCAGTCGAGGAGGTCCTCGCGCTCGCGGAACGCGTACAGGAACACCGTCATCGCGCCCACGTCCAGGCCGTGCGAGCCGATCCACAGCAGGTGGTTCAGCAGGCGCGTGATCTCGTCGAACATCACGCGGATGTACTGGGCGCGGATGGGCACCTCGACGCCGAGCAGCTTCTCGACCGCCATGCAGTACGCGTGCTCGTTGCACATCATCGACATGTAGTCGAGGCGGTCCATGTACGGCACGGTCTGCAGGAACGTGCGCGTCTCGGCGAGCTTCTCGGTGGCGCGGTGCAGCAGGCCGATGTGCGGGTCGGCGCGCTGGATCACCTCGCCGTCGAGCTCCAGCACCAGGCGCAGCACGCCGTGGGCCGCCGGGTGCTGCGGCCCGAAGTTCATCGTGTAGTTGCGGATCTCGGCCATCAGCGTTCCGAATCGCCGTACGTGTCTTCGCGCACCACGCGCGGTACCACCTCGCGCGGCTCGATCGTCACGGGCTGGTAGATGACGCGCTTCTGCTCGGGGTCGTAGCGCATCTCGACGTAACCCATGATCGGGAAGTCCTTGCGGAAGGGATGCCCGACGAAGCCGTAGTCCGTGAGGATGCGGCGCAGGTCCGGGTGTCCCTTGAAGACGATGCCGTAGAGGTCGAACGCCTCGCGCTCGAACCAGTCGGCGGAAGGCCACACGCCCACGACGGAATCGACCGCGGGGAAATCGTCGTCCGGGCAGAACGCGCGCACGCGCACGCGCCAGTTGTGCCTGATCGACAGCAGGTTGTAGTTGACCGCGAATCTCGGGCCGTCGCCCATGCGCGCGTGGCCGCGGTAGTCGATGCCGGCGATGTCGATCTGCTCGCTGAATGCGAGCGCGGGATCGTCGCGCAGGATCGTGCAGGCCTCGACGATGCTCGCGGCGGGCACTTCGATGGTGAGCTGCCCGCGGTCGACGAGCTGCGAGCGGACGCGATCGCCGAGGGCGGACGCAATCGCCGCCTGCAGCGTATCGAGGGATGCTGCCATGGGCCTAGCGCCTCGAGATGGTGTTGGTGCGGCGGATCTTGTTCTGGAGCTGGATCAGGCCGTAAAGCAGGGCCTCGGCGGTCGGGGGACAGCCGGGCACGTAGATGTCGACGGGCACGATGCGGTCGCATCCGCGCACGACGGAATATGCGTAGTGGTAATAGCCGCCGCCGTTGGCGCACGTGCCCATGGACACGACCCAGCGCGGCTCGGCCATCTGGTCGTACACCTTGCGGAACGCCGGCGCCATCTTGTTGCACAGCGTGCCGGCGACGATGATGAGGTCGGACTGCCGCGGGCTCGGGCGGAACACGATGCCGAAGCGGTCGAGGTCGTAGCGCGAGGCGCCGGCGTGCATCATCTCGACGGCGCAGCAGGCGAGCCCGAACGTCATCGGCCAGAGCGACCCGGTGCGCGCCCAGTTGAGGACGTTGTCCACCTGGGTGACGAAGAAGCCTTCGCGGTTCACGCCTTGGGACAAGTCGGTCATTTGTGCAGCTCCGCGTTGGCGAACGGTGCAATGCGGCTGTCCGGCGCATCCCCACAAGAACGGTGGGGCCCCAGCTTGGCAGCTCGCATTGTTACTCCCATTCGAGCGCTCCCTTCTTCCACTCGTAGACGAAGCCGACCACGAGGATGCCGAGGAAGATGAGCATCGCCACGAGCCCGAACCAGCCGATGTCCTGCAGCACGATGGCCCACGGGAAGAGGAAGGCGATCTCCAGGTCGAAGAGGATGAACAGGATCGCGACCAGGTAGTAGCGGACATCGAACTTCATCCGCGCGTCCTCGAAGGCCTCGAAGCCGCATTCATACGGAGACAGCTTCTCGGTGTCCGGGTTCTGCGCGCCGCTCAGCCTCGCCAGCACGCCGCTGGTGACGATGCCGCCGATGCCGACGGCCGCGCCGATGACGAGGAACAGCAGGATCGGAAAGTAGTTGGATAGCAAAGTTGTTGGTGCCGTCGAAGAGACTCGAACTCTTACGCCTTTCGGCACTGCCCCCTCAAGACAGCGTGTCTACCAATTCCACCACGACGGCAACGATGATCCGGGACAACCACTACCGCACTTCTGATCTAAAACAAGCCGCCCCTACTTCGGAATCTGGGTCGACTTGTCCGCGTCTCCCTTGGGCGCCGGTGCCGAGGGAGCAGGCGCCGCGGGAGTCGCTTCGGGCTTCGACGCGGGAACGTCGAGCTGCTGCGTGACGCCGCCCGACTTCGACGGCGCCGAGAAATAGGTGAGGCCGAGGCTCGTGGCGAAGAAGATCGCCGCGAGGACTGCCGTGGTGCGCGACAGGAAGTTGGCCGCGCCCGCGGAGCCGAAGAGGCTGCCCGCCGAGCCGCTGCCGAACGCCGCGCCCATGTCGGCGCCCTTGCCGTGCTGCAGGAGCACCAGCACGATGATGCCGATCGCGGCGAGGATGTGAACCAGGAGAACCAACGTCTGCATTTCGTTCGCTTTCTTTCAGCGCGTGGCGCGCGCCGCGCGCCAGATACCCGCGAAATCCTCGGCCACGAGTGACGCTCCGCCGACGAGGCCACCGTCGACATCCGGCATCGCGAACAGCTCCGCCGCGTTGCTCGCCTTCACGCTTCCGCCATACAGGAGCGGAAGCTTCTGCGCGATCGCGCGATCCTTCGCCGCGATGCGCCCGCGGATGAAACCGTGCGCTTCCTGCGCCTGGGCCGAAGTCGCCGTCCTGCCCGTGCCGATCGCCCAGACCGGCTCGTACGCCACGATGCCGCCATCCAGCTCCGCGACACCGCACTTGTCCAGCAGCGCGTCCACCTGCCGCGCGAGCACCTTCTCGGTCTCGCCGCGCTCGCGCTGCTCGAGCGTCTCGCCGATGCAGAAGATCGGCGTGAGCTTCGCGCGCCGTGCCGCGGCGTACTTCTCCGCGACGAGGGCGTCCGTCTCGCCGAACAGCGTGCGCCGCTCCGAGTGCCCGACGATCGCGTAGCGGCAACCGAATTCGGCCAGCATGCGACCGCTGACTTCCCCCGTGTAGGCGCCCTGGTCGTGGCGGCTCACGTCCTGCGCGCCCCAGCCGATGCCGGAACCCGCGAGCAGGCCCTGGACCTGGGCCAGATAAGGGCTCGGCACGCAGACCGCGCATGCCACGTCCGTATCCCGGGGGATTTCTCGAAGGAGCGCCCGCAGCAAGCTCTCGTTGCCGGCGAGACTACCGTTGAGCTTCCAGTTGCCGACAACCGCTCTCGACCGCATTCGCGACCCTCAAAACCATAGGATTTTAGCGCGAAACGGCACTCGCCTTCAAACTTCGGGCGATTTCACCCTGCGGCATGGCCCATCCGGGCCACGAAACTCAGGCGTGGATCGGCGCCTGCCCCCGCACGGCCGCCGCGATGCCCTCGGCGAGCGCCTGCACGTGGGCGCGGTCCTCGCCCTCGACCATGACGCGCACGACGGGCTCGGTGCCCGAGGGACGCAGCAGCACGCGCCCGCGGCCGGCGAGCTCCGCTTCCGCCTTCGCGATGGCGTCGCGCACGGCGGGCGCCTTGAGGTCGACGGCGCCGGAGAGCTTCACGTTCACGAGGACCTGGGGCAGCAGCGTGAGCTCGCGCGTGAAGGTGCGCAGGTCCTGCTGCGAGGCGACGAGGGCCGCGAGCACCTGCAGCGACGAGATGATGGCATCGCCCGTGGAATGGCAATCAAGCGCGAGCAGGTGCCCGGAATTCTCGCCGCCGCATTCCCAGCCGCGCTCGACGAGGCACTCGAGCACGTAGCGGTCGCCGACCTTCGCGCGCACGAATGGCACGCCCATGTCGGCCATGGCCTTCTCGAAGGCGAAATTGGTCATGAGCGTGCCCACGACGCCGCCGCGCAGGCGCCCCTGCTGGCTGCGGTGCTTCACCATCGCATAGAGCAGCTGGTCCCCGTCGAAGAGCGTGCCGTCGCGGTCGGCCATCGCGAGGCGGTCGCCGTCGCCGTCGAAGGCGACGCCGAAGTCGGCGCCGTGCTCCACGGTCGCCCGCGCAAGGGTGCGGGGATGCGTCGCGCCGCAGCCTTCGTTGATGTTGAGGCCGTTCGGCTGGCTCGCCACGGCTACCACCTCGGCGCCCAGCTCCTGGAAGACGCGCACGCCGACGCGGTAATTGGCGCCGTGCGCACAATCGACCACCAGCTTGAGCCCGCGCAGCGCGATGCTCTTCGGGAACGTGCCCTTGCAGAACTCGAGGTAGCGCCCCTCGGCGTCGTTCAGGCGCTCGGCCTTGCCAAGCAGCGCCGAGGACGGCAGCTGCATCGGCGCATCGAGCAGCGTCTCGATCTCGCTTTCCACGTCGTCGGGCAGCTTCATGCCGTCGCCGGAGAAGAACTTGATGCCGTTGTCCTCGAACGGATTGTGCGAGGCGGAGATCATCACGCCCGCGGAAAGGCGCAGCGCCTTCGTGAGGAACGCCACGGCGGGCGTGGGCATCGGGCCCACGAGATAGGTATCGACGCCGGCGGCGGAAAGCCCCGATTCGAGCGCCGACTCGAGCATGTAGCAGGAGATGCGCGTGTCCTTGCCGATGAGCACCGCGGGGCGCTGGCGGTGCGGCGGCGCCACGTCGGC
>DASTGG010000171.1:0-6200 GCA_035719385.1 Usitatibacter sp.
CACGCCCTCGAGGCGCACGAGCATGCGCGGCGCGCTCACAGGAAGTCCTCGAAATGCGGCGACAGGCGCTGGAACACCCATAGCCCCGCGCCGAACACCGCGAGGCAGGCGAGCGCCGCGACCGCGTCGCCGGGAACCAGCCCGCTGCCGAGGAACAGGACCTCCCGCAGGCGTTCCGAGAACCAGCCCAGCGGATTCGCCTCGATCCAGTGCCGGAACCCCGACGGGACCAGCGAGGCCGGGTACAGGATGGGCGAGGCATAGAACACGATCTGCAGCACCACCCCGACGGCATGCTCCACGTCGCGCAGCAGGATTTGCAGCGCGGCCAGCGCGGCGCCGATGCCGACCGCAAGCAGCATGTACGGCACGAGCAGGATCGCCGCAAGCGGCAGGCGCAGCAGGTGGATCGGCTCACCCAGCGACGCCAGCACTCCGAGCACGGCGATGAAGCCCACGCCGTGAATCGCGCAGCAGGCCAGCACGGAGGCGTAGACCAGCAGGCGATGCGGGAAAGCCACCTTGCGGATGAGGCCGGCGTTCGACGCGATCGCGCCCATCGCGCGCTGCAACCCTTCCGAGAACATGATCCACGGCCAGAGCGCGACGGCCACGAACGCGAGATAGCTCGCCTTCGGGTAGTCGGGCGGGACGGAGACGCGGAACACCTGGCTGAAGACGAACGCGTAGATCGCCAGTTGCGCGAGCGGATGCAGCAGCGTCCATGCGAGCCCGCTCACGCTGCCGGCATAGCGGCTCAGCACCTCGCGGCGCGCGAAGGAGAAGAGCAGCCAGCCCCACCGAGGCGCCCGGGCGGGCGATGGGCTTTCTATCGCGCGGGACGACACCGGGTCACGACGCCCTGGCCGCCTTGGCGCGCTGCTCCACGTGCAGCATGCTGTCGCGCTCCGCGTGCCACTCGCGCGCGTACTCGCAGCCGGCGTACTCGTCGAAATAGGGGCCGCCGATCGTGTAGTGCACCAGCGCGGCATCCTTGCGCGGCGCGTCGTAGCCCACGAGGTGGTTCCAGCGGTCCGGCAACTCGCCGATGAGCCCGTCGTCGCCCAGCCACTTGAACTGGTGCAGCTCGAGCCCGGTCGCTTCGTTCACATAGTCGGGCGTGAGCGCGCGGCACCGGGCGCAGTTCATCAGCATCACCGACGACCAGTTCTTCTTCTCGTACTTCGTCTGCACCGCGCCGAGGAACTTCGTGTCCTCCTTCGGCACGTGCACGTGCTTCACGACCTGCACCGCGTAGCGCTCGTCGCGCAGCGCCCAGAGCTTCGCGATGTCGTCGAGCACGAGCATGTCGCAGTCCATGAAGACGGCCCAGCCCTCGTAGCCGCACAGGTACGGCGTAAGGAAGCGCGAGAACGAGAACTGCG
This sequence comes from Usitatibacter sp., assembly GCA_035719385.1. Lineage (GTDB taxonomy): Bacteria > Pseudomonadota > Gammaproteobacteria > Burkholderiales > Usitatibacteraceae > Usitatibacter. The sequence continues at coordinate 1,386 of DASTGG010000171.1, forward strand.
TCGATTGCAGCGGATTGCGGGCGCGGCGATAGACGTCGCCCAGCTGCGAAAGGGCCACCGGCGCGATCGCCACGGGCTGGCTCGAGCGGCGATGGATCGAGTGCGCGAGCACGCTGAAGGCGACGTCCTCGCGCGGGTCGAAGCCGATGAAGACGCGGATCGGTTCCATGGCACCGGGCTACCGCGTGGGCGCCGCCGCGGCTTCGGCGGCCTTGCGCTCGAGCTCCTTCGGATCCACGGGCACCACCAGCTTCTCCACGTTCTCGCGGTGCACGACCACCGTCTTCGAGCCGCGAATCTCCTGCACGAGCGCGTCGACGCGCGCGCGGTTGATCTTTTCCTTCTCGGCCTGCATGAGCTTGTCCTTCACGTCCTCGAACTTCGCGGGCTGCGGCGGCTTGCGGTCGACGAACCTGATGATGTGGAAACCGAGCTCCGACTCGATCGGCTGCGACACGTCGCCCTTGCGCGTCAGCTTCGTGATCGCATCCCTGACCGGCGGCACGAACGCATTGGGCGAGTTGTATCCGAGGTCCCCGCCGTTGCGCCGCTTGTCGGGGTCGTCGGAGTACTTGTCCGCCAGCGCGAGGAAGTCCGCACCGGGTGCCTTCGCCTTGGCGTAGACCTCCTTCGCACGCTCCGCGGCCATCTCGCGGGTGCGGCCGTTCAGGCCGATGAGGATGTGCTGCACGTAGACCTCCTCCGGCTTCGTCATCCTGGCTTGTTCCAGCTTGAATACTTCCCGGGCGCGCTGCTCCAGGTTCACGGCGGGCGCCTCCTTCTCGAGCTTCTGCACGTACAGGTCGGCGAGGAGGCCTTCCTGGAGCTGCTGCAGGCGGCGCTGCACCGCCGGGTCCTTGTCCAGCCCTGCCTGGCGCGCCCGCGCCGCGAGATTGCGCGCGATGAAGATGTTGTCCACCACCGTGGCCACGCGATCGTAGCCGGTCCGGAACTCGGACCGCCTGTTCTCGGGGATGCGCAGCATGTTTCCCTCGAAGTCCGCGGCATCGACGACCATGGGGCCGTCTTCGATGAGCGGGGTCGCGGGGGCCAGCGCGGCTCCCGAAGCGGCGAGGGTGGCGAGGCCCATCGCGAGGGCGAGAAAGATCGGCGGATTGCGCTTCATGTCGGATTTTCCAGCAGAAAAAGTCCCGCGCGCCGGAGCGCGCGGGTTTGATAGTCTAGCAGGTCGCGCCGCCGGGGCCGCATCGCCGACTCCCGCGGTTGCCGGAGGCCCAAAGGAAAAGGCGGCTCCCTGGAGCCGCCTTTCCGGTGCTTCCGGCCGTACAGCCGATCAGTACGGGCCGTAGTTCTGCTGGATCGCGAAGCCGCAGGCAGCCGCGCCGAACGCGCACGACGAGTACGTCCATCGGGCGTTCACGTACCACGGGCCGTCCGACTTCGGCGCCCAGCAGTAGCCGCGGTCATTCGCCGACGCGGCGTCGGTGATGATCGAGTACGGCTGTGCGAACCAGGTGATCGCGTTGTAGTTGCCGTTCGTGTTCACCAGGTTGCATCGATTGCTCGTATCCGTATCGATATAACCCTTGCACTTGCTGATGGTGATGTTGATCGTCACCGGTTGAGGCGTGTACGCACCCCCCGCCGATTCGCCGAACGCAATCTGCCCGGTGGCGTATCCCGGCTGCGCATCCGGCAGCGGAATCGATACGACCTGGTTCGAGCCCTGCATCTGCAGCAGCACGTTGCCCGGGCCGCCAAGCGAGGCTTCGAGGAGGTTCGCCGGCACGGAGTAGCCCGCGGGGCACGACGCGCTGGGCGTCGGGCCAGGCGTCGGGCTGGGCGTCGCCTGCACCACGGTGAAGCTCACCGAGGAGGGCGTGCCCAGTGTCGCGCCACCCGTGGGGGCGCTGAGGGCGATCGTGCAGCTTCCGCTCACCAGTGCGGCGACGCTGATGGGCTTGGCGTTCGCGTCGGCGTCGGCCCACGAGACCGTGCCACTCGTGTTCGTGCAACCCGCGCCGCTCACCGTGAACGTGCCGGAAACCGCGCCGCTGGTGCCCGAGCGGAACGCTGAAAGCGCGACTGTGGCGCCGGGGACGACGCTGGCGGGTGGCTGCGAAAGCGAGAGCGCTCCCGGCGTCGGCGTAGTACTGGCGAGACACTGGACGCTGAAGCTGCCGTCGGGCTGGACGGCCATCGTCGAGTACGTGCAGCTGTTGCCCGTCGCACCGCTCAGGGTGACGGTCGCGGCCTGGGTACCCGTGGAAATGAAGAAACCCGCCACGGCAGCGAGCGCCACCGCGGTGCGCCGTAGGAGACTGGGTTGGTATGGGCTCATGCGAATCCTCTCTATCGGCATTCTTGGGGGCATGCGGCGCCGCCAAAAAGATATTTATTTCCCGGCATCTACCGGCCTCACCTAAAGCATGGTGTGAAGTCTAGCGCACGAATTTGACGTGCGTCTATCCTGAACTCAAAAAAAAAGACAGGCGGACAGCTTCGTCCGCCTGTCGGTATGCGTGCCCCGGGGAAGAGCACCCCGGGGCATCCCAGTCGCCCCTTACGGGACGATGACGTTGCGGTAGCTGTGGTTGAACAGGCTGCCGTAATTGCCTTGGCAGGTGATCGTTCCAGTACCGGTCGTCGCCGGGCAGCTCAGGTTGCCGTTCTTGAAGTTGCGGACCATGAAGCCCGTAACCGGCAGGCCGAAGAACGTCGCAACACCGGTCGCAACGGCAGGAGCCAGCACGTCCGTACCCAGCGAAACGCGGTTGCTGGTCGTGGCGCCCATGCCTTGCGTCGTCGCACCCGTGCCCGTGAAGCTCAGCTGCGCCCAGCCGTTCTGGAAGTTCGACGAAGCCGTCACGTTCACGTTCGTGAGGTTGACGGAACCCAGGACCGGCGAGGTGGCCGTGGACACGCCGTTGAACTGCGACAGCGACGTGTTGCGGATCGACAGGACGTTCGACTCCCAGCACAGCGAGCTGGCGGGCGCGTTCGGGGGCAGCGGCGAGAAGTCGATCCCCGAGGCGGTGGCGCTTTGCTCTTCGCGGTTGAAGAACGTGAAGGCGATCGTTTCGCAGGCACCCGACGACGTCAGCACGTTGGTGTACGGCTGCGCGGCGGTGGTCGACGACACGAAGACGCGCTTCAGCGGCTGGGTGATGACCCAGTCGGTGAACGATGCCGTCGCCTGGTCGAGCACGTACTCGTTCAGCACCTGCGAGTGCATGTACACCGAAGCAACTGCACGCGCGCCGGCCGGCACGCCGGAGGTCGTCGCGAAGTCCGAGCGATACGCCGTGAGCAGCACCGACGCGCCGTTGGCGGCGGTACCACCCGCGTTGATCACCAGGCTCGCGGCCGGGCTCGCATCGGCGAGCGACGGGAAGATCTGGCCAGGATCCGAGTAGATCGGAGCATTGCGCCAGGCTTCCAGGGCGTCGGCTTTGTAGCCGGCATCCTGGCCGTTGGCCACGTTGATCAGCGTGCCGGTCCCGATCAGGCCGCCGGACGGCGCTTCGATCGAGCTCGGCGTCAGGCCGTTGCCCTGGAACACCGCGCAGTTCGCCGGAACGCCCGCGCTGTTGTGAGTCGCAGCCGCGGCCCACGTGCCGGTCAGCGAGCCCATCTCGATGATTTCGACGTAGCCCTCGCGCGTGCGCTCGAGGCCGGTGCCCGGGAGCGCGTCGCCGCCCGTGGCGTACTGCGAGTTACGGAACACCTGACCGCCGTTCGCAACCGGCAGGTTGCCGACCGGCGCCGTGCAGGAACGGTCCGCCGTGACCATCGCGCCAGGCGAGGTCGTCGTGTTGTCGGCCGGGATGATTGCGGCGGTCCACACGTCGTTCGGCGAGAGGAACAGGTTGAAGTCAAGCACCTCGGCGGAGGTCTTGCCTTCGAGAACGCGGACCTTCACGGCTTTCGCGCGGGTCGTCGTGTTCACCACCGAGAGGTAGGTGTTCCACGAGGCGCCCTGCGCTTGCTGCACCGTGTAGTAGGGGTAGACCAGCACCTGACCCGTACCGTTCGGGTTCAGGTATACAGCCTCCGCAGTACCGGCAGCGCCGAGACCGGCCAGCACCGCGGTAAAGAGAGCTTTTCTTTTGAACGTGTTCATGATCTCGGGTTACTCCTTTGTGTTGAAAGTGATCACTTTCTAGAGGTTACAACTCGCGAATGTTATCCCATGCCCTTCTTTTTTACAATTCCGTGAAGCGCTTACGACACCTCCTGATCCTGCTTGCCTATCTCTGCAGATACCACCATTCCGAGCCTTCGCGAATCCAGGTTTCGATGAGCGGCGTCTTGGTTCGCCGCCCCTGAAACTCGTACTCGATCGTCACGCCCACATCGCAGTTGTCCGCGGTCTTGCACGTGACTGCATCCACTTTTGCCGACTTCCAGAAGCCCTGGCGAATCGAGCTCGCGTAGGCATCCGGCGTCAACACCGCCCGGCTTCCCGGGCTCAAGTACTGGTAGGCGGTTTGGGTGTTGCCCTTTATGAGCGCATCCCAGCGCGCTTGGGCCCTTTGCTTCACCACGGCGGCGGGATCGCGGGACTCGAGCGCAGCGCAGCCTGACATCAGGAGCATAAGCGCCGCAAGAAAACCCGTTACGACCCTCATCAAACCCGTGAGCAAAACTGCCCCACTACCTTGTTGCGTGGAAAGACTATTCAAGTTGGTTCTCCGCGTCAAACAAATTCGCAAGATTTTTACAACAGTGTGTTTTTTTCGCAACACGGGGCTTGGGCCGTCCTGGAAAGGCCTTCGATCTCAAGGCTTTTCCCCGCGAAGTTCGAGAATCGCTTAAAGCCCCTCAACCCGGATTCGGGGGCTGCGGACCCCG
>DASTGG010000172.1:0-6322 GCA_035719385.1 Usitatibacter sp.
AGCGTGGTCACGCCGCGGGAGCAGGCAAGCCCGCGCCCTTCGAGCGTGCGGGCGGGAATGAGGGCGCTCACGATCAGGGAACGACCTTGTCGATGACGACGTTGACGTCGCGCGCGCCCGGCTTCACGACGGCGCTCTTGCCCTCGAGGTCGCCCGGCTGCGCCATGGCGGTGCCGGCCTTCGAGATGCGCGCCTCGACGCGCAGCGCCTGGGCCGAAGAGATGGTGGCGCCCGGGGCCATGGACTGCGAGTCGTCGAGCGCGAACTTCATCGGCAGCTGCTTCGCGCTCGCGCGCACGACGGCGAGCGGCACCGGCGGGCCCCCCTCGGCGCGCGCGAAGATGAAGAGCGTCTCGTTGCCCTGGAGCTTCGCCGCGATCTGCGGCGCGATCGAGACCGATCCGGTGACCGACTTGCCGGCGGCCGCGGGCTTCACGGCCGCGACCTGCTTGGGCGATTCGGCCACGGGCTTGCCGCTGGAGGCGGCCTTCTCACGGACCTCGGCGACGATCTGGCGAATCTGCGCCTCGTCCTGCGAGCCGGCGGGAAGCTGCGCGGCGAGCGTCTCCCAGTACTTCACGGAAGCGGGATAGTCGCCGGCATCCATTGCGGCGGTTCCCGCGAGCGCGAGCGCCTTGCGGTGGGTGGGGTCGATCCTGAGAGCCTGCTCGATGAGCTCGCGCGGGCGCCCGGCGAGCGACTGTCCCTGCGCCATGCCGAGCGCATCCGCGTAGTCGGCGAGCACGTTCGCATCGCCCGGCACCAGCTTCGCGAGATGCTCGTACGCTTCGGCCGCCTCGTTGAAGCGGCCCATGGCCGCCGTGGAGCGCGCGAGCAGCGACCAGCCCTGCACGTCGTCGGGGCGCTCGCGGACCTTCTGCGCGAGGCGATCGACCATGGCGACCACGTCGTGCTCGCTCATGCCCGCCGGGCGCGCGGCCACGGCGGGATCCATCGCCCGCGGGTTGCCGGTGGCGAGGTAGATCCCGAAGGCGATGACGGGGATCGCCACGCCGGCGATGGCGGCCGCGATCCAGGGACGGCGCTGCGCGGCCGCGGGCGCGGAGCCATCGGCCTCGGCCAGGTCCTGCTCGGCGCGGCCCACCAGCTCCTGGAGCGCTTCACTGCGGGCGTCGCCCGGCAGCACGCCGAGCGCGACGTCCGATTCGATCTCGCGCCGCTGGCTGCGCAGCACCTCGAGGTTCGCCTCCTTGGCCGAAGGCCCGGCCGCCCTACGGGGGCGAAGCAGCGGCACCAGCACGAAGGCCAGGGCCACGACGGTCATGAGCACCGCCAGCAACCAGAAAACCGTCATGGAAAATTGGGATCTAGATCAAGGCCAAATGAGAATGAATTATAACGGCGGGACCCCCTCCGCAGTTGAGAAAACGCAAGAAATCCATGGGGATGGGGAGGGGAGTTAGAATGGGTTCGGAGGCCGCAAACAACACAATGAAGGGGAGCGCGCCTATGCCTAGCATCATCGGGTCCTTTGTCCTCGGGTTTGTTCTGGCTCAAGCCGGGTGGTGGATGGCGGCAAGCGGCGTGGTTTCCCCCGACGATGCCAGCGCTTTCGGGGGCGCCCCGGTGGTGCGCTTCGCCCTGCTCGCCGGGGTCGAGGTCCTCGTCGCGGCCATCGCGTTCGGCGTTGTCCTCGGGTTCATCGCCCAGGGGCGGGCGCTGCGCTCGCCGGGCCGGGCGGTCTTCGTCGCGTTCGCGGCCGGGGCGGCGACCAGCACGGTCGCCGCCGGGCCCTTCGCGCTCATCCCGCCGGTCATCGACGGCGAGGGGATGCTCTTCGTGTACATCGTGGCCGGCGGGCTGCTGAGCGCCGCGTTCGCAGCCCTCGTGGGCCGCGCATTTCGCGGCGAGCCGGCCCCGGAAGCCTGAGCCGCTCGCGCTTTGCGGCGAGGACGGCCGTGGTCGTGGCCGCCGTGGCGGCGCTCGCGCTCGCATGGAACGCCGATCGCATCGAGGAGAAGGTCCTGTACTGGCGTTTCGGCGCGAGCCTTCCGCCGGCCGCCTATCCCGCGCCGCGCGACGCCACGCAAGCCCGCCTGCAGGACCTCGATTACCTCTCGCAGCTCACGCGCGTGGACCGCAGCTTCACCCCGCAGGCCGCAACGGAGTTCGCCCGCCGCGTCGCGGGGCTGCGCGAGAAGGCGGCCTCGCTGGATCGCGCCGGCTTCCTGCTCGGCGTATCCGAGGCGGTCGCCGCCGCGGACAACGCGCACACCAACGTGGATACGCGGGCATGGCGCGAGCAGCTCGCGAGCTCGCCGGTGCGCTTCGAGTGGTTCGCCGAGGGCCTGCACGTCGTTCGCGCGCGGCCCGAGGCGATCGGGCTGCTCGGCGCGCGCGTGCTGGCGATCGACGGGCTCGATCCGGAAACGCTCGCGCGCGAGGCCTCGCGATACTTCGGCGGCCCGCCGGAGTTCGCGCGCACGTCGAGCCTGGTGTACCTCGAGTCGCCGGAAGCGATCCACGCGGTCCACGCCGAGGCGCCGGCCGATCACCTTTCGCTGCGCGTGGCCGACGGGCAGGGCCGCGAGCGCAGCGTCGACGTCGCCGCCCTGCCGCCGCCGCAGCCGCCCGCCGTGAGCCGCGCGGGACGGCTGCTCTCGCCGGTGCCGCTTCCCGATGAGGACCCGGCGGCGTGGCGCCCCGTGCTCGACCCCCGGGGAAGCCTTCCGCCCAGCCTGCGCGACCCGGAGCGCAGCCTCTTCGCCGCGCGCCTCGACGAGGACACGCTGTACCTGCACCTGTGGCAGGTGCGCGACGATGCGGGCGGCCCGGTGGGCGAGGCGATGAGCCGGGCACTGGGCGGACGCGCATGGCGGCGCATCGTGCTCGACGTGCGTTTCGATCGCGGCGGCGACTACCCGACCGTGTACGCGGCGCTGCGCCACATGCCGCGCAGCCTCGCGCCCGGGGGCAGGATCCTCGTGCTCATCGACAACACCTCGTTCTCGGCGGCCATCATCGTCGCCGCGCTCGAGAAGCATTTCGGCGGCTCGCGGACCACGCTCGTGGGCCAAAGGGCGGGGGACCGGCTGGCGTTCTGGGCCGAGGGCAACTCCTTCACGCTGCCCAACTCCAAGCTGAAGGTCATGACCTCGACCGGCTATCACGACTGGGCCCACGGCTGCCGGGAGCTGCGCTGCTTCTGGCCCAACCTCTGGTACGACGTGGCCGTGGGCAGCGTCGATCCCGCCGTGCCGGCCGCGTGGCGTTTCGCCGACTATCGCCGCGGCGTCGATACCGTGCTCGAGCGGGCGCTGGAGCGCTGATGGCGCTCGACGGCAGGCAGGTGAGGGACGCGCTGAAGGGCTTCGGCGGCTTCATGCTCCAGGCCGCGAAGGCCTTCAAGGCGAACCAGGGCCTGCTGCTCGCCGGCGCCGTGGCGTACTACGCGTTGCTGTCGATCGTGCCGCTGCTCATCCTCAGCGTGATCGCGCTCTCGCACGTGGTGGACGAATCGGCGCTGCTCGAGACGCTCGGGCGCTACCTCGAATGGGTCGTGCCGGGGCAGTCGGAGCCGATCACCGAGGAGCTCGCCGCATTCATGGAGCAGCGCGACGTCGTGGGCTGGGTGCTGCTCGTGACGATGCTCTTCTTCAGCTCGCTCGCCTTCACGGTGCTGGAGAACGCGATGTCGGTGATCTTCTACCACCGCGTCGCCATCCGGCGCCGGCGCTTCATCGTGTCCGCGGTCATTCCGTACTGCTACATCGTCCTGCTCGGCGCCGGCCTGCTCCTCGTCACGGTGGTCTCGGGCGGCCTGCAGACGCTGAGCGAGGAGTACTTCCACGCGCTGGGCCGTGAATGGTCCCTCGGGTCGCTGTCGCGCGCCATGCTCTACCTGCTCGGCCTCGTGGGCGAGATCCTCATCCTCAGCTCGATCTACCTCGTCATGCCCGTCGGGCGCCTGTCGTGGCGCCATGCGTTCGTCGGCGGGGTGACGGCGGCGCTGCTGTGGGAGCTCACGCGCCACGTGCTCGCGTGGTACTACGCGACACTGTCCAAGGTGAGCGTCGTGTACGGCTCGCTCAGCACGGCCATCGTGGTGCTGCTGAGCCTCGAGGTGGCCGCCACGCTGCTGCTGTTCGGCGCGCAGGTCATCGCCGAATACGAGCGCCGCGAGCGCGGCGGCAAGCCCGACGCGCCGCCGAAGCCGCTGCGCACCGGTTGAGCGCCGCCCCTAGTGCTTCACCTCGCCGATGAGCCGGTCGAGGTGCGGATCGGCGCGGTGGTTGGCGGCGTTCCAGCGCATGACGAGGTACAGCGCCGCGGACATGAACACGCCGAAGGCCACGACGATCGACTGGATGCGAAGGTCGAGCTTGAGCATGAGCGAGTAGACCGCGAGCATGACGAGGATGCTCACGTTCTCGTTGAAGTTCTGCACCGCGATCGAATGGCCGGCCGACATGAGCACGTGGCCGCGGTGCTGCAGCAGCGCGTTCATCGGGACGACGAAGAAGCCCGCCATGGCGCCGATGGCGATGAGCACGAAGTACACCATGGGCATCCACTTGAGCGAGACCATCGCCGTGACGGCGATCCCCATGATGATGCCGACGGGCAGCACGTTCACCGCGCGCTTGAGGGGCACGAGCTTCGCCGCGAGCACGGCGCCCAGGCCCGTGCCCAGCGCGAACACGCCGGGCAGCATCGCGGCCTTCTCCAGCGGCAGGTGCAGGTGCACCTCGGCCCAGCGGATCACCATCAGGTTGAGGCTCACGCCCGCGCCCCAGAAAAGCGTGGTCACCGCGAGCGAGATCTGCCCGAGCTTGTCGCGCCAGAGGGTCCCGAAGCAGCGCGAGAAGTCGATGAAGAGCCGCAGCGGGTTGCGCTCCTGGTGCGCATAGCGCGCGCCGGTGTCGGGGATGGCGAGGTTGAAGATCGCGGCGATCACGTACACGATCGCGATGACCACGATCGCCGCCTCGGGCGCGGTGTTGATGCTGGTGTCGATGAACGGCACGTCGAAGCGCAGCAGCACGCCCGAGACCTGCGGCCCGATGAGCAGCCCCCCGAGGACGTTGCCGAGCACGATGGAGGCGACCGTGAGGCCCTCGATCCAGGCGTTCGCGAAGACCAGCTGCTCCGGCGGCAGCAGCTCGGTGAGGATGCCGTACTTGGCCGGCGAATAGGCCGCGGCGCCCAGCCCGACCACGGCATACGCGAGCAGCACCAGCCAGTAGGCCGGGAAATCCGAGACGCGCATGAACTCGTTGAACAGGATCAGGCCGCAGCCCACCACCTTGATCGTGTTGGTGATGAACATGACGCGGCCCTTGGGCATCGAGTCGGCGAACGCGCCCACGGCGAAGGCGAGCACGACGTACGAGATCGTGAACGAGAACTTGAGCAGCGGCGTGAGCCATTCCGGCCCCTGCAGCTGGACCAGCATGGCGATGGCGGCGATGAGCAGCGCGTTGTCCGCGAGGGACGAGAAGAACTGCGCCGCCATGATCGTGTAGAAGCCCTTCTTCATGGCGGCGGTCAGCGGTTCATGCTCGCTCGCCCCACCAATGGCGCAGCGGCGCCTCGGCCATCGGCTTGGCGAAGAGGAAGCCCTGCGCGCAATCGCAGCCCAGGCGCTTCAGCTCGGCGTGCACGTCGTCCGAATCCACACCCTCGGCGACCACGCGGAAGCCGAAATGGCGGCCGAGGTCGATCGCGCTGTGCACGAGGGCCGCGTCGCCCTTGGTCGCTAGCATGGCCGCCACGTACGGACGGTCGATCTTGATCTCGTCGATCGGGAAGCGCCGCAGGTGCGCGAGCGACGAGAAGCCGGTGCCGAAATCGTCGATTGCCAGGCGGATGCCGAGCGACTTCAGCGCGCGCAGTTGCGCGGTCGTCGCCGACCCGGACTCCATGACCGCGCTCTCGGTGATCTCCAGGCACAGCGTCGCCGGGTCGATCCCGGTTTCTGCCATCGCGCGCCGGACCATCGCGACGAGGTCCTGCTGGGCGAGCTGGCGCGCGGACAGGTTCACCGACAGCGTCAGCGGTTCGCTGCTCGCAGTCGCCCAGCGCGCCGCTTCGGTGGCGGCCTCGCGCAGCACCCACTCGCCGATCGGCACGATCAGCCCGGTCTCTTCGGCCAGCGGGATGAACTCGCCCGGGCCGAGCAGGCCGCGCTCGGGGTGCTGCCAGCGCACGAGCGCCTCGGCGCCCACGCACCGTCCGCGGTCGAGCGACACGACGGGCTGGAAGAACACACGCAGTTCGCCACGGTCGAGCGCGCGATGCAGCTCGTTGAGGGTGGTGTGTTCGGCGACGACGCGTTCGCGCAAGGTGTCGTCGAAGACGA
>DASTGG010000173.1:0-42410 GCA_035719385.1 Usitatibacter sp.
CTGCTGCAGAAGCTGGTCTGGCATTGCGACGAGCCGTTCGCGGATTCCTCGGCCGTGCCGACGTTCCTGGTGGCCGGGCTCGCCGCGAGCCGCGTGAAGATGGTGCTGTCGGGCGACGGCGGCGACGAGGCTTTCGCAGGCTACGAGAGGTACGCCAAGTACCTCAAGCTGCAATCGCTGGCGCGACGCTCGTTCGGCATGGCGCCCGCGCTGCTGGACATCGCGTCCGCCGTCGTGCCCGGGCACCTGGGCCGGCGGATGGGTCGCATCGGCGAGCGCATGCGCATGCCGTGGCCCGACGACTACCTTGCGGGTGTGGCGGTGTCCACGCCCGAGGCCGCGGCGCGCGTGCTCATGCCGGACACCGCGGCGGTCGATCCCTTCGCGCGCATCCGCGCGCGCTTCGAGGGCATCGGCGTCGACGACCCGGCCGAGCGCATGCTGGCGGGCGACCTCGGCACTTACCTGCCCGACGACGTCATGGTGAAGGTCGACCGCATGACGATGGCGCATTCGCTCGAGGCGCGCGCGCCGCTGCTGGACCATCGGCTGCTCGAGTTCTGCGCGCGCCTGCCCTATCGCCTCAAGCATGACGGCGCGCAATCGAAGGTGCTGCTGCGACGCGTGGCCTCGCGGCTGTTGCCACCGCAGACGCTGCAGAAGCGCAAGCAGGGATTCGCGATTCCCCTCGGCCGCTGGTTCCGCCACGAGTTGCGCCCGCTCGTCGAGGACCTGGTGGCGGATCGCAGCTTCCGCGAACGCGGTTTGTTCCAGCCACAAGCCGTGCGAGCCTGTCTCGAGGAGCACGTTCGAGGCGCGGACGACCACGGCGAAGTGCTCTGGCTCGTGCTCACCTTCGAGCTCTGGGCGCGCACGTTCATCGACGGCGCGCCGGTCGCTGCGCGCCTCGAGGCCGCGCGTTGCAGATGAGATTCCTTGACCTGCTGCTCGCGGCGACGATCGTCTACCTGCCGTACGAGCAGCACTATCAGCTGGTGCTGCCGATCAAGGGCCTGAACGCAGTCAATGTCATCATGATCGTGCTCGCCCTCGTCGTGGCGCTGCGCAAGCACGACCGTGTCGCGGCGCCCGCCCCGCTTCGCGGAAGGTTCCTCCTGTTCTTCCTGGCGCTGGCCGTCTCGTTCACGATCGGGCAGGTCTACGACAACTCGCGTTTCGTCGACGACGCCACGTACCTCAAGAACAGCATCTTCTACATGCTGTTCTTCTTCCTCTTCTACCATGCGGCGGGCGACGAGCGCAGCATGCGCGCGATGTGGGGCGCGCTCATGCTGACCATCCTGCTTGTCTCGGTGCAGGGCGTTCGCCAGGCGCTCGACTACGGCATCGCGACCTTCAATCCGACGCGCCGCGTGACCGGCCCGTTCGGCCAGGGCTCGGTCTTCGGAGCGAACATGGCGGCCGGCTTCTTCGTAATCATGCTGCCGGCGGCCCTCATGGTGGTGCTCGCCGGCCGCTCGCGGCCGTGGCTGCGGCTCATGGGCGTGGCATGCGTGCTCCTCGGCGTATTCGCGACCTTCTTCACGTATTCGCGGCAGGCGTATTTCGCGCTCGCCGCGCTCTTCGTGATCGCGGGGATCCGCCGCAGCCTCGCCTTCGCCATCTTCGCCGCGGTGCTCGCGGCTTCCTACCAGCTCTGGGTGCCCGACAGCGTCATCCAGCGGGTCGATTCCACGGAGCAGGTATCCGCGAGCGGCGATGCGACGCTCGATGCCAGCACCGAGAGCCGCTTCCTGATATGGCAAGGCGCGCTCAAGCTGTTCTCCGAAAGGCCGTGGGGCATCGGGCTCGACCAGTTCCGCCGCAACATCGGAGCCTACGTGCCCGACTATTCGGGCTTCGACGCGCACAACGGATTCATCCTGGTCCTCACCGAGTGCGGCGTACCCGGGCTGCTCGCTTTCCTGTGGCTATTGCTCGGCCTTTGGCAACTCGCGCGGAGAATCGAGAAACTGCCCGATGCCACCTCGCGCCTCTACGGCAATGCCCTTTCGATGGCGGTGCTCGGGGTCGCCTGCTCGAACCTCTTCGGCAGCCGCATCTTCAACGGCGAGGTGATGGCGGACTTCTGGGTCATGGCGGGGCTGGCGGCGCGGCATTACGTCGAGGCCACCCGCCAGCGCGCGGCCCCGCAGGAGGCTACGCCGCCAGCGGTCGTGGCTGGCGCCACGACCGCTCGGGCACTGATGCGTCCGGTTACTGGACGGTGAAGATCTCGACGATGCCCACGCCCACGCTGTTGCCGACGCCGTTCACGATTACGGTGTAGCCACCGGGCGGCAGCGTGAGCAGCACTGCCGACTCGCGCCCATCGGTCGGCGCGAACCCGCCGGCCTGGACCTGCGCGGCGCTCGGATCCGTGGCCCAATCGTCGTTGACGGCCACTATCGAGTTGTCCGCCGCGCTGACCACCGTCAGCGTCGGGTTCGCCAGCGCACCGGCCACGCCAGCCGCGGCGAGCGAGGGGCCACGCGCGCGGATCACTACCGCCTGTGGCGCATCGCCTTCGAGGATGAAGCCGCCGATCATCACGTCGTTGCCCGTCAGCACCTGGCCGCGCGTCGAGATACCCGTCAACGGCGCGTCCGGCTGGTCGACCTCGTAGACCTCGACGATCGCGACGCCCGTGGTGTTGCCCACGCCGCTCACGATCGCGGTGTACGCGCCCGGCGACAACGTGGCCAGGATGGCCGACTCGGCCGGATCCGACGGCGCGTATCCGCTCGCGACCACGTCGGTGGCGTTCGCGGCGTTGGCCCAGTCGTCGTTCGTGCCGATCACCGCATTGTCCGACGCGCGCACCAGCGTCACGGTCGGATTGGCCAACGCGTTGGAGATGCCCGATGCGGCGAGCGAGGGCCCGCGGCCGCGCACCACCACCGTCTTGTTCGCCGTTCCGGAGATGATGAAGCCGGCGATGATCACGTTGTCGCTCGTGAGCGACTGCATGCGTGTCGAAATGCCCTTCAGGCGCTTGGGCCCCTTCACGACCTGGGCCAATGGCGCCGAATCGCTCGGGGCAAGGGATGCGTTGCCCGCATAGTGGGCGACGATGGTGTGCGTGCCGCCTGCGAGGGTACCCGTGGTGCATTGGGCCTGGCCAGCCGTGAGCGCGACGGCCGCGCACATCGCGTTCGCGCCGTCCGTGAACGTGACGGTGCCCGTGGCGCTCGCCGGGCTCACGGTCGCGGTGAAGGTCACTGGCTGCGCGGTCCTGGACGGATTCGACGAAGACACGAGCGTGGTCGTGGTCGGGGCGAGGGGAACCTGCACTGTCAGTGCAAGCGCCAGCGCGTCGCTGGCCGCGTAGGTCGCATCGCCGGAATAGTGCGCGCGGATCGTGTGGGCACCGGCGGAAAGCGTGCTCGTGATGCATTGCGCCCGGCCGGCCGAAACGATGGCGGCGCCGCAGATGGTCGACGTTCCGTCCCTGAAAGCGATCGTTCCCGTGGCGTTCGAGGGTGTCACGGTGGCCGTGAACGTGACCGGCCGCCCGAGGAGCGCCGGATTGGCGGAAGCGGCGAGCGCCGTCGTCGTCGCGATGCCGACCGCCTGTACCGTGAGCGGCAAGGGCGCGGCGTCGCTGGCGGCGTACGTCGAGTTGCCCGAATAGTGCGCGCCGATCGCGTGGGCACCGGTAGCGAGGCTGCTCGTGGAACACTGCGCGCGCCCCGCCACGACCGCGACGGCCGCGCAGAGGGTGGTCGCCCCGTCCCTGAACGCGATCGCGCCCGTCGCGGCCGACGGGCTCACCGTCGCCGTGAAGGTCACCGTCCTCCCGGCGGTCACCGGATTGGCCGAAGCGGCGAGCGAGAGCGTCGTCGGCGTCAATGCGGGGGGCTGGACGGTGAGCGCCAGCGGCGCGGCATCGCTCGGGGCGTACGTCAAATCGCCCGAGTAGTGCGCGTTGATGGTGTGGCTCCCTGCCGGTAAGGCGCTCGTCGTGCACAGCGCGTTCGCGGCCACCAGGGCCGTCGTGCAGATCGGGCTGGCGCCGTCGCTGAAAGTCACCACGCCGGTGGCGGTCGAAGGCGTGACCGTCGCGGTGAAAGTGACTGGCTGCCCCACGATGATCAGGCTGGCGGAGCCCACGAGAGCCGTGCCGGTGGGTGTGAGCGATCCGCTCAAGGGCTCCAGCGCACCGAGCGACGGGGGTATCGGGCGCGCAAAGAGCGAGAAATCGGTCCCCGGGGCGCCGGTGGTCGTCCCCGCGATCCGCGCGGGGGACGTTTGCAGTGGCCGGGCCGCGTTGAAGTCGTAGGCCGTCGTGCCCGGCGACCGGAAGGCCGCCACGTTGGTGAGCTGCATGTCGGCATAGATGCCGTGCGCGTCGGAGGCCATCGTGGACTGCCACTGCGCGAAGTTCATGCGGGTGATGGTGTTGAAGCCGGCCCAGAAAGGCAGGGTCGAAGTGCTGAAGTAGCCGTTGTAGTCGATCGTGACCCCGGGTATGGCGCCGGTGTGCGCGCTGGCGATGACCGCATCATCGTTGAAACCGACGATGACGTTGTTGCGGATGAACGAGTTGACGTTCTTCGTGCCATTGTCCTGCAGGTAGATGCCGAACGTCTGGCCGCCCGAGTAGGGCGTGAAGCCCATGATGATCGTGTTGTTCGTGATCACCGTGTCCTTCAGGCCGTGGTTGGCGATCGAGGACGTGCCCTCGGAATAATCCCGGATGCCGATGCGGCAGTTCGCGAGGATGTTGTTGTAGACCTGGCTGCCGCGCAGGTTCGCGAAGCCGTTCGTGCTGTCGCTCGAGTTCTGCTCGTCCGCCAGCATGAGGCAGACGCTGTACTTGTCGAGCGAATCATAGGGGTAGCCCGCGCCGACGTACAGGAAATTGGCCGGATCCGGCGGATGGTTGGACAGGAAGTTGTTGCGCGCGACGTCGTTCGGCTGGTTGTCGAAATACAGGTTGACGCTCCAGTTGTCGAAGGCGATGTTCTGCTCGAACAGCGCCGATCCGCTGGCAACCCCCGCAACGGTGCCGTACGAGATGATCCCCTCGCCACCGTTCATGTGCACCACGTTGCCGCGGGCGAGCGGGCGCAGGTTGTTCTGCCAACCGAGCGCTCCGGGCCAGCCGCCGCCGGCCTCGGCGAAACCGTTGTTGCCCCGAGGCCAGTTGATCAGCACGTTGTGGTACGCGTGGCTCATCAGCACGGCGTTGTCGGAATTGGGCAACACCACGCCGCTCAGGAAGACGACGGCCGCCTTGCCGTTGAACTTGATGTCGCAGCTGTCCACGATGATGTTGGCGCCGTAGCCCCAAAGCCCGTTGGCACCGCTTCCGCGCACGGTGAGTCCCTTGAACGTCACGTACGACACGCCGTACCAGAACACATGCTGTTGCGCGGGGTCGCTGTTGGGCACCACGATGTCGGCCGTGTTGGGATCGCCGGCACCGATCGTCGTGCCGAAGTCCGCCGTGAGCACGCCGGCCGCGTAATACCACTTTCCGCTGCCGCTCGTCACGCCCGCGATGCCCTCCTGCGGGGCAGTCGAACCGCCCTGTCCCTGGCGAACCTGCTTCAGCGGCACCTCGTTCACCACGATGCCGACCGGCGTGAATGCGAGGTTTGCGTGCCACACGGTGCCGCTCACTTTGGTCCAGCCGGTCACGGCCGTCGAGCCATCGAGAATCACCTCGCCGTCGCCATAGGATCCGAACGTGATCGGTTTTCCGGCGACGCCGGAGGGCCCGCCGACCAGGTTGATGCCCTCCCGATAGAGACCTGCGCGAATCAGCACGGTGTCCCCGGCCGCCACGACCAACACGGCCTGCGCGATGGTCTTGAACGGCGTGGTCGGCGACATCCCATCGTTGGCGTCGCTGCCGTTCTTGCCGTCGACGTAGTACGTGAGGCCCGTGCTCGAGGGCGGCACGGCGATGACCGCCTTGTGCCAGAACGGAAAATCGACCACTCCGCTCGGCAACGGCGTGTGGATCGTGTCGGCCGCGTGTGTCGCGATACAGGGCAGCAACAGCCCGAGAGACGCGAGGAGCAGGCGAACAAAGAGAACGGCAAGACGCACGATGGACCTCCACAGTGTGGAACGTGTGCGCCTTGGTGCGTCATCTTTCGCGACGCTTGGTTCGCATGTTGCTATAAAAGGCGCGTGCCGTGAATGGGCTCCATCACTTGGTGGAGACCCGATCGGGCTGGTCTCGCACCGCATTGCTTCGGCGCGATCATGGCTCGCCGCGCTACGGGCGATGCCTGCGCTCCGCGGCCTGGTGACGAATGACACCGGGCCTACATGACGCAGATCACGTCGGCAAGCGCTTCTGCGACGGCTCGCCGCACGAGTCGCGCGGCATGGCGTCGCACGCGACAAAGAGCCGCATTTGGCGAGCGTCCGTCGCAAATAAATTCCCGGCACGGCATCGCGCGATCGTGCAATCGATCGCGTCGCCGCACACAACGACAAACCGGGAGCCTGCAAATGAGATCCACACGCGCACTGCAAATCGCGCCACGTCCATTGGCCGTGGCCACGCTGGTCGCCCTGCTCGGCATGGCGGCCTCTCCAGCCAAAGCCGCTTTCGACATTCCGACCGGCGCATCGCCGAGCCCGATGTTCGGCGCCACGCCCTTCTCGCAGAAGATGCTGATGTTCGAGGAGTTCGGCACGCAACCGCTGCCGTCGGGCGCCGCGGCGCACTCGCTGCCCGATCCGATGGGCTGCGCGGGCGCGGCGGATCCCTCGGCGTACACGCAGCTGCTCGACCAGTTCCTGAGCGAGCAGATCTATCCGCCGCCGCAGGAGCAGGCGAACACGAGCGCGCCCAACCCGTGGGCCGCGACCATCGGAAACTGCCTCGACAGGCCGGGGCCCGTGACCGGCGCGACGGAAGGACGTCCTCCGGGAGTCGAGTTCGCGCACCAGCGCTGGAGCGAGTTCACGCCGACGGTTTACTTCCAGACGATGATGGCGGGCTCGCGTCCCAACGGCGGCATCCGCGACAGCCTGCAGCGGCACGGCTACGCGCGCGGCGAGTTCGGCCCCGGCGGCCTGTATCACAACACCGCCGGCGCGCCGGGCTTCGACGGCACGACGAAGGGCATCCGCATCAAGTTCCACCCGGCGATGCCGGAGCAGGATCCGATCCACCTGTGGACCTTCGACGGCACGCTGCCGCCGAAGCTGCTGATGGCGCCTTACGGCACGACCATCGCCTTCCGCAACTACAACGCGCTGCCGATCAGCGACGCCGCCAACGGCGGCTTCGGCATGCACACGATCACCACGCACGAGCACAACGGCCACAACCCGGCCGAGAGCGACGGCTTCGCGGGCGCGTACTTCTACCCCGGCCAGTACTACGACTATCGCTGGCCGATGGTGCTCGCGGGCCACGACAGCGTGCCGATCGGCTCCACCGACCCCGTGCTCGCGGAGAAGAACTCCAAGGCGGGGACTCCCGACGGCCATGGCGGCTACACGAAGGTCCGCGGCAACTGGCACGAGACCATGAGCACGCACTGGTTCCACGACCACATGGTCGACTACACCGCCCAGAACGTCTACAAGGGCAACGCGGCGATGATGAACTACTACAGCGCCATCGACCGCGGCCGCGAGCCGGCGAACGCCGCCGAAGCGCAGGGCAGCAGCGCCACGCCGGGATATGGCTGCAACTATGCCGATCCCACGAACGTCAACCCGAACAACGTGAACCTGTGCTTGCCGAGCGGGAACGCGCTCGACTGGGGCAACCGCGACTACGACGTGAACCTCGTCGTGGCCGACAAGGCGTGGGACCAGGGCGGCCAGCTCTTCTTCAACGTGTTCAACACCGACGGCTTCCTGGGCGACGTCGCGACGGTGAACTTCCAGTACAAGCCGTTCCTCGACGTGCGCGCGCGCAAGTACCGCTTCCGCATCCTGAACGGCAGCGTCTCGCGCTACTGGAAGATCGCGTTCGTGGACGAGGCGGGCAAGCAGGTGCCCTTCCACCTCATCGCCAACGACGGCAACCTGCTCGAGCACGCGGTCGCGTTCCCGAACGCCGCCTCGCCCGAGGGCCTGCCCGAGCAGGGGATCGCCGAGCGCTACGACGTCATCATCGACTTCGGCAAGTACGCGCCCGGCTCGAAGATCTACGCCGTCAACCTCCTCGAGCACCAGGACGGCAAGACGCCGAACCAGGCGATCCCGCTCGACCTCGTGCTGAGCGGCGCGTATTCGGCGGGCGGCTGCCCGGCCTCGTGCGACCCGGTCGTGGGCAAGTTCCTCGAGCTCCGCGTGCAGCCGTACAGCGGCACGGACCTCAGCATGAACCCGGCCGACTACGTCGAGGGCCGGAAGAAGATGATCCCGCTGCCGGGATTCACCGCGCAGGAGCTCGCGAACGCGAAGGAGCGCACGTTCGAGTTCACGCGCGGCGGCGACGTGAAGCCCTGGACGATCAAGACCGACGGCGGCCAGGCGTACAACGCGACGAGCGTCGAAGGCCTGTTCGATCGCGTCAGCGCGGCGCCGGATCGCGGATCGGTCGAGATCTGGCATATCCGCAACGGCGGCCAGGGCTGGAGCCATCCGGTCCACATCCACTTCGAGGAAGGCCAGATCCTGCAGCGCGGCGGCATGGCGCCGCCCCCGTGGGAGAAAGGCGCGCGCAAGGACATGTACCGCATCGGCCCGCTGCCCGACAGCACCGACAGCGTGGACGTGGCCATCCGCGTGCGTGAATTCCTCGGGACGTACGTCGAGCACTGCCACAACACGCAGCACGAGGACAACGCGATGCTGCTGCGCTGGGACAGCCAGAACCCGGGACAGACGGTGGCGATCCGCACGCCGTTCCCGACCTGGGACGGCGTGATCTACACCGACAGCAACACGACCGACGTGCCGACGTTCAAGAGCGGCAGGCTCACGGACTTCCTCGCCAAGCGCGTCGCCACCCCGGTCGCGCTCGACGACTCCGTGCAGGCGGGCCTGAACAAGCCGGTGACGGTGAGCGTGATCGACAACGACACGTGCGTGGGCCACTGCGACCCGGCATCGGTCAGCATCAAGACGGCGCCCAACAAGGGCAAGGCGGTGGCGAACGGCGACGGGACGGTGACCTACACGCCCGGCCCCAACTTCACGGGCAGCGACAGCTTCAAGTACACCGTGAAGGACGCCACGACAGGAGCGGTGGAATCGAACTACGCCACGGTGAACGTCAACGTGTCCGCCCCGCCGGTCGCCAACAAGGACAGCGGGTCCGGCATCACGGAGACGGTGTTCGGCATCGATCTCGGCGCGAACGACACGAACTGCCCGCCGGGCACGTGCAGCGTGACCATCACGAGCGGCCCGATGGCCGGTGCCGTAGTCACGCCGAACAAGCCGAACGTGGGCCAGGTCACGTACCTGTCGGCCCCGGGCTACGTGGGCGCGGACACCTTCTCGTACACGGTGACGAACGCGGCCGGCACTTCGAAGCCCGCAGTCGTCTCGGTGGACGTGAAGAGCGCCGCGGTGCGCGACACGGTGTCGATCTCGAAAGCCGCGTTGAGCGGCGGGCAGCTCTCGATGGGCGGCACGGTGAGCGCGCTCAACAACGCGTTCGCGTCCTCGGTCACCGTCTACATCGCCGAGATCAACGCGTCGTGGACGGCGTGCATGGGCACCGCCGCCGGCACCGCGCAGGTCGACAACAAGGGCAACTGGTCGTTCTCGAAGAGCGGACTGGCCGGCCCCGTCGACGTGTGCGTGCAGTCGAAGAACTTCGGCACGGCGTACGTGGAGCTCACGCCGCAGTGAGGGTTCGGTAGCGCAGCCCGGCCGGAGCCGGTCCGGCCGGGCTTCTTCCACGACTTACGGAGATACGACGATGAGACGACGCAATGCCGAGGAGCAGTGGAAGCAGACGCTCCTCTTCTTCGTGTTCTGGATCACGATGGTGGCCCTCGGTGCGGCCAGCGCGTATGCCGCCCCGAAGGGCTCGCCCTGGAACGAGGCCTACTTCCCGGACGTCACGCTGGTGAACCAGGACGGCGAGCGGCTGCGGTTCTACGACGACATGCTCAGGGACAAGGTCGTCATGATCAACTTCATCTTCGCGACGTGCGAGGATTCCTGCCCGCTGGAGACCGCGAAGCTGCGCCAGGTGCAGGAGCAGCTCGGCGAGCGCGTCGGTCGCGAGGTCTTCATGTATTCGATCAGCATCACGCCGGAGCAGGACACGCCGGCGGTGCTGAAGGAGTACATGCGCAAGTTCAAGGTCGGCCTCGGCTGGCAGTTCTTCACCGGCAGGGCGCAGGACATCCTCCTCATCCGCAAGAAGCTCGGCCTCGTGGACGCGGCGGGCGAGCGGCCCGACGAGCACACCATGAGCATGATCGTCGGCAACGACCGGACCGGCGTGTGGATGAAGCGCTCGTCGTTCGACAACCCGAAGGTGCTCGCGCGCGTCGTGCTGAGCCGCCTGATGGGCGTGCAGGTCGCGGGCCCGGGCTACGCTCAGGCGACGCACCAGGTCGCGATCGATCCGGGCGAGGACCTTTTCCGCCGCCGTTGCCAGGACTGCCACACGGTCGGCGCGGGCGAGGCGATCGGCCCGGACCTGCGCGGGGTGACCGAGCTGCGCGAGCGCGCATGGCTCGTGCGCTACCTGCAGGCGCCCAACGAGGTGCTCGCGGCGCAGGATCCGATCGCCATGTCGCTCAATGCGAAGTACAAGGGCGTGCCGATGCCGAACCTGCGCCTGGGTGAAGGCGACGTGCAGGCGCTCATCGGTTATCTCGAGCGCGAGAGCCGGCGGCTGGGCGAGGAGAAGCGCGCCGACGCCTCGGACGGCGAATCGCCTGCGCATTCACACGCGCACGGGCACGCGCATTCGCACTCGCACTAGGCGGCGGTCGCGTTGCGGTTCCGGGAACCGGGCTGGTACTTCCCGGCCTCGGAGCGGAAGGCGATCGCGAGGCGGTTCCAGCCATTGATCGCCACCACCGCGAGCGTGAGGTTCACCAGCTCCTCTTCGGTGAACTGGGCGCTCGCGGTGGCATAGACATCGTCGGGCACGTGGCCTTCGGCGACGCGGGTCACGGCCTCGGTCCAGGCGAGCGCGGCGCGCTCGCGCTCCGAGTAGAGCGGCGCCTCGCGCCAGGCGTCGAGCAGGTAGAGCCGCTGCTCCGTCTCGCCGGCCGCGCGCGCATCCTTGCTGTGCATGTCGAGGCAGTAGGCACAGCCGTTCAGCTGGGAGGCTCGCATCTTCACCAGCTCGAGCAGCTTGTGGTCCAGCCCGCAGGCGTCCACCGCCGCCTGCAGCGAGCGCATCGCCTGCCCGGCCGCCGGCGCCGCGCGGAAGTAATCGATACGCGGTTTCATCGTTCCCCTTCGTGCATTCGAGGGGAAGTGAGACAGCCGGCACGGCGCTTCGTTGCCGCTACTTCTTGTGGCAGTTCTGGCACGAGGTCATGCCGCGCGGAAAGCGCGTGAGCGCGGGAAGGTCCGAGCGGTGCGGCTCATGGCAGGCCGCGCAGTAGAACGCGCGCGACGGGCGCAGCGGATCCATCACCGGCGTCGCCTTCGCGACGTCGCCCAGCGGATGCCCGCCGCCGCCGAAGCCCACGATCACGTGCGGCTTCTTCTTCACGTCGGGGTGGCAGCCGAGGCACAGCGCGGCGCCGGACTTCGCGAGCATGGCGTTGTTGTCCGAGCCGTGCGGATCGTGGCACGTGGTGCACAGTCCCGCGGCGACCGGCCCGTGGACCACCTTGCCCTCGAAGAGCTTCGACTCGTGGCAATTCATGCACAGCGCCGGCGGCTCGGCCGCGAGCCCTTTCGGGGCGCTGCCGGTGGATCGATGCGGCGTCGTCGATGCATCCAGGTTCGCGTGGCACGCCTGGCAGCCGATCTGCACCGCGCCGTGCACCACCTTGTGCGCGACGATGGGCGCGTGGCATTTCACGCACTCCGGCTGCTCCGCGGCCGCAGCGCTTGCCGCCAGCGCGAGCAGCGCGAGCAGCGCGAGCATGGCCGCGACGGTGGCCCTAATAGTTCCAGTTGCTATGATTCGCTCCATGGCATGTCAACGTGCAGTTGCCCTGGGTCGTGCCCACGCGCGTCCAGCGCAGCACGCCGTTGTTGGGCCGCACGATGCTCGTGTCGAAGTTGATGAGCCTTGAATTGTTCGCCGTCGTTCCCTGCGCGCCGTTGATCCCGTGCGGATCGTGGCACACGTTGCAGGGAGCACGCTCGCCGACGATGTGCTTGTTGTGCAGTCTGAACGTCACGTCGCTGAGGATGCTCGTTCGGTTGTGGCACTTGTAGCAGAGAGCGTACGCCGCGGCGCTCTCCGACGTGTTGTCCGCGACGGCGTAGTTGCGCTCGAGCAGGAGCGGGAACGTGGAGCCGTGCGGGCCGTTCACGCCCGTCCCGGACGGGGTCGTCCCCGTGCCGGTGCTGTACGGGCCCGCGTTGTTGTTGTGGCAGTCGGTGCACATTACGCGGCTCGCAGTCGTCCACGGCGAGATGAGCGACGGCACGTTCGTGCTCCGGCCGGCCGCGGCAACGGGATGGAACGACGGATTCGTCGCCTGGAACTCGAGGCGCTTGTTGTTCTGGGCAATCTGGCGCTGCGTGCGCGGGATCGGGGTGTTGCCCGCGCCGTCCGCATGGCAGCGCAGGCAGATCTCGTACTGCGTGGCGGCAGGGCTCGCCGGCCCGCCGCCGATGCCGATGCCGCGCATGCCGATCAGCGATCCGGGCAGCGTGGGGGTCGTCGTGCCGCCGGGCGCGGAGCCCGCGGTCGAGTTGACCGCGTGCGGATTGTGGCAATCCACGCATTCCACGTGGGCATTCGAGACGGGGTCGGTCTCGGCCGCATCGTGGATCCCCGCGAAGCTCGCGACGGAATGGCCGGAGGCCTTGTTGAGCTCCGTCTGGATGTTCTTCAGCGCCACGTTGCCGTTGTGGCACGTGAGGCAGTTGTTCTCCTCGACCGAGTAGTTCAGCAGCCGCTGCGAGCCGCCGGCCGTGTGCGGGCGATGGCAGCTCTCGCACGCGTTCGCGGCCACCGTCGTGCCGGAGGTATGGGGCCACGGATTCGTCCCGGCGCCGTTCCATGTGCGCGTGGAGTTGCGATGGTCGCTGCCCGTCCAGTACTGCTTGACGTGGCAGGTCACGCACAACGCCGACGCGGTGTTCGGCGCCACGAGGAACTTGCCGTTGGTGTCGTCGTGCGGATCGTGGCACGCGGTGCATTGCATGCGCCCACCCGCGTCGAGGCGCACGGCCAGCGGCCGCACGAGCGTCGCGGGGTCGGCGAGCTGGCCGTTGGCCGCGCGCAGCGCCGCGTCGTACACGAACGAGACCGGGTGGTCGTCGCGCAGGTTCGTGCCGAGCAGGCGGTCGCCCGTGATGGCGCCCGTCATCGGCACGAGGCTCGGCCGGCTGAGCAGCTCGCCCAGCGCGATGGTGCCGTCGTGGCAGCTCAGGCACAGCAGCGACGCGCCGTTGGGCTGCCCGGGCGAGCTCTTCAGCGTCGAGCTCGCGTACGGCGAGTAGCTCGCGGTCGAGGTGCGGCGGTTCCACAGCTGGCCGAGCGGCGACGTGTTGTGCGGCGCGTGGCAGAAGACGCATATCTCGCTCTCGGTCGTGGACTTGATCGTGCCGCTCCCGCTCGTCGAGAGGTTGTGCCGCGTCGTGGCCACGCCCGCATCCGCCTCCCCGAGGCAGAACACGCCGCCGGCCACGGCAACGGTGAGCGACGCGGCCAGCGCGCGCAGCTTCGCAGCGTTCATGGCGTCCCTCCGACGTATCGGAAGACCTGCACCCTGGAATTGAACGAATCGGCCACGTAGATGCGCTCGTCGGCCGCGACGAAGACTCCCGCGGGCAGCCAGAACTCGCCGCGGTCGGAGCCGATACTGCCGAGCGCCAGCAGCAGCCGCCCTTGCCCGTCGAAGATCTGCAGCTGCCCGAGCAGCCCGTCGACGACGTAGACGTGCCCGTGCGAATCGGTCGCCACGCCCTTGTGGCGCATGAAATCGCCCGAGGCATCGCCGGCCTGCCCGAACTGGCGCCGGAACCGCCCGTCGGGACCGAACACCTGCACGCGATAGTTGAGCGCATCCGTGACGAACACGTTGCCTTGCGAATCGCACCAGACGTGCGTCGGGCGGTTGAACTCGCCGTCGCCCTTGCCGCGCTGCCCGAAGCTCGCGCGCAGGCGCCCGTCCGGCTCGAAGACGTTCACGCGGTCGGCGCCCGTGTCGACGACGTAGAGGAGCTTGCGTTGCGCATCGAACGCGATGCCCGTGGGCTGGGCCATGTGCGCGAATCCCGCGCGCACGGCGTGCTTCGCGCCCGGCCGGATCACGAACACGTCGGCGGCGCCCGAATCGGTCACGTAGACCTCGCCTTGCGCGCCGACCGCGAGCCCCACCGGCGAGCGCATCGGCGTGTCCCGCTCGAGCCGCACGAGGTCGTACCGGGCGGCCGCGCGATCGAGTCGATGCACGCCACCGGCGCCCGGATCGGCGACGAAGAGCGCCTGGCCGGCCACGGCGACCGCCATGGGGCGGATGAGGCGCGCATCGCGCGGGCCGAGCAGGATCTCGCCCAGCCGCTCGAGGAAGCCCTTCGCGATGCCGAAATCCTCGGGTCGAGCGATGGCCTGGACCCAGGCGATGCGCGCCGCATCGGGTGGATCGGGCCACACGAGCGGCGTGGCATCGACCGCCGGCCGCGGCGCGACGGCGCATCCGGCCACCGCGGCGAGCGCTGCCAGCGCCACGAGAACGCGCCGGAACATCAGAAGTCCCTCCGCAGCGCGACCTGGCCGCGGCTGTGCAGGCGCTCGGCCGGCCCCTGCGCCTCGAAGATGCGCGCGTACTCGGCGGTGACCGTGAAGCGGCGCACGCGCCAGCGCAGCCGGCTCAACAGGGATTTGTACTCGCGCTCGACGAGCGGGCTGCCGCGGTCGTGGTCCCAGCCCGCGCCGACGGACACCTCCACGTCGCCCGGCAGCCGCGACCAGAACCGCGCGTCGTAGTGCGTCTGCGTCACGTCGTGCTCCGGCGTGAGCGGGTATTCGAGCTTCTGGCGCCGTCCTCCCACGTGGATGCCCGAGCGCGAGATCCACGGCAGGGCGACGTCGGCATACGCCTCGAATGTCGTGCGCTTGTAGGGCGCGATCACCTCGCGGCGGTCTTCCCATTCCGCGAGGCCCCCGACGGTGGCGTCGACCAGGAGCGACAGCGGCACGTCCGCGCGCGTGCCATAGAGGACCGTGCGCGCGGGATTCAACGGGCTGCTCGGCGTGCCCGACTGCAATCGCAGCGACGAATCGGACCACCTCGCGTACAGGCTGTAGATGCTGCTGATGCGCCAGGAGATGTCCGCCGAATTGTCGAACTGGTTGACCGCATACGTGCCGCCGACGTCGAAATCGTAGTCGACGAGCACCTCCTGGCCGTCGACGATGTTGCCGCCGACGAGGCGCCGGATGCGCGTGTTCACGCCCACCACGTCCAGCGCGTAGTCGATGCCCTCGGTGTAGGTCTGGCTGCGCTGCACGTTCATGACCACGATCGAGGGCGCGGCGATCAGCGAATTCTGCAGCGTGCGGAACACGCTGTCCGCGAGCGTGACGCGCTCGCCGAGCACGTGCCCGATCGTGCCGGCCGTGCGCTGGTCGCGGTTGCGAAAGGAGGTGCGCACGCTGCCCGTGAGCTCGCCCAGCGGCAGGGCGATGCGATGGCTCGCCGAGCCGGCGATCGTCGCCTGGTCCGAGGAAAGCGCCGTCCCGCGCGTGGTCATCGCGTCCGCGTTCAGCGTCGCGCTCGTCATGGGCGTGGGCTGGTACGTGAGGCCACCGGTCACGGATTGGACCGTCGAGGTGAGCGAGCCCGACTCGGAGCTTTGCCTCGTGGAATCGTACTGGTATTGCGCATTGCTCTGCAGCGTCTCCGAATGCCGCCCGCGGAAATCGAGCGTCGCCCTCCATTGGCGCGTGTCGAAGTCGGACCCGACGCCCGTCGATGTCTGGAGCGTGTTCGCGAAAAGCACCCCGAAGACGTCGTACTGCTTCGCCTCGCCGAACACGAGGTGCGTATCGAGCTGCGCGCGCCCGGCGTCCGTGCGGCTGGGATGGATCGGGATGCCGACGCTGCCGCTCATCGAGTCGGTGCGCGTGGCCTGGTAATGGAAGTGCATGTCGCCCCGACCGGCGATCTCGCGCTCGGCCCTCACGTTGAAATCGTCGATGCGATCCTCGACGACCTGCTCGGTGCCCGTGCCGCGGAGCTCCTGGCGGTTCGCCGAAATGGTGAGGGGGATGGGCGTCACCGGCGCGTAGACCGACGCACTGCCACCGTAGCGGGTGTTCTGCAGCAGCAGGCTCTGCGCGGGACCCACCGGCTGGCTGTCGTTGGTGCGCTCGTAGGACAGCTCGCCGCGATACGGCTTCTCGGCGAGGAAACGCCCGCGCAGGAGGAGGTTGTAGTTCGTGTCGCGGGTGGTGGTCGTGTTCCCGTCGGTCGTGAAGCCGTTCACGTCGTAGACCGGTCCCGCGCCCATCTCGAGCGCCACGAGCTTCGGGTGGTAGGCGTAGCCGCGCGCGAGGACGAACAGCTCCGTCCTGAGGTTCGAGAGCGTCTGGCGCAGGCGCGAGCGATCGCCCGTGTCCGCGCCCTCGGTCCCCGGCGCGATGCGCGTGGTGACGTCGTTGGTGTCGCGCCAGTAGCGCGTGCCGAACAGCCCCTCGAGCGACGTGATGCGGAAGGCGGCGATCCGGTCGGCCTCGTCGGTCGAGGGCGGCGGGGGCGCCCACCACTGCGCATACGACACGCCACGCAGCGCGGCGAGCATCGACAGCGCGACCATCGAGCGAAGCGCCCTGCCCCTACGCTGCTTCTGGCGACGCACCCGGCGTCATCCGCGTGGGGGTGCGCCGGCGGGCGGATCGGCGGGATAGGCCACGCCCTGCATCCGTCCGAACCCGAAGATATCGACCTGGTCCGGGTCGAACTGGCTCACCACGAGGATGAGGTATTCGATCTCGAAGCCCGGCGCCGCGTAGGACCGGAACAGGGGGACGTGGTCGTAGTCGATGGTGATGCCCGCAGGCAGGTTGAGCCCCTGCCCGCCCTCTTCGCCGCCGCCGAAGGCGAGCAGCACGCGTCCTTTCCCGTCGAAGATCTGCACGTTCTGGAATGCGGAGTCGCCGACGTAGATGCGGCCGGCGCGATCCACCGCGATGCCCTTCGGCCGCGCGAACGTTCCGGGCGACTGCCCGATCTCGCCGAAGCGGCCCAGGAACTTGCCGTCGGCGTCGAAGTGCGAAACGCGGAAGTTGCCGGTTTCCACGACGTAGACGTCGCCCGAGGGCCCCAGCGCGATGTTGGTCGGCTGGAAGAGCGCGCCCTCCTCGGCGGTCCCCGTCGTGCCGAACTTGAACAGCAGCTTGCCCGTGCGCTTGTCGAGGACATGAATCTGGTTGTGGTCCAGGTCGACCACGTAGAGGCGATCGCCGCGCACGGCGACGCCGACCGGCTTGAAGTCGCCCTTCGCGCCGAACCCCGCGACATAGCCGCCGTTGGCGTCGTACACGAGCACCTGGTTGCGCCCGGTGTCCGTCACGTAACGCGTGCCGTCCGAATCGACCACCACGTTGATCGGGCGCTTCATGAGCCCGACGCCACGGCCCTCGAACGTGGAGACGCGGCGCGAGTTGAGGTCGAAGATGACGATGCCGGGCGCGCGGCTGTCGGCCACGTAGAGCTTGCCCTGCGAGAGCGTCGCGCCGTAGGGCCGCTTGAGCTTGCCCGTCTTGGTGTCCTCGCCGAGCACGAAGTCGGCGAAGCCGGTGCGCGGCACGATGTCGCGCCCGCTCGCGATCGTGGTGAGGTGCTGGATGCGCGGCGGCTCGGGCGCCTGCGGATAGAACACCGGCCCGCGCCTGGCTTCCTTTGCCGGCTGCGGCGTCGCGCACCCGGAAATCACGGCGAGCGCGCCCGCGATCGCCATCGCGACGAGCAGCCAGCCATACCGAAGATAGTCACGCATGATGTCGGAATTGGAGTTGGAGTTGGTGTTTCCTCAGGGCCAGTATCGATGCGGCCCATGCAGTCGAGTTGACGTGCCTCAAGCGGCGTGGCCCGCATCCATGCAGCGGTAAAAAATTCGAGGGCCGCAACGGTGCGTTCGTGCACCGCCCGGCCCTCGGCGAATGACGCTGCAGGCGCGGCTTACTTCGTATGGCACTTCAGGCAGAGTGCGCTGCCCGCATTGCTGAGGCGCAGGAAGTTGCCGTTCGCGTTGTCGTGCACGTTGTGGCACGAGGCGCACTCGACCTTCGCGCTGAAGAGCGGCACGCCCGTCGAGACCAGGCTCGCGCTGGCCGGCGTGGACAGGCCGCCGTCGGCGGTGGCGAGCGCCGCGTCGTACGTGAACCCGATCGGGTGGTCGTTGCCCAGGTCGGTGCCCAGCGCCGCGGAGCCGCTGATGAACGTCGTGCCGGTGCGCGTGCCGAACGAATCGATCGCCACCGTGCCGTCATGGCACGACAGGCACAGCTTCGATACGCCGCCCGCGGCCGGCTGGCCGACCACCGCGTTCAACGTCGGGCTCGAATACAGCGTGTAGGTCGCCGCGGTCAACGCGTGATTCCAGAGCGTCCCGGCGGTGACGTTCGCGTTGTGCGGCGTGTGGCAGAACACGCACAGCTCGGTGGAGCCCCAGCCCCGTGACGAGAAGTCGTGCGGGCTGCCCACGATCGAGGCGGCGAATGCCCAGGCACCGAAGAACAGGCTCGCGGCGAGCGCGACGATTCCCTGCAGAAACATTCTTGATCTCATGCCCTTGTCCTTTCTCTCTCTTCGCTGTTTTGAAACGATCCACCTCGTGCCAGCACGCTCCATGCCACGCGCGGTGCCGCGGCGCGGCCATGCGGCAGGTCAAGGGATTCCCGTGCAATCGGTTCAAAAACAGGCGCTTCGAAGTCGTCTCAACGCGGCGACGCCACGGCTGCGATTCGCGACTTTCGGA
The DNA here is from genome assembly GCA_035719385.1 of Usitatibacter sp. Lineage (GTDB taxonomy): Bacteria > Pseudomonadota > Gammaproteobacteria > Burkholderiales > Usitatibacteraceae > Usitatibacter. Next base: position 19,018 of record DASTGG010000173.1, read on the forward strand.
TTCCTTATTTCGAATCGGAATCCGGCGCGCAGCCCAGCTCGCGCACGAGGTCGCGCGCCGGCGCGAAGGCCGCGTCGCGCTCGAGGCTTCGGCGCGCGCTCTCGCAGGCCTTGTCGCGATGCCCCGCGCGCAGCTGCGCCTGCGCGAGCGCATGCCAGCGGCGCGCGACCTGCCCGTTGCCGCCCTCCTTCGCGGGTGGCGGCTCGAGCGCCTGGTGCAGCTGCGCTTCCGTGATCTCGCCCAGCGCATGGCGGATGCGCGCGGAGACCACGCGGCAGAAATCGATCGCGCGAAACGCCTCGAAGGCCGCTAGCCTGTGGTCCGCGCCCACGAGCACCACGACCGGATGCAGCGCGATGCCGAGCGCGCCGTAGAGCGCGTCGCCGGCATCGACGAGCACCGGCGCGGCGAATCCCGATTCACGCACCATCGCCTGCGCCGCGGGCGCGGCCACGGCATCCGAGACGACACCGACCCAGCGCACGGGCTTGCCGCGAAAATCCTGCTGGCATTTCGCGAGGTCGCTCAGCGCCTGCGACGAGCGCGCCTGCTCCGCGCGGAAGAACACGAGCACGTCGACCTTCGCATCGGAGAGCGGCGAGACGTTGCCGTCGTCGAGGCTGCGCATCGGCGCATCGGGCACGGGCGTGCCCACCGCGGCATGCGCCGCGTTGGCCGCGTGCAGCGCCGCGCCGCAGCACGCCAGGGCCAGCGCCGCGAGGACCGCGCTAGCGCGACGCGACGTTGGCGTACTTCTTCTCCTGGTGGCAGGTCTTCTCGCAAGATCCGCCGTTGGCGCTCTTGCGGTAGTTCAGCTTGAGCACCCAGCCCGACGATCCGTACGGCACGCCCTCGCGAATGTGGTGGTCCTGCTTCGAGGCGTGCACCTCGTGGCACGCGCGGCACGTGCGGCCCCGTCCCGGCTGTTGCAGGTGGACGTAGTGCAGGTTCTGGTCGCCGTTGCGGAAGCTGGTGAGCGTCGTGGTCTTCGGCGTCGAGAACGCCGCCTCCTGGTGGCACGAGAAGCACAGCGCGTAGCTGCGCGCATCGTAGGCGGCGTAGAACTCCGGCGGGTATTCCTCCTTCAGCAGGCGGAAGTTGCGCGAGCCGTGCGGCTCGTGGCAGTTGCTGCAGTCCTTCGCGGCGACCGGGCCGTGCCACACCTTGTTGTCGTCGAGCCACTGCTTCACGTTCTGGAGCTTGCGGCCGTTGGCGCCGGTCATGTTGCCGTTGTCGTGGCACGCCACGCACAGGTCGAACGGCTCGCGCACCAGCAGCTTCTGCACGGCGCTGCCGTGCGGGTTGTGGCAGTTGAGGCACTGAGCGCCGGTGCTCACGGCGCGGTGCGGCACCTTCGACTGCGCCGCGACCTTCGCGACGGCGTCGTGGCAGCCGGCGCAGAGCGCGACGGTGTCCGTCATCAGCAGCTTCGGCCGCGGGGCATTGTGCGGGTTGTGGCACGAAGTGCACGAGGCGCGCGCGGGCGCGTGCGTGTTGGCACGCTCGAGCACCGCGACGAACTCGTCGTGGCATCCGAGGCACAGGTCGTTCACCGCGCCCTTCACCGCGCCCGGCTGCCTGGGATCGGCGCCCTGATGGCACAGCGAGCAATCGCCGGCCTCGTAGGGCGCATGCGAGGATGCGGGCTTCGCCTGCGCCGGCAACGGCGCCGCGGGGGCTGCGGCAACCGCGACCGGCGCAAGGCAAAGCAACGCAACGGCGAAGAGGGCGATGCGCGCCCTCACTTCTTGTGGCATGTAAGGCATAGTCGGCTGCCCGCATTGGGCTTGCGCAGGAAGGATCCCCCGCCCGGATCGTGGACGTTGTGGCACGAGCCGCATTCCACGTACCCGCCGAACAGCTTCACGTCCCCCTGCGAGCGGCCGCCCCACCCGTTCGCCGCGTCGGGCGGCGCGTTGAACAGCGGGTCCTGCGCGGAGGTCGGATACGCCATCGACACCGGGTGGTCGTTCGAGAGGTTGGTGCCCAGCACGAGCTTGCGCGTGCCGCCGTAAAGGTCGGCATGGCAGCGCTCGCAGTTCGGCTGGCTCGTCATGTCGGGACGATGGCCGTCGGGCGGCATGACCAGGTCGTGCTTCGTGTTGACGCTGAAGCCGTTCACCATGGTCGAGGCGCTCACGCCGTCATGGCAGCTCATGCACAGCCGCGACAGCGTGCGCGGCTGCATGGGCAGCGAGTCCATCGTCGGGCTGCCGTAGAGCGCGAATGTCTGCGTCGTCTCCGCGCGGTTCCACAACGGGAACCCGGCCTGGTTGGTGTTGGAATGGTGCGGCGTATGGCAGAACTCGCACACTTCGGGTGTGCCGGCGGTGCTCAGGTCGTGCCGCGAGCCGACGACGCTCGCGGCGACCGCCTCGCGGGCCCCGGAGAGCAACGTCACCAGCAGCAGGCCGCGCAACCAAGGCGTCGTGCGGATCATGCCGCCCGACCAGCAAGTCGTGTGCCTGCGATGGCGGTGCATTCGTCCGTCGCCTCCCGCGACCGGAAATCGCGAAGCCGCCGGCATCGATCGCATGCCGCGCGTTCCGGAATTCCGGAATTCCTCTCGAATCTGCGCCGCTCGTGCCGCGTTCCCCGCACCGCGCGCGAGAGTGCGGGCGCCAATGGCATGGCGATTGCATTCCCGCCCGGCGAACATGGTTGCGCCCGAGAAACTGCTGCTGTGCGCGGCAGCGTCGAACCCCTGGCTCCTGGCGGGCGCAGCCGTGTTCACCGCGATCGGGCTCGCGACCGGATTCGGCATCGCGGGCCCGACCGCCCACCCGCACGTCGGCCTCATCGCCTATCTTCACGTGCCCGCGACATGGCTCGCGTTGGCGCTGCTTGCGGCGCTCGCCACGTGCGCCGCTTTCGGCCGCCTGTCGCGCGATCGCGTGTGCGCCGTCTTCGCGGAAGCGGTCGCGCCGACCGGCGCGCTGTTCGCGTTCCTCACGCTGTGGACCGGCTCGCTGTGGGGCAAGCCGGTGTGGGGCACGTGGTGGAACTGGGACATGCGCGTGATCGCGGACATCGTGCTGCTCGCCGTGTTCGTGGGCATCTTCGCCGTGCATGCGGGCTTCGCCGAGCCGGCGCGCGCCGATCGCATCACCGCGATGATCGCGCTCGCCGGCGCGATCGCCGTGCCGCTGCTCATCGCCTCGGTGGCGTTGGGCTCGCAGTCGCATCGCGACGACGCCCCGGGGGCGCTGGACCCGCTCTCGCCGGGCTCCCTTTCCGCCGTGACCGCGGGCCTCGTGCTCTACGCCTCGGCCGCGGTCCTCATGCGCGCGCGCTGCATCGTCCTCGAGCGCGGCCGCGACGACCCCGCCGACGCCGGAACGGGATGATCGCGTAATGCTTGCCGATACAGCCCTCTATCTCTGGGGCGCCTACCTGATGGGGCTGGCATTGGTCGTGGTGGAGCAGGCCCTGCTGCAGCTGCGCGAGCGCTCCATCCGCCGCTACCGGGGCTGGACATCGCCGGTTCATTGCGTTGACGCAAGTTAACCGCGGAATCCGGCCGACAGAATGACCTCGCGGGGCGTGCCAGGGCGCCCGGGGGTACGCATGAAACTGTCGCTGCGGTCGAGGGGCTTGCTCGTTTTCGCCGCCGTGGGCCTGTACGTGGCCTGCGTGGGGTTGCTCCTCAGCAACGAGCGCGACCACCTGCTCGACATGGCTCGACGGGTGGAGCGCATCCACGACGAGGAAGCCGCGCTTTCCAAGTCGCTCGACGCGCTGTCCAACGGCATGCTCAAGCTGTCGGCCCTGCCGCCCGGGCCCTGGTTCGACGACTCGTTCGGCGAGGACGCGGTGCTGGATGCGGAGCTGCTGCTGGCCGGCCTCGAGGGCCTGCAGGTCCATACGCGTTCGTTCGATGCGGAGATCGGGCAGCTGCGCGGTCATATCGCGCGCCTTCGCCAACGGCCCTCGCCGCCGGCGCTCGCGGCGCTGCAGCAGATGATGCCGCCGCTGCACGACCGGCTCGACCGGCTCGACGGCGAGCTGCGCACCGCGCGCGCCGAGCTCTGGTCGCGCTTCTACAACGTATACGACCGGGTGACGCTGATCACGGTGACGACGAGCCTCGTGGGCCTGATCGTGTTCGGCGCCATCGTGATCATGTTCTTCCGCCGGCTCGCTTGGGACATCGGCCGCCTGGAGCAGCGCGCCGCGAGCATCGTGGACGGATACCGCGGCCCGGCGCTCGAGGTGGGCCGCAGCGACGAGGTCGGCTCGCTCATGGGCGCGGTCAACCGCATGCAGCTGCAGCTCCGGCAGCGCGAGCAGAACCTGGAGATCACGCGCGAGCAGCATTCGCACCGCGAGAAGATGGCCGCCCTGGGCTCGCTCGCCGCGGCGATCGCGCACGAGATCAACAATCCGATCGCGGCGATCGTGGGACTCGCCCGGTCCATGGCGACCGTGCCGCCGTCGGAGGGCGGCGCGTCGCCCCCCAGGCTCATCCTCGATCAGGCGCAACGCATCTCCAACATCACGCGGCAGGTCGCCGAGTTCGCGCGGCCGCGCCCGCCCCGGCTCGAGCTGCTCGACCTGAACGGCCTGGTGCGCACCACGTGCCGGTTCATCGCCTATGACGAGCGCTTCCGCAGCCTCAAGCTGCAGCTCTCGCTCGACGACGGGCTGCCGGCCGTGCGGGCGGTAGCCGACCACGTGACGCAGGTGCTCATGAACCTGCTCGTCAATTCCGCCGATGCGCTCGAGGGCGTGACGAGCGCGCGCATCGACGTGGCCACCGCATGCACGGGCGGCGAGGCGCTCATGATGGTGAGCGACAATGGCGCCGGCATGGACGCGGAAACCCTCGCGCGCGCCTTCGAGGAATCCTTTTCGACCAAGCGCGGGAACACGGGAAGGGGCCTCGGGCTGTTCATCTGCAAGGACCTGCTGGAGCGCGACGGGGCCCGCATCGAGCTCGCGTCCACGCCGGGACTGGGGACGATTGCCACCGTGCGCCTGCCGCTGGGCGGCGCACCCGGTTGAGGAGCGACATGGCGATGCACATCCTCGTCGTCGACGACGAGATCGCGGTCCGGCAGGTCATGGCGGGCGCGGTCGTCGAAGGAGGACATACGGCCGAGCAGGCGGCGACGTTCGCGCAGGCGCGCGCCCGGCTGCTCGCCGGCGACGTGGACCTCGCCCTGTGCGACATCAAGCTGGAGGACGGCAACGGCATCGACCTGCTGCGCGAATGCCGCGCGAACGGCATCGACACGCCGTTCGTCATGGTGACCGGGTTCGCCTCCACCGAGACCGCCGTGGACGCGCTTCGCGCCGGCGCCGCCGACTACGTCATCAAGCCGGTGCACAACGAGGAGCTGCTGCACCGCATCGCCCAGATCGAGGCGCTGGGCGGGCTGCGCGAGGAGAACCGCGCGCTGCGCCGCACGGTGAACGAGCGCTCGCCGCGCGTGTACCGGTTCGCCTCGCCCCTGATGCTCGAGGTCGAGCGGCTGGTCTCGAAGGTCGCGCCCACCGACAGCACGGTGCTCATCACCGGCGAGAGCGGCACCGGCAAGGGCATCGTCGCGCGCATGATCCACGAGCAGAGCGACCGGCGCGACAAGCAGTTCCTGGCGGTGAACTGCAGCGCGATTCCCGAGCAGCTCCTCGAGAGCGAATTCTTCGGCCACACGAAGGGCGCGTTCACCAGCGCGGCGGCCGCCCGCAAGGGCCTCTTCCTGCAGGCCGAGAACGGCACGCTCTTCCTCGACGAGATCGGCGAGCTGCCGCTGCACATGCAGAGCAAGCTGCTCAACGTGATCGAGGAAAAGGAGGTGCGCCCCATCGGCAGCGAGCAGGTGCGCCACGTCGATACGCGCATCGTGGCGGCCTCCAACCGCAACCTGCGCGAGCTGGTCTCGCGCGGCGCGTTCCGCGAGGACCTCTACTTCCGCCTCAGCATGTTCCACATCGCCATCCCGCCGCTGCGCGAGCGGCACGGCGACATCCGCGGCTACCTGCATTTCCTGCTCGCCAACGGGCGCAACAACGGGCATCGCGAGGTGGTGATCGACCCGATCGCCGAGGAGCTGCTGCTCGCCTATCCCTGGCCCGGGAACGTGCGCGAGCTCGAGAACGTCGTGAACCGCGCGCGCATCCTCGCCGAGGACGACGTGATCAACGCGACCGACCTGCCCTCGCACGTGCGCTACGCCGAGGAGACGATGGCGAACCGCGCTTCCGACGGCACGCTGAGGTCGCGCATGCGGCGCTTCGAGGCCGAGGTCCTCAAGTGCGCGCTCGACGAGGCGGGCGGCGATCGCAAGCTCGCCGCGCAACGGCTGGGCATCGCCGTGTCCAGCCTCTACCGCAAGCTGGAAGAGCTGGAAAGCTAGCGTGGCCCCGCGACGAGCCTTGCGCACCCTCGCGGCCCTGCTGCTTTGCGCCGCCGTCTCCACGGGCGTCATGGGCCAGCGCGCGGGCGCGCTGCGGGCGATCGAGGGCAAGGTGAGCCAGTGGGCCATTCCCACGCCGCAGATGCCGCGCGATCCGGCGGTGGACGCCGAGGGCCGCATCCATTTCGCGCTCGCCGGTGCCGACCGCATCGTCCGGTTCGATCCCGCGTCGGCGCGGTTTCGCGAATGGGCCGTGACGCCGGGCTCCAGGCCGCACGCGGTCACGTTCGGGCCGAACGGCCACGTGTTCTACGCGGGCAACGGCGACGGCACGATCGGCGAGCTGGACCTCGCCACGGGCGTCGTGCGACGCCATTCCGTCGGCGGTCCCTCGTCGCTGCCCTATTCGCTCGCGATCGACGCCAGGGGCCGCATCTGGGGAGCGCTGCGCGAGGGACGCGTCGTGCGCCTCGACCCCGCCACCGGCGCGGTCGACAGCTACCCGATGGGCGGCAATCCGTACGGCCTCGCATTCGACGCGAACGGCGTGCTGTGGGTCACGCGAATCGACGCGGATACCGTGACCAGCATCGACCCGCAAACCGGCCGCACGCGCGACCTGTTCCTCGGCACGGGCTCGAAGCCGCGGCGCATCGCGCTCGCGCCCGACGGCCATCTCTGGATATCGCTCTACGGGGCCGGCAAGCTCGCCGAGGTCGATCCCGCGGCACACGCGCTCGTGCGCCAGTTCGCGGCGCCGGCCGGGCCGAACAGCGGACCGTACACCGTGCTCGTGGATGCCGCCGGCCGCGTGTGGCTCGCGGAATACCAGGCCGATTCCATCGCGATCCTCGACCCCGCGAAGGCGCGCTTCCAGTCCATTTCGCTTCCGGAGAAGGGAACCGGCGTGCGCAGCGCCGCGTTCGACGCGCAGGGACGCTACTGGTACATCGGCACCGCGTCGGGAAAGATCGGCGTCATCGAGTAGGCGCCCCGCCGCGCATCGCGCGAAGCGGATTCGCGCGCATGGACGGGTGGCGCTAACGCGCGTTTATCGGGAAAATGACGCCCGGAATGCGCATCCTTCACCTCGACGACGATCCCCTGCAGCTCGAAATCGCCCGCACCTGGCTCGAGGGCGAAGGCCACGCGGTGTCCGGCGTGTCCCGCGGGCAGGATGCGATCGACGCGATCCGGCAGGGAGGATTCGACATCGCGGTGCTCGACTGGATGGTGCCGGACATCTCCGGCGAGGAAGTGCTGCGCTGGATCCGCGAGCACGACCGGCGCATCCCCGTGATGTTCGCGACCTCCGCCGAGGATGAGGCGCAGATCGTGCGCATTCTCGAGATGGGCGCCGACGACTACCTGGTGAAACCGCTGCGCCGCGGCGAGTTCATCGCGCGCGTCAAGGCGCTCGCGCGGCGCGCGGGCTTGCTCGAGGAGCCGGCGGAGGACCTCGCGCCCTACCGGCTCGACCGCGACGCGCGCGCCGTGCTGCTGCGCGGCGAGCCGGTGCGCATGTCCACGCGCATGACCGACCTCGCCTTCTTCCTCTTCGGCAAGCGCGGCGAGATCGTCTCTCGCAAGGAGATCTACGCGCGGGTCTGGGGCGTGCGCCGGGGGCTCGAGTCGCGCACCGTGGATACCTTCGTGAGCCGCCTGCGCGCGGCGCTGCAGCTCGACGGCCGCCACGGATGGCGCATCGTGTCCGTGTACCAGCACGGCTACCGGCTGGAGAGGACGTCCTAGGCGATGTTGACGCCGCGCTGCGCGTCGACGAGCCAGCGCAGGAAATCGTTCGCCGCCATGGGACGCGCGATGTAGTAGCCCTGCGCGACGGGGCAGCCGAGCTCCGCGAGCAGCCGCATCTCCTGGCGCGATTCGACGCCCTCGGCGACGGACACGATGCCCAGCTTGCCCGCCATGTCCAGGCTCGACTCGAGCATGGCGCGGCTCGAAGGCTGCGTGGGCGCGTTGCGCACGAACGACTGGTCGATCTTGAGCTCGGTGAACGGGATGCGGACGAGCTGCTGCATGGACGAGTAGCCCGTCCCGTAGTCGTCGATCGAGAGCCCGAAGCCGCGCATGCGCAGGCGCGAGAGGTTCTCCAGCACCTTGCCGAGGTGGCTCGCCGCGGCGGTCTCGGTCACCTCGATCGTGACGTGGCGCGGATCCAGGCCATGGCGCGTCACTATGGCCAGCACGCGGTCGGCGAGCGAGATGTCGGCGAGCGACACCAGCGACACGTTCACCGCGACCGACAGCTCGAAGCCCGCCGCGCGCCAGTCGCGGCATGCGGCCGAGGCCTTCGCGAGCTGCGCCATGGTGAGCGCGTCGATCTGCGCGGCGGCCTCGAGCTTGTGGACGAAGGAGACGGGCAGCACGATGCCGTGCTGCGGATGGCGCCATCGCGCGAGGGCTTCGGCGCCGCGCACCTTGCCGGTGGCCACTTCCACCTTCGCCTGGAAGTACGGCTCGAACTCGTCGCGCGCGATGCCGTGCAGGATCTCGTCGACGGGGAAATCGGGCCCGGGCGCGCGCTCGGCGGCCGAGGCGCGCCGCGAGAAGTTGTCCAGCGCCGCCGCGAGCTTCTTGCCGGTCACCGGCTTCTCGATCGCATCCAGCACCTCGACGCCATAGGTGCGCGCCATCGTGCCGACCGAGGCGATGAGCGAGCGGTCCTGCTCGCTCGCCACGATGAGCGCCGGCGGCATCGCGAGCTCGCCCAGGTGGCGGATGAACTCGATGCCGTCCATGCCGGGCATGTTGAGGTCGGTGAGCACGATGTCCACCGGCGGATCGAGGCTGCGCACGATCTCGAGGGCCGCCTGGCCGTCGCCGGCGGAGAAGACCCGCGTCGCCCCGAGCGTCTCCAGCATGTGGCCCATGGCCCAGCGCTGGAAGCCCTGGTCTTCGACGACGAGGAAACGCAGCTCGGAGACCTGCTCCCGGTTCAACGCCACGACAGCGTTTCGGGCGAGGCCCGCCCGCGGATGTACGTGTCCAGCCGCTCGATCTCCTCGTCGAAGGCGGCGAGGTCGGCGGCGATCGACTGCAGGTCGCGCGCGCGCGCCGCGCGCTCGAGCCGCTCGCAGACGGCGGCGAGCCCGTTCGCGCCGATGGTGCGGCTCGAGCCCTTGATGCGGTGCGAGAAGGCGGTCAGCTTCTCCGCATCGGAGTCGCGGGCCGCCTCGCGCAGCTTCTGCGCATCCTCCGCGTTGTAGCGGCGGAAGCGCGCGAGGACGTCGCGCGCGACTTCCTCGTTGCCGCCGGAGATGTCGTGCAGCATCGCGAAATCGATGGGCGCGTCGCCCTTCGCCCCGGGCTCTTCCCGCGCGACCGCCGCCTGGCGCACGGGCACCCAACGCGACAGCTTCTGCGCGAGCGTGCCGATCTGCACCGGCTTCGCGATGTAGTCGTCCATGCCCGCGGCGATGCACTTATCCGCCTCCCCGCCGAGCGCGTTCGCCGTGCAGGCGATGATGGGCGTGCGCGCGTGCCCGTTGCGCGCCTCGCAGGCGCGGATGTCGCGCGCAAGCTGGTAACCGCTCATGCCGGGCATGTTGCAATCGGTGATGACCGCAGCGAAGCGGCCCGTGCTCCACCTCTCCATCGCTTCCAGGCCGTTCTCGGCGCTCTCGGCGGCATAGCCCAGGGCGTTGACCTGCCGCAGCAGCACCAGGCGATTGAGCGGATGGTCGTCGACCACGAGGATGAGCGAGCCTTCCTTCTCGGCCTGCTCGATCGAAGGCGCGGGCCGTGCCTCGGGCTGCACCGGCTGGCGCTCCGGCGGCGAGGCGGCGGGCAGCGACGCGCCGCTCGCGATCGGCAGCGAGACGACGAAATGCATCTTCGTGCCGCGCCCGGGCTCGCTCTCGAGGTCGATGGTGCCGCCCATGAGCTCGGCCAGGCGCCGGCAGATGGACAGGCCCAGACCCGTGCCGCCATAGCGCTGGCCCGTGTCCTCGCTGCCCTGGACGAACGGCTGGAAGAGGCGCGACTTCTGCTCCGGCGTGAGCCCGATGCCCGTGTCCTCGACCGAGAACAGCACCACGTCGCGGTCGTCGCGGCGCTCGAGCAGCTCCGTGCGGATGGCCACCTCGCCGCGGTGCGTGAACTTGATCGCATTGCTCACGAAATTGGCGAGCACCTGCTGCAGGCGCACCGGGTCGGCCATCACGATGGGGCTGATGCGCATGTCGCAGCTGCGCGTGAGCAGCAGCCCCTTGCTGCTGGCGGCGCCCGAGTAGATGTTCCAGACGCGCTCGACGATGTCGGCCACCGACGCCGGCTCCGAGCGCAGCTCCAGCTTGCCCGCCTCGATCTTGGAGAAGTCGAGGATGTCGTCGATGATGCGCAGCAGCGAGCGCGCCGACTCGCGCACCACGCTGAGCGTCGTGCGCTGCTCGTTGTCGAGGTTGGTGAACGACATGAGCTCGAGCATGCCGAGCACGCCGTTCATCGGCGTGCGGATCTCGTGGCTCATCGTGGCGAGGAAGGTGCTCTTCGCGCGGTTGGCGGCGTCGGCCGCTTCCTTGGAGCGCAGCAGCTCGCCCTCGAGCTCGCGCTGCGAGGTGACGTCGTCCCAGTGGCCGCTCCAGAGCACCGTGCCGTCGGGCTCGCGGCGCGGCGCCGAGGTCGAGCGTATCCAGCGCAGCTCGCCGTTCACGCGCGTGCGGTAATCGAAGATCATGGGCGCGAGCGTCTTCTCGTGCTGGTCCATCGCGTGCAGGAACTGCGTGCGGTCGGGCTCCATGATCGTGTCCAGGATCACGTTCGCGTCGCGCAGGGCCGCCTTGCGGTCGATGCCGCGCATCCTTTCCGTGGCGGTGGTGAGCAGCTCGTAGCGCCCGCTGCCGTCGGGGAAGTGGCGGAACTGGAACACCGCGCCGGGCAGGCTCTCGGCGAGGTCCACCATGGAGCGCTCGACGCGGCGCCGCGCGCGCGCTTCCCTCATGAACGCCGCGTAGCCCGGGATGATGAGCGCCATGAAAAGGACGACCGTGCCGGCGAGCGCATAGCTCGCGTAGCGCGCGACCTGCGCCTGCTCGCGCTTGCGCTCGTCGAGCATGCGCCGCGCGTCGTCGCTCATCTGCCCCGTGATCTCGTCGATGCGCGCGCGCAGCTGCTGGCCCACGCCGCGGGCGGGCGCCCCGATGCCGACCTGGCCCTTCGCGCGGCGCTCCTCGACGTTCGCCTTCATGCGCACGAGGCGCTCGTCGAGGAGCGCGATCGTCTCGCGCACCCGCCCCTGCTGCACCGCGCTGTCCGTGGTGAGGGCGGCCACGCGCTGCGCGTGCGCCCTCGCCTCGGCGATCTCGCGGTCGCGCTCGGCGAGGAAGCGCTCTTCGCCGTAAAGGAGGAAGCCGCGCTGCGCCGCCTCGGCGCGCGCGAGCGATTCACTGACGCCGCTGATCTGCGCGAGGACCTGGAGCGTCACGTCCACGCGCGAGGCCGAGCGCATCGCCTCGCCCGTCGTGCCATAGAGCGCCCACGCCATGAGCACGACGAGCAGGCCGCTGGCGGCGTAGCCGAGTAATCCGAGTCTCCGCAATCGGGACAAGCCTATGTATTCATGTCGTTGGCCACGGCCGTCCGCCGGCCTCGCGGGGCCCGCAGGATCGCCGGCGACGATGTTAGTTTTGTACGAGCGTCGCGTTGACGAATGTTAACAGAGGTCCGCGCTCCGGAGAAGGCGCGAGGCCCTCGATCGAGGGCCTTGCGAAAGCGCTCAATGCGTGCGCTTCACCCCTTCGGAGATGCTCTCCAGCGTGTCGCCGGTGCGGCTGTCGCGGCCCTCCTTCACGGCGAGGTCGCCGAGGGAAACGATGCCCACCAGCCGGCCGCCGTCCACGACCGGCAGGCGCCGGACCTGGTGCTCGCTCATGAGCTTGCTCGCCTCGCGGGTGGACATGTCGGGCGTGGCGCAAACGACGTCGCCGGTGACGAAATCGCGCACGGGCCGGTCGACCTGCGCGCCGTCGGCCAGCGCGCGGATGACGATGTCGCGGTCGGTCACCATGCCGAGCACCTTGCCGTTCTCGACGACCGGGACCGCGCCGGTATCCTCGTCACGCATGATCCGGGCCGCCGCCTGGATGCTCTCGCCCGGCGTCACGCAGCGCGGATCGGGCGTCATGATTTCGCGGATGTTCATGGGGTTCTCCTGTCGGTGGTCCGACTTGGACCGCCATTTGGCGGCGGCATTCCCCGGTTGCGCGACGCTAGAAATTGGCGGCCTTCCGGGCCTCGCCGGTGAGCTCGAGGATGTGCAGCCCGGTGTTCGCGCGGTCGACGATATATACGTACCCACGGTCGTCCACGTCCACGTTGTTCGTCTGGATCGCGACCTTGCACTTGTCGCCCAGGCAGCGCTTGTCCGTCCTGTCGGTCACCGCGGGGATGTAGTAGCCCACTTCCTTCGGGTGATAGGGGTCGCGGATGTCGAGCGCGCGCACGCCGGCATTGAAGAACGCGATGAACACCATGCGCCTGTAGTAGATCGGCGTCATGTTCTCGTTCGACGAATGCGAGCCGAAGCGCCCGCCGCGCGAGCAGAAATTGCCGCTCGCCTCGGGCACGGTCCAGCTCGCGACGTTGAAAGGGTGGTTCTCGGCCGTGATGTCGGCGATCCACACCATCTGCCGCGCCTCGGTGCATTCGTTCTTCAGCGACTCGTCGACGATCACGGCGAAGTCGCGGCGCCGGCCCTCCTTGTCCTTCGCGAACTCGGCCACGTCCACGCCGAGCACCGGGAAGGTCGTGTGCGCGCCGTTGGTGGGCGGCAGGTACATGCGCCCGACTTCGGGATAGTTGAGGTTGGCGTCGTTCACCTCCCTGGGCCCCTGCAGCAGCTTCTGGCGATCGACGATCTGCAGGATGCCGCGCTTGTCGGTGCCGTAGCCGAAATACACGCGATTGCCCTTCGGCCCGGTGGAGATCGGGCCGTGCAGCTCCTCGGGCGCCTCGCCCTTCGCGCCCGGCTGCTGGCCCGCGAGGCCGAAGTCGCGGATGTGCCGCGGCTGCGCCGGGTCCGACAGGTCGAACACCTGCGTCATGCGGCGGACGCGCCAGCCGTCCAGGCCGGAGACGAGGTAGGCGATGCCAGTGTCGCATTCCCACCAGTTCTTGTGCGTGCCCTTCACTTTCGCGACCGTGCTCACCTTCGAGGGCTTCGACGGATCGGTCACGTCCCAGACCTCGTGCGCCAGGTTGCCGAAGGTGCGCAGCAGGTAGAACTTCGACTTGTCCGCCCTGGGCAGCGTCGCGCCGTCGCACACGCGCACCATCTGCGCGCCGCCGGACTCGCCTTCGCCGGGCTCGCCCGGAATGTGCGACAGCAGCCGCGGCGCCTTCGGGTCGGTCACGTCGAGGATGGAAGTGCCGTTGTCCTCGACCTTCCCGGTGACCGGGTTCAGCGACTTCCCGCCGTGGTGGCCGATGTAGGCGATGAAGCGCTCGCCCTGCCTGTGGACGATGGGCTGGTAGGCGCTGCGGGCCGAAAGGTCGTGGAAGCCGACCAGCTCCATGTTCGATTTCTCGGCGGCCGGCGGCGTTTGTTGCGCGAGGCAGAGTGGTGCGGCGAATGCGGCGAGGCAGGCGATGATGCGACGCATGATTCGTTGTTCTCCCCGGATCGTTGGTCGGACGGCGATGCGGATCATATCCTGCGCGTGCCATAATTTGCGCCGCGTTCGAACGGGCGAACATGCCGTTCAACGCGGAGCGCACCCAACATGGAGACCGTAATGGCGAAGAAGGGCAAGGAGCCGCGCTTCATCCCGGTCGACGAGGACGATCTCGACCCGGGGCATCGCTGGAACCGGCCGCTGCAGGCGCCGGGCATCACGCAGGTGGACTTCGAGGAGCGCGTCGATTTCCGCCGGCTGCATCGCTACCGTCTCGCGCGCACGCGGCAGTCGCTCGCGCAATCGGGCTTCGGCTCGATGCTGTGCTTCGACCAGCACAACATCCGCTACATCTCCAGCACCGTCATCGGCGAATGGGCGCGCGACAAGCTCATCCGCTACTGCCTGCTGACCGGCAACGGGGACCCGTGGGTATGGGATTTCGGCTCGGCCGCGCGGCACCACAAGCTCTACTGCCCCTGGCTGCACGAGGACCACATCCATGCCGGCAACCCGGGCATGCGCGGCGCGATCGGGCCGAAGGTCGGGCTCTTCCAGGCCGCCGCGAAGGAGATCAAGGACATCCTCGTGAAGGAAGGCGTGGCGGGCATGCCCATGGGCCTCGACGTGTGCGAGCCCGGCATGCTGTTCGCGCTGCAGGAGCTGGGCATCGACGTGCGCGACGGCCAGCAGCTCATGCTCGCGGCGCGCGAGGTGAAGAGCCATGACGAGATCACGCTGCTCAATACCGCCTCGGCAATGGTCGACGGCGTCTATCAGGACATCGCCGCCGCGCTGCAGCCGGGCATCCGCGAGAGCCAGATCGTCGGCCTCGCCACGAAGGGACTCTACGATCGCGGGTCGGACTGCGTGGAGGCCATCAACGCGATCGCCGGCGAGCGCTGCAGCCCGCACCCGCACAACTTCACCGACCGGCTGATCCGTCCCGGCGACCAGGCGTACTTCGACATCATCCATTCGTTCATGGGCTATCGCACCTGCTATTACCGCACGTTCTCCGTGGGCAAGGCGACCGCGGCGCAGAAGGAGGCGTACAAGAAGGCGCGCGACTGGATGGATGGCGCGATCTCCATGCTCAAGCCCGGCGTCACCACCGACAAGGTGGCGAAGATGTTCCCGAAATCGACAGAGATCGGCTTCGAGACCGAGATGGCTGCGTTCGGCCTCAACTTCTGCCACGGGCTGGGACTGGGGCTGCACGAGCGCCCCCTCGTCTCGCGGCTCAATTCGTTCATCGAACCCTACGAGCTCAGGGCCGGCATGGTGTTCGCGGTAGAGACCTTCTGCCCGGCCAAGGACGGCGTATCGGCGGCGCGCATCGAGGAGGAAGTGGTCCTCACGCCGGAAGGCGCCAAGATCATCTCGCTGTATCCCGCACAGGAGCTTCCCGTTGCCAACCCGTATTAAGTCGTCCGCCAAGTCGTCACCCCGTGCGTCGCAACGCGACTCCGGCACGGGGCCAAATCTCTCCAATGCATCCATCGGCTGGATCGGCACCGGCCGCATGGGCATCGAGATGGCCGCCCACCTCGCCAAGGGCGGCGCCGACGTCCTCGCCTGGAACCGCACGAAGTCGAAGGCGGAGCCGCTCGCGAAATACGGCGCGAAGATCGCCGACGGGCTCCCCGAGCTCGCCGCGCGCGACATCGTCTTCTGCATGGTCTCGACCTGGGACGACGTGAAGGAGGTCATCACGAAGATGCTCGACGGCGCGAAGAAGGCGCCGCGCATCGTGGTCGAGTGCTCGTCCATCTCGCTCGAAGGCAGCGCCGAGCTGCGCGGGATGCTCGAGGCGCGCGGCATCCAGTACCTCGCGGCGCCGGTATCGGGAAACGCGAAGGTGATCAAGGCCGGGCGCCTGAGCTTCGTCTGCTCCGGTCCGAAGAAGGCCTTCGAGGCAGCGCTGCCGTACCTCAAGATGATCGGCCCGGCCGCGAGCTACGTGGGCGAAGGCGAGCTCTCGCGCATCGTGAAGATCTGCCACAACGTGTTCCTCGGCGTGGTGACCCAGTCGCTCGCGGAGATCACGGTGCTCGCGGAGAAGGCCGGCGTGCCGCGCCACGCCTTCCTCGACTTCATCAACCAGAGCGTGATGGGCTCGACGTTCTCGCGCTACAAGGCCCCGGCGTTCGTGAACCTCGACTTCAAGGTCACGTTCACCCCCACGCTCCTGCGCAAGGACCTGGACCTGGGCCTCGACGCGGGCAAGCGCTTCGAGGTGCCGATGCCGCTCGCGAGCGCCACGCGCGACCTGGTGCAGTCGATGATGGGGCGCGGCTGGACGGAGCAGGACTTCGCCACGCTGCTGCTGCAGCAGGCGCAGGCCTCGGGCATCGAGCTGAAGCCCGAGAACGTGGACGTCAGGGACGGGCTGAGCTGACGGTGGCCGCGACCGCCTTGCGGTGATAGGACTCGTCGATGTACTTCGACGGGTCCTTCAGCTCCTTGCGCGGCTCGCCGAACTCGCTGCGGATCGCGAGCACGTTCGCGGCGCCCTCCATGTCGATGCGGCCATCGACCTGCAGGCCCTCCTTGCCGCCGCCGAGCAGCGCGTCCCACGCCTTCTGCGCCGCCGTCTCGCTCGCCTGCGGGATGTGCTTGCAGTACAGCGCCACGGCCTCGTCGCGATGCGCGCGATCGGCGAGCCAGGCATTGGCCTCGAGCATCGCCCGCATGAAGCCGACGAGCTCCGCCTCGTGCGCCTGCGCCCATGGTCGGCGCACCATGTAGAGCGTGGCCTGGTAGGGACCCACGGTCTCGCTGAAGTTGGCGAGGAGGCGATAGCCCTTCGAGAGCGGCAGCAGGTCGAGCGGCGAGGTCACGATCGTCGCGATCGTCCTGTTCTCCATCAACGCCTGCGCGCGCTGGCCCGTGCCGCCGACCCGCTCGAGCTCGTAATCGGCCGGCGAGAGGCCGCCGCGCTTGAGCAGCTCGCGCAGCGCGAGCGCGTAACCGGTGTTCGCCGCATCGACCGCGATGCGCTTGCCCTTGAGCTCGGCGATCGAATGGACATCCGGATGCGCGAGCAGCCGCAAGCCGCCCGAGAGCCCGCCCATCACCGCCACGAGGTCCGCGGGGCGATCGAGCGGCGCCTCGCCCTGCCCTTCGTCGTAGGCGACCGCGTTGTCGAACGTGGAGAAGGCGATGTCGAACTTTCCCGCGACCAGGTTCTGGACCAGGAAGACCGAATTGGGCGTGGGCGTGACCTTCACCTCCACGCCGTGCTTCGCGTAGAACCCCTTCTCCTGGGCGACCCAGAGCGGCCAGTTGGCGCCTCCGGGAAAGACGATGAGCTCGAGCGGCTTGGCGATGGCGGCGGTCATGAGAGTCGTGGCGAGGATGGCGAGCGTGCGGGCGGGAAAGCGTCCCATTGGCGGCGGGCTCTTCGCGTCTCGGGGTGCGTAGCTTACACTGGCGGGTTTTCGGCACAAGGAGCACGCATGCCAGAAGGCAGCACGGTAGTGTGGAAGGGCGGCACCGAGCACTGGACGAACAAGGGCGACGTGAGGCTGTTCCTCTGGAACAAGAAGCCCGCGGCCGGCACGCACAAGCGCGGCACGATCCTCTTCGTGCACGGCTCGTCGATGGCCTCGCAGCCCACGTTCGACCTCCACGTGCCGGGCAGGCCGCATTCGTCGGTGATGGACTGGTTCGCCGCGCTCGGCTTCGACACCTGGTGCATGGACAACGAGGGCTACGGCCGCTCGGACAAGAAGCGCCCGATCAATTGCGACATCTCCAACGGCGCCGACGACCTCGCCGCGGGCACGCAGTACATCGTCGAGACGGCCGGCGTGACGAAGATGCACCTCTACGGCATCTCGTCGGGCGCGCTCAAGGCCGGGCTCTTCGCGCAGCGTCATCCCGAGCGCGTCGACCGCCTCGCCCTCGACGCGTTCGTCTGGACCGGCGAAGGCAGCCCCACGCTCGCGGAGCGCCGGAAGAACCTGCCCAGATTCCAGTCGATGAACCGGCGGCCGATCGACCGCGCGTTCGTGCACAGCATCTTCAACCGCGACCATCCGGGCACCGCGGACGAGGCCACCGTCAACGCGTTCGCCGACGCGATCCTCGCGCTCGACGACTCCGTGCCCACCGGCACGTACGTGGACATGTGCTCGAAGCTCCCGCTCGTGGATCCGTCGAAGGTGACGTCGCCCACGATCGTCATGCGCGGCGAGTACGACGGCATCGCGGGATTCGACGACCTGGTGGAGTTCTTCAAGCGCCTGCCGAACGCCGACAAGCAGTTCGCCGTGATGGCGGGGATCTCGCACGCGAGCTTCCAGCAGAAGAACTACCTCATGGTCTACCACATCCTCCACGCGTTCTTCACGCAACCCGAACCGGTATACCGCGCATGAACATGAAAACAAGGATCCTCGCCCTGCTCTCGTGCTTCGCGATCGCGCTGCCGGCGCTCGCGCAGCAGTACCCCGCCAAGCCCATCCACGTGGTGGTCCCCTTCGGCCCCGGCGGATTCACCGACGTGGTCGCGCGCATCCTCCAGAAGGAGCTGGAGCCCGCGCTCGGGCAACCGATCATCATCGAGAACAAGCCCGGTGCCGGCTCCATGATCGGCACGGACACGGTCGCGAAGTCGCCGCCCGACGGCTACAACCTGGTGATCGTCTCGACCACGCACGTCATCAGCCCGCACCTGTACAAGTCGGTCCCGTACGACCCGATCAAGGACTTCGCGCCGGTGATGAAGCTTGGCGAGGGCCCCTACGTCATGGTGGAGCATCCCAGCCTGCCCGCGAAGACGGTGCAGGAAGTGATCGAGCTCGCGAAGAAGAACCCGGGCCAGATCGACTTCGCCTCGTCGGGCAACGGCAGCAGCCAGCACCTCGTCGGCGCGCTCTTCATGACGATGGCCGGGGTCAAGCTGACCCACGTCCCGTACAAGGGCAGCAACCAGGCGATGCAGGACCTCATCGGCGGCCAGGTGAAGCTGAGCTTCGTCGGCATGCCGAACGCGCTGCCCAACGTGAAGTCCGGCAAGCTGCGCGCGCTCGCGGTCACCAGCAGGAAGCGCTCGCCGGACTTGCCCGATGTGCCGACGATGGAGGAGGCCGGCGTGAAAGGCTACGAGGCCACGATCTGGCTCGCGCTGCTCGCGCCGAAGGGCACGCCGCCCGAGGTCGTGCACAAGCTCAACACCGAGATCACCAAGGTGCTTTCGCGTCCCGAGGCGAGGAAGCTCATGAATTCGGCCGGCGTGGACGTGGCGACCAGCACGCCCGAGGAGCTCGCGGCGCTCATGCAGTCGGAGCTCGACCGCTGGGGCAAGGTGGTGAAGGCGACCGGCGCGACGGTGAACTAGGAGCCGGATGCAGGCGGCGCTCCGGCTCGCGGCGCCGCCTGCTAGACCGTGACCGGCGGCTGGCGCCGAAGCACGATGTCGCCCTGCGCGCCGATGCGCTCGACGAAGCGCACGTTCTGCTTGAGCGCATCCATGTAGAGGTTCGTGCCGCCGAAGTGCGCCTGCGCGTAGCGGTAGGCGCCGTCGAGCTCCTCGTCGAGCCGCCGCGTGGCATGCGCGTAGAAGATGGGCGTCTTGCGCAGCAGGTCGTCGCCCGAGGCGAAGACCACCTCGTCCTCGCCGTCGTCGTTCATCCGGCGCGTGAGCCCCGCGGCGACGAACTCGGGATAGAGCCGGTCGCGGCATTTCTCGAGGTAGCACCGGTCCGACATCTGCGCGATGATGTCCGCGGAGCCCAGCAGGCTTCCCACCAGCCGGTACATCGGCGGCACGCGGATCGCGGCGATCGACTTCTCGTAGCCGGTGAAATGCAGCATCTCCGCGGCGATCTCCGCCACGTCGCCCATCCCGATGCCCGGCAGGTATTCCCGCAGGAAGCGCCCGCCGCGCGAGACGTGGGTCATCGTGTATTCGGCGCCGTTGCGATGCTTCTTGTCGTTGTCCCGCCGGATGTAGCCGCAGTCGTGGTAAAGCGCGCAGATCGTGCCGAGCTGGAACAGGCGCTCGTCGATCGCCGGCCCGTGCCCGCGCGTGCGCTCGTAGCCATCGAGCAGCCGCGCCATCGCGAGCGTCACCTCCAGGACGTGCTGCAGGTCGTGGTAGCGCGTATCGCAGCGCGCGTAGCCCGGGAACTCGCCGCGATAAAGGCGAACCATGTCATCGAATGCCTGGTTGAGAACAGGCGCGTGCGCTCGCGCATGGACGTTGCGGAAAATGCGCGCGACCTCGAGCTTCACGCAGGCCGGATCGGTCGTGTTGATCCGGTTCGTGACGTCGAATTCGCTCCGGCGAAAATTCATGCGCCTCGCCCCTCGGGGTTTTTTTATATTGTTGATTTTGTTGGCGTTCAGGCCTCGAGAGCCCGATCGACGCGCACATTGGAACCGAATCGCGCAGCGCTCGCAAGCCCCGCCCGCTGCGCCGGCATCTAGCCAAAGGACGTGCAACGAGAGTATGTTTATATAGTCCCCCCGGAGGTGGCAGCCGATGACCGCGATCGCCTTGGAGAGCGTCGAAGAGGTCAAGCGGCGGATCAGCGAGCTCAATCTCGAGCATCGCGACCTCGACCGCGCGATCGAAGCTCTCGAACAGAATCCCCTGCACGATGAACTGCAGCTGAAGCGACTGAAGAAGCGCAAGCTCATGCTGAAGGACCAGATCTTCATGCTGCAGCGCCAATTGGTTCCCGACATACCCGCCTAGCTTCCCTTCGAGCCGGGCCTGCGCATGAGCGAGGCGAGCGTCTTCGCCTCACCGATCCCGTTTTAGCCGCGAAGGCCGGATCCCCATGCGAGGACCGCTGATCGCCGCCGCTGTCGTCGCGGTGGCCGCCGTGGGCGGCGGCATCGCCTATTGGCTGCAGCACGGCATGCCGGCCCCGCCGCCTGCGGCCCGCGTGCCCGCCGCCACCGGCCCGGCGCGACCTCCGACGGTGAGGGTCGCCCACCCCTCGACGATGCAGCTGCCCGAATCGCTGCGCCTCACCGGCGAGCTGCGCACGGCCGAAACGTTGGCCTTGCGCACGCCGATGCCCGGCCAGGTGGGCGCGGTCCTCTTCAAGGAAGGACAACGCGTCGCCAAAGGCCAGGCGCTCGTGAGGCTGGACGACGCCGCGCAGAAGGCGGAGCTGCAGCAGGCACGTGCCGGACTCGCCGAAGCCAGGCGCAACCACGAGCGCTCGCTGCAGCTGCGCGACAAGGGTTTCCTCTCCGGCGATTCGCTGCGCGAGTCGGAAGCGCTCGTGAAGGCAGCGAGTGCGCGCAAGGAGGCGCTCGAGGCGCGCCTCGCCGCGGCCACCCTGCGCGCGCCCGCCGCTGCGCTGACGGGCCGTCCGCTCGTGAAGGCGGGCGACATGCTCGGCGCCGGCAGCGAAATCGTCGAGCTGGAGCTCATGGATCCGCTCGACCTCGAGATGCGCGTTCCCGCGGCGGCGCTGGCGCACGTGCGCGAGCGGCAGACGCTTGCGGTCACGGTGCAGGGGCTCGGCACGCGCAGCTACGCCGCGAACGTGCTCGCGATCGATGGCGGCAGCGGGGAGGACCGCGCCCTCGTGCACGCCCAGGTGCGCAACCGCGATGGAAGCCTGCGCTCCGGGATGCATGCCCGGGTGCGCGTGCCTACCGGCGGCTCGAGGCAGGCCGTCGTCGTGCCCGGCACGGCCGTCGCCGCCGCCGAAGGACGCTCATACGTCTTCAAGGTCGTGGAAGGCAAGGCGTCGCGGCAGGAAGTGCGCACGGGACAGCGCGAGGACGGCAATGTCGAGATCGTGAGCGGCGTAGCGCCGGAAGACCTGATCGTCGTCGCGCCGGAGCCCGCGCTTCGCGATGGCATGGTGGTGGACGCCGTGGAGGGCGCGCAGGGCGCCCAAAAGAAATAGGGCACAGCCCCGATCACGCGGATCGAGCGCTGTGCCCAATGTACGTCGCGCGGTCGAGCCTAGCTCGGCCTCGTGTGGAACTTGCGGTAGAAGCCGAGAACCTTCGGCACGTACTGCAACGTCTCGGCATACGGAGGAACCTTGTTGCCGTAGCGGATGACGGCGTTCTCGCCCGCGTTGTAGGCGGCGATGGCGAGTTCGAGGTTGCCGTTGAACATCATCAGCAGGTCGCGCAGGTAGTGCACGCCCGCGGAGATGTTCTCGATCGGATCCATGATGTTCTGCACGCCATAGCGCTTGGCCGTGTCGGGCATGAGCTGCATGATGCCGCGCGCCCCCGCCCTGGACACCGCCGCGGCGTTGTAGCCGGACTCCGCCGAGATCACCGCGTGCACGAGCGCCGCCTCGACGCCATGGGTGCGGCTCGCCGTGTCGATGATCGGCGTGTAGCGGCGGATGGCTTCCTCCGGCGGCATGAAGACGCGCGCTGCGGCGGCGGCCGGCGATGGCGAAGACGAGCCCGCTTCACGGCGCACCAGCTTGTATCGCGAATCGTCCGGCGTATTGGTGAAATGGACCACGCCCCGGTCGTCGCGGAAGCTGTAGATATCCGCAGCCGCCGGCCCGGCCACGAGGCCGAAAGCGGCAGCAACGAGCAGCAACGACAAGTTGAGTCGACCCATCACGACGGCAGCTTCCCCGAAATCCGACAACGCTGTCGATTTTATCCGATAAGCGTGTAGCCACAAAATGACACCCGAAATCCGTCATTTGTGTGAAATCAATCACTTGAGCGATTTCCGGAGCTTTTTACCGGCCGTCCATGAGCCGTTCGGGGTGCGGCATATGGACGCATCTGGCGGGGCCGAGTCGTGCGTATCGGGGCGCGAACCGACTTCCGGGCCCGGGGTCGCACTGGAATGCGGCCGGTGGGGCCACTTCTTTTCCATCTTTTTCGAGGAGGAACGACATGAATCGCGACCAGGTGAAGGGCCGGATGAAGGAAGCCGGCGGCAAGATCGAGCAGAAGGCCGGCAAGGCCATGGGCAGCACCAAGCACCAGGTGAAGGGCCTGGCCAAGCAGGCGGCGGGCAAGGTCCAGAAGGCCGCGGGCGACGCCCGCGACGACAGCGAGAAGGGCCGGGCGCCCTAGCCCACCTTCACGCTTCCCAGGCCGGCGGCATCCTTGCGGATGTCGCCGCGCAGCACCGCGGCCGCGGCCGCGAAATCGGCGGCGAGCCCGTCGACGATGTCGTCGATCGAGAGCATCCCGCAAGCCTCTCCCCCCTCGTTGGTCACCAGCAGGCGGCGCACGCCGTGCGCGCGCATGAGCTCGAGCGCCTCGTGGGCGTCCGCGTCCTCGCGCACGGTGGCCACGACCGGCGTCATCACCGAGCAGACCCGGCTGGATTCGGAGGCGAAGCCCTGCACCGCGATGTCGCGGTCGGTGATGATGCCCACGGGATGCTCCTTGGTGCGCTCGTCCTCGACCACGAGGAGCGTGCCCACCTGGAAGCGGG
>DASTGG010000174.1:0-7404 GCA_035719385.1 Usitatibacter sp.
CGCTATCCGCATGCACGGTTCCACGTGGAGTCCGGCGACGCGCCGGTCCTCCAGGATCACTTCCTGCGGGGGCGTCACTGCGAAATCGTGATCGCACGCAGCTTCGCGGCCCAACCGGTCGAGGACCTGCAATTCGAGCCGCTGTTTCGCGAGCAGCTGCGCGTCGTGGCCGGAGCGGACAGCCCTTGGGCGCGGAAACGCAAGATCGCGCTCACTGACCTGCGCGATGCGCCATGGATAATTTCGGCTAACGAGGCGGGCGAACACTCTCCCATCGCGGCCGCTTTCCGGTCCGCCGGGATTTCACTGAAGGCGGCCTGCGTGCTGACGGGCTCCCTGAACCTGCGCTACGGGCTGCTCGCGACGGGCCGCTTCGTGACCGTGGCGCCGCATTCGCTGCTCCGCTTCGGTTCCTATCGTGGCGGACTGAAGGTGCTTCCCATAGCCCTTCCGCGCTGGCGCGAACCTACATCGCTCATCACGATTCGCGGCCGTACGCTGAGCCCCTTGGCGCGGGAGTTCGTGGACGTGGTGCGGCAGCTGGCGAGGCCGCTCGCGGAAGCGTAGGGGAGGTGGTCCGTGCCTGCCTTTGCGGCAGGACGGCAGCAAGGATCAGCCCCTGGCCTTGGACTTGTTCAGTGCCACGGCCGCGCGAATGAGCGCCTTGAGCGCCGGCTCGTCGATCTTCCCGCCCTCGCGGAAGTCGATGGCGCGCCTCGTGTTGCCCTCGAGGCTCGAGTTGAAGAGGCGCGACGGGTCCTCGAGCGCCGCTCCTTTCGCGAACGTCATCTTCACGACGCTCTTGTAAGCCTCGCCGGTGCAGATGATGCCGTCGTGCGACCACACCGGGACGTTCCACTTCCACTCCTCGACGACTTCCGGATCGGCTTGCCGGATCAGCGCGCGCAGCCGGCCGAGCATCTCGCCGCGCCAGTCGCCCAGCTCGCGGATCCTCGCCTCGATCAGGTCGGAAGGAGATTCGCCCTCCTGCGGCGCGCTCTTCTTCATGCCGCCCACCTCCTGGAATGGATCGGAGGTGGAAGCCTACAACACCCGCAGCGTCTTCTTCTCCGGATCGATTTCCACGCGCGCGCCGTTGGGGATCATCGACGTGACGTCCTCGTCGAAGCCCGCGAGCATCGTGATGTCGCCGAACGCCGCGCCCTGCACGAGGATCGGGTTCACGCTGTTGAAGACGATCGCGAGCGGCACCTTGTCGCGCGAGCGCATCTCGGCCAGCATCCACGCGCTCGCGACGCCGCCCTTGGAGGTGTCGAGCACGAGGATCTTGCCCACGTAGGACTTCCCCGCGAGCTTGTGCGCCGGCCGCGAGAACACGCCGTCGATGCGATTCAGGTCGTAGCGCGCCGAGAAGCCGTCCTTCGCGACGAGCGCTTCGCCGGTCACCTTGTTGCCCATCGCATGGCGCGCCTTGAAGAGTTTCGGATGGACCTTGACCGCCCTCGCGTTCATTTGAGCCTCCCCGTCACCGCCGCGTCCACGCACTCCTCCATCGAGGCGAGCATCGGCACGTAGCCGTAGCCGCCCAGGATGTTCACCATCTTCGCGCTGTTGGTGGCGAGCCGCTTCCAGCCGTTGGCCTCGGCGATCTCGCGTGCGTACGACTGGTAGAAGCACATGCCGGCGAAGACGGTTCCGCCCGCGGCCTCGATGCGCTGCGTGTATCCGAAGCGGTCGGAGTCCGGCTTCACCTGCGGGCTCGTGACGGCGAGCAGCGGCAGCCTGAACTTGCGCCCGTCGCACAGCTCCGCGAGCGAGCGCAGCTCGAAGAGCGAGAGCTGGGGCGCGGAAAACACCACGACGTCGACCTTCTTGTCGACCGCGTACGAGGTGCGCAGCGCCTTCACGTCGAACTCGCCGACGCGCTCCTTGCGCATCGACTTGCCGGCCACGTCCGCCAGCCGCGAGGCCTCGGGCGTGATGCCGACCAGGTGGAAGAGGGCGACGGATCCGAAGCTCGCCATCGCCGCCCCGAAGTGCTTGAGCTCGTCCGAGGACGGCGCGCGGTCGATGCCCTCGATCACGGGCACGTCCCAGTAATTGCCCGCGAGGCGGCCGACCACGCCGCCCAGCGCGCCCCAGTCGTTCAGCGTGCGCGGCGTGTAGCTCGTGCGCACGTGAAGCGTGGCGTGCCGATGCGCATCCAGATGGAACCCGTAGCGCGGCGTGCGGCCGGTGAGTCCCGCGGACAGCGCGGACGGCCCGCCCTCGAAGTTCGAGCGCGCGCCGCACACCGAGTTGCTGTAGATGACCACGCCGGTGTCGCCGAACGCGACGTGCTCGCCGCGCGTGGCCGCGAGCACGGTCTGGTAGTTGATGCAGGTGTCGGTCATCGAGACGCCGAGCTTCACGAACGCGGCGATCGCGCGGCGCTCGAGCTCGAGCATCCATTCGGCCTGCCCGAGCTGCTTCGCCTTCGAGAAATCGGTCCCGCGCGGATCGGTAATGGTCGGGATGCACACCGTCCGATGGCCCTTCTTCGCCGCGGCCAGGGACTCGAGCCATTTCACGCCCGATTCGCCGAGGCTTTCGGTGTCGGCCATGATGTGCGCCTGCGTGACGGGAACGAAATCCCGCGCGCCGAAGAAGCCGCCTACCTTGACCTGGTGGCGGATCGCTTCCTGCGGCACGGGCCCCATCTCGCCCGCGAGCATCGCCTGCTCTTCGCTGTTCAGCTTCATCGTCCCTCCGTCAATCGACCGACGCGCCGGAATCGCGCACGGCCTTCTGCCAGCGCGCCACTTCCTGTTTCTGGAAATCGGCGAGATTGGTCACTTCGGTATTGGGCTGCACGCCGATCTTCAGCAGCGGATCGCGGAACTCGGGCGAGTGCGTGATGCGCTCGATCTCGCTGCGCAAGCGGGTCACCACGTCGGGCGGAAGGTTCGCGGGGCCGAACACCGCCCACCACGCGCGCGATTCGACGCCCGGCACGCCCGCTTCGGCAAACGTCGGCACGTCGGGCAGCGCCGGCGAGCGCGACGTGCCGCTCACGGCGAGCGCGCGCAGCTTGCCGCCGCGGATGTGCGGGATCACCGATTGCACGGGGTCGAACATCGAGGGGATCTGGTTGCCGAGGAGATCGGTGATGGCCGGCGCGCTGCCCTTGTACGGGATGTGCTGGATGTCCACGCCCGCGGCCGTGCGGAACATCTCGCCGGTGAGGTGCCCGGGCGTGCCGTTGCCCGCGGAGCCGAAGGCGAGCTTGCCGGGATTGGCCTTCGCGAAGGCCGTGTAATCGCGCACCGACTTCGCCTCCGACGCGGGGTTCACGACGAGCGCCACGGGCGAGCTCGCCACCAGCGCGACCGGCGTGAAGTCCTTCACCGGGTCGTGCGGCAGCTTCTTGTACAGCGCGCCGTTGATGGCGTTGGTGCCCACGGTGCCCATGAGCAGCGTGTAGCCGTCCGCCGGCGACTTGGCGACCACGTCGGCGCCGATGGTGCCGCCCGCGCCGCCGCGGTTGTCGACCACGACGGGTTGCCTGAGCGCGTTCTGCAGCGCCTGCGCCAGGGGGCGCGCCACGATGTCCGTGGGCCCGCCGGGCGGGAACGGGACGACGAGCTTGATCGGCTTGTCGGGATATTCCGGGTACGCCGAAAACGCCAAGGCCGTGATGCCTACGGCGAGGCTCGTGAGGGCGCGGCGGCGACTGTTCGTATTGCTCATGTCTCTCCTTGTTCAGGCCACGCGCAGGCGGGGGCTCGGGATCTCGAGCGGCCGCACGCCCGCGGGGATGTAGATGCGCTGGAACGATACGGGCACGTCGTGGTGCGTGTACGAGAAGACCTCGAGCACCATGCCGTACTTCCTGCCGCGCGGCTGGTGGAGCACGGCCGCGACGGCGTCCGGGAAATCGCAGGCATACGCGCGCTGGCGCAGCGCGAGCGTCGGCGCGTTGAAGCGCTGCGCGAGCAGCGTGCGGATGGTGACGCGATGCAGCTCCTCGAAGGGCACGGCGAGGAGCGCGCGGAAGCGCGCCGCATCGACGTAGAACTCGCTCAGGCAGTCGAACTCGTCGGCCACGTTGATGCGCCGGCGCACGCGCACGAAGCTCGAGGCGGGCTCGAGGAACCCGGACCAGGGCCCCCTGGCCTTCACTTCCTTGCGGTCGAGCGCCTCGGCATAGACGGTGGCGAGCACGCGCCCGTCGTCGCCCACGAAGCGGAAATGCAGCAGCTGCTCGCCCTGGGTGCCGGCGCTCACGAAGGTGCCGTGGCCGTGGCGGCGCACGAGCACGTTGCTAGCGGCAAGCCGCGCAAGCGCCTTCTGCACCGTGCCGAGGGCGAGGCCCGTGACCGCGGCGATCTCCTTCTCCGGCGGCAGCTTGTCGCCCGGCGACCAGAAGCCCTGCGCCATGAGGTCGAGCATCGCGGTACGCAGGCGGGTGTGGCGCGGCTCGTCGCTCTCGGGGTTTTCGAGGAGCATGGCGCGCAGGCGCTCGAGGGCGCCCGAGGCGGCGCGTTGCGGGGTGACGGGGGCTATTTGCATTCCGGTGGCGCCGCGGCCATCATTTGGGCTGAAGCTCGAGAGCTATATAGCTTTCCCGAGTTCGGCAGCATTTGCAAGCAAGGAGATTCGCACCCATGGCGGGCAGTTCCTGGCCGCGGCGGCTTCGTGCCGCGTTCTTCTTCCTGGCGTCGGCCTGCGCCACCGCCTCGATGGCCGCGTGGCCCGAGAAGCCGGTGAAGATCGTCGTGCCCTTCGCGGCGGGCGGCGCCACCGACGTCGTGGCTCGCGCGTTGGGCCAGCGCCTCGGCGCGATCTGGAAGCAGCCGGTCGTGATCGAGAACCGGCCCGGCGCCGGTGGCAACATCGGGGCCGACCTCGTCGCGAAGGCGGCGCCGGACGGCTACACGCTGCTGCTCGCCTCGCCGGCGGAAGTCGCGATCAACGAGTTCCTCTACAAGGACATGGCGTTCGACCCGAAGAGGGACCTCGTGCCCGTCTCGAAGGTGGCCTCCGCGCCGCTGGTGCTGCTCGTGCATCCGTCGGTGCCGGCGAAGACGGTGCCCGAGCTCATCGCGTTCCTCAAGTCGAACGCCAACGGCACGCCGTACGCGTCCTCGGGCACGGGCGGCCCGCAGCACCTCGCGGCGGAGCAGTTCCGCGTGCTCACGGGCACGAACCTCATCCACGTCCCGTACAAGGGCGGGGCGCCGGCGATCACGGACCTGCTCGGCGGGCAGGTGCGCATGTTCTTCGGCGGGCTTCCGCCGTCGCTGCCGCACATCAAGTCCGGGCGCCTGCGCGCGCTCGCCGTCTCGACGAAGGAGCCGTCGAGCCTCATGGAAGGCGTGCCGCCCGTCGCCGACCGGTCCCGGGTTTCGACATCGAGAACTGGCAGGGCATGTTCGCGCCCGCGGGAACGCCGCCTACGATCGTGGTGCGCATCGCCGACGACATCGCGCAGATCGCGAAGGATGCGGCGTTCAGGGACCAGCTCGTCGCGCAGGGCGCAGGGCCCGCGCCGATGGAGCCGGCGGCGTTCGCGGCGTTCGTCGAGGCGGAGCGCAAGAAGTACCGCGAGCTCGTGAAGCTTTCCGGCGCGAAGGCGGACTGAGCCTTTCGGACCAAGGATTAGGCCGTGCGGCCCCGGGTCGTTTCCGGGCCGCTCGTCGTTCGCCGTCCACGACGGGAACGACGCCCCGCGATCTTCGTCGTAAGCAAGTGAAACGGCGACGCGCGGTGCGTCGCCACGACGACATCGGTCGGCTACATGGCTACGAACGCGACTCCGCTCGGCGGCGACAGGGCCGCCATGGTGATGCTCAGGTGGTGGTTCATCGCCGTCGCGGAATCGGCTGGCCTCGCGGCCCTCTTCGCGACCGGGATGGCGCGCAAGCTGTGGACCGCGGACGTGACGAAGCTGAGCATCGTCTGCCTGCTGGCGCTCGCATTCACCACGGGTTTCATAGGCTGGATCACGCGGCAGGCGCAGCAACGCCATGCCGATGACATGGAAGAGCTCCTGCCCCACGCGGACGCCTGCTGGTTCATCAGCGACGCGCTCATGGGGCTCGGCATGACGGGGACCGTGCTGGGATTCCTCGTCATGCTGAACGACGCCTTCACCGGCACGATGACGGCGCAGGTCGTGATGCAGCACGCGGCCCCGGGCCTCGCCACCATCTGCATCACCACGGCGGTCGGGCTCGTCTGCAGCATGCTGGTGAAGGCGCAGCTCGTGAACCTGGATTACCTGTTGCCGCGATGAGGCGTCGCGCGCGCCCGTACGGATTCGCGCTGTCCTTCCAGGACATGCTCATGGCGATGATCGCCGTGTACGCCTTCCTCTTCCTCATCGCCTACGCGCTCATCAGGCCCGCGGAGGCGAAGCCTGGCATCGAGACGAAGGCCGAATACCTGCTCACGCTCGAGTGGCCGCAGGACAGCATCGACGACATCGACCTGCACCTGTTGCTGCCGGACCGGAAGATGGTCAACTTCCGCAGCCGCGAAGTGGAGCACGCGATGCTGGACCACGACGACGTCGGCACCAACGGGGTCTACCGCAACGGCGATGGGCAGCTTTCGAGGATCCGCGAGCACAAGGAGACGATGACGCTGCGCGCGATCGTGCCGGGAAGCTACGTGGCCAACGTGCAGGTGTACCGCGCGAACGCAGCGAGCGGCGCGAGCGGCGCGGGCGGCGCGCTGCCGTATTCCGCGACGGTGCGGCTCGTGCGGCTGAACCCGCGCGTCGAGGAGCTCGCGGTCGCCGAGGTGCCGCTGTCGCGCATCGGCGAGCAGAAGACCGCGTTCGAGTTCACGATCGGCGATGGCGGCGAGGTGCGCGTCGACCGCGACGCGGACGTGCCGTTCATCCCGACCACGCCCAGGCTCGCGCAATCCTGATGTGGATCGAATCGCATTGGCCGCTCGCCTTCGGCCTGCTGCTGATTGCCGGGTTCGGGAGCTGGGTCGTCATCCACAGCAACCGCAGCTACCTGCTGCGCTGGGCGGTGATCCCGGTGTCGCTCGTCGTGGCGGTGGCCTCGGCGAAGGTGTACGACGCGCGGCTCGGGTATGCGGTGGCGAGCGAGCTGCCGCCGAAGTTCGTCTATCTCGGGCACCAGGTCGTGGTGGAGGACACACGCAAGGCCGGCATCGAAGTGTGGGCGCAGGCGGCGCGCACGCGCCTGTATCGCATTCCCTACACGCGGCCGATGGAGAAGGCGCTGGACCGTGCGCACGAGCACGCGAAGTCCGGCTTGCCCGTCATGATGGAGCGCCGCGGGACGGACCCTGGCGACGGCCGCCCGCGCAATCGCGGCCTTGCCGAGGCGGACGAGCAGCCCTACGAGTCGAACGTCGTGCTGCCCTCCGACCTCGACCCGAAGACATGAAAAACGCCCCCGCGACCGCGATCGCGGGGGCGTG
>DASTGG010000175.1:0-8456 GCA_035719385.1 Usitatibacter sp.
CACTCCATGTACGAGTGACGGGCAATCGTGCGGCCGATGCTGGCGGCGATCGCTTCGGGCAGCGGTTGCGTGACCGGCTCGAGCGCCGGGTTGAAGACGGATTTTTTCTTCGGCATGGCCCGTAAGGATACCCCGGCCGTAACCGGGGGTGTACCCGCGACCGGCGTCGCGATCAATTCCCCTTGCGCGAGGGCGGCTCCGGAATCGGCACCATCACGGCCTGCCCCGGCGTGCTGCAGCCCGCGTCGCAGCAGCGTCCCGGCTGCCGGTTACGCGTGATGGCACGGTCCGGTCCCGCGAGGGCATCGCGGTCGAGCAGGCGCTCGACCAGCGCCACCTTGTCGCCCAACGGATAGTTGCGCCAGATCTCCTGCTTCATCGCCGCCGGCGAGCCGCCGCCGTGCAGGCTGATCACCGAGTACCAGCCGCCCTGGTACGACGCCGTGAGGTCCTCGAGCAGGCGCGCGACCTCGATGCGCTTGCCGTACGGCACGTCCGGGTTCGCCCGCAGGACCTCCGCGAGCGTGGCCGCCGTGGCCGGGTTGTGGTCCTCGTCGGGACCGGGAAGCGCCACGACGAGCCCGCCGGACACCTCGTGCGCGAGGCGGTGCATGTCGTAGATCTGCGTGGAGAGCAGCAGCTTGCCGATGTTCGCGAACACCGGATCGGGCATGAACGAGCCGCTGTGCGCATCGCGCGTCGCGTACACGCTCGCCGCCACGCCGCACGCGAAGAAACCTTCCACGATCTTGATGAGCTCCACCATCGGCTCGCGAAGCGACGAGGTCGCGCCGGGATCGAGCCCGTTCGCCTCGCACATGAGGGCGCCCGCGCCGATGAGCAGGTCGCCGAAGCCGGCGCGCGCCGCGATGCAGCTGTGCCGGTGATGCGTGGCGTAGCTGTAGGTGAGCACGGAGGAGTGCTCCCACTCGCCGGCATAGAGCACGCGTTCCCACGGCACGCGCACTTTGTCGAAGGCCACGACCGCGGTGGACTGGCCGTACTTGCGCGAGAAGAGCGGCTCGCCGTGCTCCACCGCGTCGCTGGGGCGCCCGGCGGGGCGGGCGACGATCGTGACGCCCGGCGCGTCCACGGGCACCGCGCAGCAGATCGCGAATGCCGCGTCCTCGCGCCCCATGTTGCGGCAGGGCATGACCAGCAGCTCGTGCATGTACGGCGCGGCGGTCACGATCGCCTTGGTCCCGGAGACGACGACGCCCTTCGCATCCTGCTCGACGACGTGCACGTAGCTGTCCGGGACCGCCTGCTCGTGCGGGCGGCGCGAGCGATCGCCCTTCGCGTCGGTCATCGCGATGCCGAGGGCGAGGTCGTTGGCCTGCACGTGCGCGAGGTATTGCGTGAAGCGCGCGCGATGCTCGGTGCTGCCGCGCGCGTCGTCGATGCGGGCGCAGGCCTGCGCGAGCGCGTTGAGGCCGTCGTGCGCGAGGTAGCGCTGGGCGCAACCGGTCTCCTGGCAGAGCACGCGCACGGCTTCGAGCTTGTTCAGCAGGTCGCCCGCCGATGCGTTCACGTGCAGCATCCGCGGCACGGCCTTTCCGTCGCTGCTGCCGAGCATGAGCGCGGCGAGCGCCGGATCGCGGGCGTAGTCGTAGCTCACGCCGAGGGCGCGCACGCCGGGCGCGAATGCCGGCTCGTCGGCGACCGATTCGACGCGCCGGCCGTCCACGTACACCACGGGCTTCAGCTTGCGCAGCGATTCGCGGTAATCCGCGGCCGACATGAGGGAAGGCGGCTTCACCGCAACGTCCATGGCATCCTCCTTGGCGCAAGCCCCGGCAATATACAATCGCCGCGGTCGACAGGAGCGAGTGTGCCATGGGAATCGATCGCGAGCGCTGTGCCCTCGTGCTGGTGGATTACCAGGTGCGGCTGCTTCCGGCCATCGCCGAGGCCGAGGCCGTGCTGCGCCAGGCGCTCTTCCTCGCGGCGGTCGCGCGCGAGCTCGCGGTGCCGGTCCTCGCGACCGAGCAGAATCCCCAGGGGCTCGGGCCGAACGACGAGCGTGTGCGTGCCGCCTGCGACGAGACGCTCGCCAAGCGCCATTTCGACGCGGCCCGCGACGGGCTGGCCGCCGCGCTCACCTCACGCGGGCGCGTCCAGGTCGTGGTGGCCGGGTGCGAGGCGCACGTGTGCCTGATGCAGACGGCGCTGGGGCTGCAGGACGCGCGCTTCGAGGTGTTCGTCGTGCCGGAGGCGTGCGGCAGCCGGCGCGCGAGCGACAAGGCCGCGGCGATGCAACGGCTCGCGGAGCGCGGCATCGCGCGGCTGAGCGCCGAGATGGTCGCCTTCGAATGGTTGCGATCGTGCGACCACCCCGCGTTCGCGCGGGTGTTGAAGCTCGTGAAGGCGATGCCGGTCTAGGGGACGCACTCCGGGGTGCGTCCCCGGGGTGCGTCCCCGGGTCTTGCGTTACTCCACCGTCACCGATTTCGCCAGGTTGCGCGGCTTGTCCACGTCGGTGCCGCGGCACAGGGCCGCGTGGTAGGCGAGCAGCTGCAGCGGCACGGCGTGCACGATCGGCGAGACGATCGGTGGATGCGGCGGCAGCTGGATCACGTGCAGCGACTCGCCGTTGGTGAGGTGCGTGTCCTCGTCGGCCATCACGAAGAGCTCGCCGCCGCGGGCGCGCACTTCCTGCAGGTTGGACTTGAGCTTCTCCAGCAGGGCGCCGCGGGGCGCGATGGCGATCACGGGCATGCGCGAGTCCACCAGCGCGAGCGGCCCGTGCTTGAGCTCGCCCGCGGGGTAGGCCTCGGCGTGGATGTACGAGATCTCCTTCAGCTTGAGCGCCCCTTCCATCGCGATGGGGTAGTGGATGCCGCGACCGAGGAACAGCGCATGCTTGCGCATCGCGAAGTTCGCCGACCAGTCGGTGACCGCGCCCTCGGTCTGCAGCGCGCGCCCGATGATGCCGGGCAGCGCGCGCATCGCCTCCAGCATGTCGGCCTCCTTGCCGGGAGCGAGCTTCCCACGCAGCTTCGCCAGGGTGAGCGCGAGGAGCAGCAACGAGGCGAGCTGGGTGGTGAAGGCTTTCGTGGACGCGACCCCGATCTCGGGGCCCGCGCGCGTGAGGAAGCGCAATTTCGTCATGCGCACGAGCGCCGATTCGGCGACGTTGCAGATGCCGAGCGTGCATTCCTGGCCGAGCGAGCGTGCGTGCTCGACCGCGGCAATGGTGTCGGCCGTCTCGCCCGATTGCGAGATGCCGATGACGAGGGTCTTCGGGTGCGGCACCGACTGGCGATAGCGGTATTCGCTCGCGATCTCGACGTTGCACGGCAGCCCCGCGAGGCTCTCGATCCACTGGCGTCCGACGAGGCCCGCATGATGGCTCGTGCCGCAGGCGAGCACCAGCACCTGCTCGGTGTCGGCGAAGATGCGGGCGGCCTCGGCGCCGAAGAGCCCCGGGTTGATCTGCCTGCCGTTCACGGCGAGCTCGAGCGTGTCGGCAATGGCGCGCGGCTGCTCGAAGATCTCCTTCTGCATGTAGTGCGAATAGGAGCCCAGCTCGACCGACTCGGCCGAAAGCTGCGTGTGGTGCAGCGGGCGGTCGATGCGCGAGCCCTTCAGCTTCTCGATGATGCGCACGGTCTCGCGGCTCACCTCGGCGCAGTCGCCATCCTCGAGGTAGATCACCTGCTGCGTGACCTGCAGCAGCGCGGAGGTGTCCGACGCGGCGAAGTTCTCGTGCTTGCCCAGGCCGATCAGCAGCGGCGCGCCCATGCGCGCGCACACGATGCGGTCCGGGTCCTTTTCGGCGATGACGGCGATGGCATAAGCACCCTGGAGCTGCTGCACGCTGCGGCGCACCGCCTCCAGCAGGCCGAAGCCGTCCTTCGTGTGCGAGTGCACCAGGTGCGCGATCACCTCGGAGTCGGTCTCGGAGGCGAACTGGTAGCCCCTGGCGCGCAGCTTCGCGCGCATCTCCTCGTGGTTCTCGATGATGCCGTTGTGCACGACCGAGATGCCGCCGCTCACGTGGGGGTGCGCGTTGGTCTCCGAGGGCGCGCCGTGCGTGGCCCAGCGCGTGTGGGCGATGCCGACGTTGCCGTGGAAGGCGTTCTGCTGCACGAGCTTGCCGAGCGTCGCCACGCGCCCGGTGCTGCGCAGCCGCTGCAGGCTGCCATTGACGACGGCGATGCCGGCCGAATCGTACCCGCGGTACTCGAGGCGGCGCAGCCCCTCGAGCAGGATGGGCACGACGTTGCGGGGCGCGATCGCGCCCACGATTCCACACATGGTCAACCTCCGTCGTTCAATGCGGTGGGAAGGATGCGGGTGGTCGCGAGGCCGGCGTGCGTCGCGTCGATCGCGAGCACCAGCGTGACGATCACGAAGAGCCAGATGAGCCAGCGGCTGCCGGTGGCCATCCAGGCGGTGAAAGCGGCGGCGGCGAATCCGAGGAAGGCGAGTGCCGGGGTCACGCAGCCGCCCCCGTGCCCACGCGCTGGTACACGTCCTCGATCCGGACGATGTCGTCCTCGCCGAGGTAGCTGCCCGTCTGCACCTCGATGAGCTGCAGCGGGATCCTGCCGGGATTCTCGAGGCGGTGCAGCTGGCCGATGTCGATGTAGATCGACTGGTTCTCCGTGAGCAGCAGCACCTGATCGCCGCGCGTCACCTTCGCGGTGCCGCGCACGACGATCCAGTGCTCGGCGCGATGGTGGTGCAGCTGCAGCGAGAGCTTGCCGCCGGGCGCCACCGTGATGCGCTTCACGCGGAAGCGGTCGCCCGAATCGACGTCCTCGTACGTGCCCCAGGGGCGATGCACGAGGCGATGGGTGCGGTGCTCGGTGCGCCCGCCCGACCTGAGCTGCTCGACCGCCTCGCGCACGCGCTGCGTGTCGCCGCGGCGCGCGACCAGCACGGCATCGGGCGTCTCCACGACGACGGTGTCCTCGAGGCCGATGCCCACCACGAGGCGATGGCTCGCGTGCACGTAGCTGTTCGCCACGCCGTGCAGCTGCACGTCGCCGTGGCAGTCGTTGCCGCAGGCGTCGCGCGTGCCGCGGTCCCAGAGCGCGTCCCACGAGCCGATGTCGGACCACGCGAACGCGGCGGGCACCATGGCCGCGCGTTGCGTGCGCTCGAGCACCGCGTGATCCACGGACATCGAGCGGCAGCGCTCGAACGCCGCGCGATCGATGTGGCGGCAGTCGCCGTCCGCGCGGCAGGCGGCGGCGGCCTCGCGGCACGCCTGGGCGAGCTCCGGCTCGAGCCGGTCGAGCTCGTCCAGGAACGCGCGCGCCCCAAAGAGGAAGAGCCCGCTGTTCCAGTAATGGCGCCCCGAGGACACGAGGCGCTCGGCGATCTCGAGCTCGGGCTTCTCGACGAAGGCGGCCACGTGGAAGCAGCCCGCGGCTCCGGGCAGGGCCTCGCCGCGCTCGATGTAGCCGTAACCGGTCTCGGCCCAGCGCGGCTCGATGCCGAAGATGACGAGGCGTCCTTCGCGGGCAGCCGCCTCACCGCGGGACACGGTGTCCGCGAAGGCCTCGTTTCCGGGAATGTCGTGGTCGGCCGGCATCACGAGCATCACCGCGTCCGGGTCCTCGCGCACGAGCTCGCTGGCGACGAGCGCCACGGCGGGGGCGGTGCTGCGCCCGCACGGCTCGAGGTAGAGCGCGCGCGGCGGGGCGCCCGCGGCCTTCATCTGGTCGAGCAGCAGGAAGCGCTGGTCGGCGCCGCCGACGACGGTGACGCGCTGCGCGCCGGCGAGGCCGCGCACGCGCTCGAGCGTCGCCTGGAAGGGCGAGCGGCCGTCGAGCAGCGGCAGGAACTGCTTCGGGCAGGACTCGCGCGACATGGGCCAGAGGCGCGTGCCGCTGCCGCCGGCGAGGATGACGGGATGCAGGCTCATGGCGGCTCTCCTCAGTACGCGGTCTCTTGCCGCTTCAGCACGACGAAGATGGTCTTCCAGATGATCGACAGGTCGAGGCGCAGCGACCAATGCCGCAGGTAATCGAGGTCGTACTCGATGCGCGCCTTCATCTTCTCGACGGTATCGGTCTCGCCGCGCAGGCCGTTCACCTGCGCCCAGCCGGTGATGCCCGGCTTCACCTTGTGGCGGATCATGTAGCTCTTGATGAGCTTGCGGTAGAGCTCGTTGTGCGCGACGGCGTGGGGGCGCGGGCCGACGATGCTCATGCGGCCCTGCAGCACGTTGATGAACTGCGGCAGCTCGTCGAGCGAGGTCCTGCGCAGGAACGCGCCGAAGCGAGTCACGCGGGCGTCGTTCTTCGTCGCCTGCCGGATGACCGGGCCGTCCTCGGTCACGGTCATCGAGCGGAACTTGTAGACCAGGATCTCCTGCCCGTCGAGCCCGTAGCGGCGCTGGCGGAAGAGCACGGGGCCGGGCGAGGAGAGCTTCACGCCGACCGCGATCGCGGCCATGAGCGGCGAGATGAGCGCGAGGATCAGGGTCGCGAGCACGATGTCGGAGATGCGCTTGATCATGCCGTTCACGCCGTAGAAGGGCGTCTCGCAGACGGCGAGCACCGGGATGCCGCCGATCGTGTCCATGCGCGCCTGGATCAGGTCGAAGAGGAAGATGTCGGGCGTGAAGTAGACCGAGGCGGTCGTGTCGTGCAGCTCGTCGAGCAGGCGCAGGATCCGCGGCTGCGAGGCCATCGGCAGCGTGATGTAGATCAGGTCCACGCGGTGCTTCTTCACGTACTCGGCGATCTGGTCGCACGAGCCCAGCAGGTGCGCGCGGTCCACCTCGCAGCGCTCGGGCGCGCGATCGTCGAAGAACCCCGCGACCTCGACGCCCAGGAACTGCGTGCCGTGGATGCGCTCGGCGAGCTGGCGGCCGAGCTTGCCGCCGCCCGCGATCACGGCCACCCGCTTCAGCCCCTCGGCGGCGATCAGGCGCGGCAGGACGACCGGCGTGAGCAGGTGCGCGGCGAACATGACCGGCGGCGTGAGCGCTACCCAGGCGACCAGGACGCGCTCGTCGAAGGAACCCATGGTGCGCGTCGCCCATCCCAGCAAGAGGAGCAGCGCCACGATGAGGATCCAGCCGGCCAGCACGTCGCGGGCGATGGCCGCGGCGCTGGTCCCGCGCGGCGCGTGCCCCGGGAACGTGAGCGAGAACAGCAGCAGCGACAGGATGACGTAGGGCCCGTGGATGGGCTCGCCGAAGAACGCCGCGCACACGTAAAGGGTGCCGACCGCCACCACCGGCTCGAGCAGCATGCGCACGAACACGGCCACGGTGAGCGGGCCCTGCGTGAGCTTCAACTGGGTGTCTTGCGTCGCGATCACGGTTCTTCGGCTCCAGGAGTGCAATGCGCCGTCAACTCATTGGCGATGGCGCCTACCGTAGCGTCGCAATGCGTCTACATGCCGTGTCGTCGGCTGGTCCGTGGGGACTAAAAGGGGCGCGCGGACGGTGCCCCGCCGCCCCCGGGCGACCCCCGCGAACGGCGTCCCCGGACCGCATTCGCCCCGTTCTTTTCCCTGCAACTTCACGATGATTTAACAATTCCTCCTTATGCTCTGGACCCATGAGACTCGTTAGCCGACAACCCGAACCCCGTCCGCCGCGCGGGCCGTTCCCCGAGGGGCAGCCACCCCTCGAGGGCGACATGCCCGAGACCGCCGCGAACGAAAGTGCGCCCGCGCGACTGAACGATTCGGAACGCGAGGCGCTCCTCCTCAACATCGACGTGTCGCTGCGGGTGCACACGCGCCCACAGCTGTTCAGCTGGGTGCAGGGCGCCATGCAGAGCCTTATCCCGCACGAGGTCCTCGTGTGCGGGTTGCAGGAAGGGCGGCAGAGCGCGATGCGCGTCGACAGCTTCTCCACGGCCCCCGTGGATTGCGCGAAGCTGAACGAGCTGTTCCAGCAGGACATCTCGCTGGTGCCGCACCTGATCAAGCTCTGGGAAGACAACCGCTGCCAGGCGATCACGTGCGACATCGAGCGCGGCCCGTTCTCGAGCGGCGCGCTGGCGCGCGAGTTCACGCGCCTGGGCGTGAGCACGCTGCTCGCGCACGGCACGCACGACGCGAGCGGCAACATGACGAGCTTCTTCGTCTTCGCCGCGCGCCCGGGCGCCGTCGGCGCGAAGCAGACGTACCTCGCGGACCTGGTCGTGCCGTACCTGCACGCTTCGTGGGTGCGCAGCCAGGTGACGTGGCCCCTCGATCGCGCCGGCGTGAAACCCGCGAAGACCGGGCTGCTCACGCCGCGCGAGCAGCAGATCCTGCAGTGGATCTACCACGGCAAGAGCAACATCGAGATCGGCATGATCCTCGACATCAGCCCGCTCACCGTGAAGAACCACGTGCAGAAGACGCTGCGCAAGCTGAACGTGCTGAACCGCACGCAAGCCGTCGGCAAGGCGCTTGCCCTGCGCATCGTCAACCCCTGAAGAAAATTGGGGTCAGACCCCAATTTCGTGAACGTGGCGACCGGCATCGCCAGCACGAAC
>DASTGG010000176.1:0-15699 GCA_035719385.1 Usitatibacter sp.
TATCCGAGCGTAACAACTGTTGGAAAAACAAAAAACCTCGCCGCGGCGAGGTTTTTTGACGGAATGGATGCTGCGGTCAGGCCGGATAGGGCTGACGGTCGACGCCTTCGGATCTTTGCGGTACGGGCTGTTGCACAGGCATGCCATTGCGCGGCAGCCGGCGGATTTCGTCCTTCTCGCGTGCGCGACGAGCCATTTCGGCGTACGCCCGCTTCACCATGTCGAAATCGTACTCGTACGTCATGTGCTACTCCTCGCGGTGGTTACCGGATCCAGTGTCCTTCACGTTCCGGAAGCTGGCTATCAGACTTGTCCTACGTGGTCGATTATTTGGTCCGGGCGGGCTAGTATGCACTTACCCCCTCCTACAAGATCTTGACAATGATCACGGACCTTCCACAAAACCCGTTCAAGCGCGCGATCGTCGCCGGGCAGCAACAGATCGGCCTCTGGGTCTCGCTCGCCAGCCCCTACAGCGCGGAAATCGTGGCGGGCTCGGGCTTCGACTGGCTGGTGATCGACACCGAGCATTCCCCCAACGAGGTCGATACTACTCTCGCGCAGCTGCAAGTGTGCGCGGCGTATCCGCCGATGCCGGTCGTGCGGCCCGCGTGGAACGACACCGTGCTCATCAAGCGCCACCTCGACATCGGCGCGCAGACGCTCCTCGTGCCGTACGTGAGCAATGGCGCCGAGGCGGCCAGGGCCGTGGCCGCGATGCGCTACCCGACGCGCGGCGTGCGCGGTGTGGCGGGCGTCACGCGCGGCGCGCGCTTCGGCCGCGTGAAGGATTATGCGACGCGCGCCGAGGAGGAGCTGTGCCTGCTCGTGCAGCTCGAGACGCGCGAGGGCCTCGACAAGCTCGAGGAGATCGCGCGCACCGACGGCGTCGATGGCGTGTTCATCGGCCCCGCGGATCTCGCGGCGGCGCTGGGGCACCTGGGCGACCAGCAGCACGCCGAGGTTCAATCGGCCATCAAGGACGCGATCGCGCGCATCCGTGCGTGCGGCAAGCCCGCAGGCATCCTCGCCACCGACGAACCCACCACGCGCCGCTACATGGAGTGGGGCACGGTATTCACGGCCGTCGGCCTAGACCTGATGGTGCTCGCGCGCGAGACGGAGAAGCTGGCCGCGAAGTACAAATAGAATTAATGGGGTCAGACTCCTTTTTGCGGAATTCAGCTTCACTGTACTGTCTGTGAGGGAACCTGAATTCCGCAAAAAGGAGTCTGACCCCATTAATCTGTTTTTCTGACCGCGGCCGGCCGAGCAGGCCGGCCGCTACGTCATCGGACCCGTCATCCCCGCGCAGGCGTCCCTGCGGCGAGGCCCGGGCGGCAACCCGAAATCCTCGTTAGGCGGGCCGCGCACAGCCCGCGAAGTTGCCGGTCCTACGCCATCAACCAATCACGCGCGGCCACCCTCGCCTCGTACTCGAAGCGCGCATGTGCGTTCGCTATCCGCGCCGGGACTCCCGGCCTGCGCTGCGTCTCGTACAGCGCCGGCGCGGGCGCCCCGCGCTTCAACCGCAACCGCCTCGCGGGCAGCAATGCCCACCCGCCCTTCAACGTCATCGCATTCATCGTCATGCCCCTTGTTCGTGTGGTTTTCGGAAGCCCGAAAGCGCGAAGCCCGGAGTCCTTTCGGTTCTCCGGGCTTCGCGGGCAATTCCTCGCAGACGATGAAGAGGGCTATTGCGTCGTTCTCCCGGAGAACAACCGATCCTTGGCGACTCGGGCCAGGCCCTGCGCGTGGCAGGACCAGGACGCGAATCGCGTCACGGTCGGAATGTGGTTGGTCGGTCGCATCATCTCGGGTGGACTCCGCACTGCTCGTTGATGGACGGATGCTGCCATGCAGCATGACGTGCGTCAACCCTGTTTTGGGATAATTTGGAGGATTCCCCGGGAGGCGACCATGCGAGCACGGCTGCTGCAATACCTTTTCATGTTCTTCGCGGTGGCGGCGCTCGGCGCGCGCGCCGAATGGCCGGAACACGCGATCAAATGGGTCGTGCCCTTCGCCCCCGGCGGCGCGAACGACCTCATCGCGCGCGCCGCGGCCGAGGGCGTGTCCAAGCGGCTGCGCCAGCCGGTGATCATCGAGAACAAGCCGGGCGCCGGCGCGGTGATCGGCGCCGATTACGTCGCCAAGTCGAGGCCCGACGGCTACACATTCCTCATCGGCGCGGCCGGCGTGGTGACGAACAGCCTCATCCGCAAGGAAATGCCGTACAAGGACGAGGACCTGGTGCCGGTGGGCATGATCGCCGTCGCGCCCTCGGTGATCGTCGTGCATCCGAGCGTGCCCGCGAAGAACCTGCCCGAGCTCGCCGCGTGGGCGAAGACGCAGCCCAGGGGCGTCAACTGGGCCACGGCCGGCACGGCGAGCACCCCGCACTTCGTCGCGGAGATGCTGAAGGAAGCGGGCGTG
Source organism: Usitatibacter sp. (assembly GCA_035719385.1). Taxonomy (GTDB): domain Bacteria; phylum Pseudomonadota; class Gammaproteobacteria; order Burkholderiales; family Usitatibacteraceae; genus Usitatibacter. Next base: position 2,437 of record DASTGG010000176.1, read on the forward strand.
GGCAACCTCGTGATCGTGCCGTACAAGAGCGGCAACGAGGGCGTCACCGCGGTGATGTCGGGCAACGTCTCGGCCACGTCGGAGGCGAGCATCGTCGTGCTGCCCCAGATCAAGGCCGGCAAGCTCAAGGCGATCGCGAACACGTACGACAAGCGCATGGGCGCCGCGCCCGACATTCCGACGACGACCGAGGAAGGCTTTCCCGGCGTGAAGATCGGCCACTGGGCGGGCCTGTTCGCGCCGCGCGGCACGCCCGATGCGATCGTCGAGAAGATGAACGCGGAGCTGCTCGCGGTCGTGAAGAGCAAGGAGTTCGCCGACAAGCTCGTGCCTTCGGGCATCGAGCCGGCACCCTACACGCTGCCCGCTTACGTCGCGTTCATCAACGCCGAGCGCGACCGCCTCGGGCGCGTGGCGCGCACCGCGAAGATGCAGGCCGACTGACCGCGTGTATTCGGTCAAGGAGATCTTCTACACGCTGCAGGGGGAGGGCGCGCAGGCCGGCACGCCCGCGGTGTTCTGCCGCTTCGCCGGCTGCAACCTGTGGTCCGGCCGCGAGGAGGATCGCGCGAGCGCCGCGTGCGATTTCTGCGACACCGACTTCGTCGGCACGGGCGGCCCCGGCGGCGGCAAGTTCGCGACGGCGGAGGCGCTCGCCGCGGCGGTCGAGGATGCATGGCCCCGGGGAATCGCCTCGCACCGCCTCGTGGTGTGCACGGGCGGTGAGCCGCTGCTGCAGCTCGACCGGCCGGCGATCGACGCGCTCCATGCGCGCAATTTCCGCGTCGCGATCGAAACCAACGGCACGATGCCCGCGCCCGCGGGTATCGACTGGATCTGCGTGAGCCCCAAGGCTTCCCAAGCGCTCGCGCTCGACCATGGCGACGAGCTGAAGCTCGTGTATCCCCAGCGCGATGCGCCGCCGGAGCGTTTCGAGGCCCTCGATTTCCGGCATTTCTTTCTCCAGCCCATGGACGGCCCCTCGCGGGAGGCGAACACGCGCGCGGCGATCGACTACTGCCTGCGCCATCCGCGCTGGCGCCTCTCGCTGCAGTCCCACAAGATCATCGGCATTCCCTAGGCCTCGCACCGGAACTCCTCGGCGCCACGCACGGTCGCACAGGGCGAGCAGCCACGCGGCGCGCCCGTGTCCTACAAACGGAACGCTCGCCCTCGCGCCGCGGCGGCACGGTCGCCCGAAGAACGCCCAAAAGGAGCCCGTCGCCATGAGGCATCCCTCCAGTCCCGGAACGAACAGCACGCCGCGCGCGCGCACGCGCGGCGCCATCCGCACGCACCTGGGGCGCAAGCGCGCCGGCGCACGCGGCCGCGGCTTCGCCAGCGCCGGCATGTCCGACGAGAACGGCCTCGCCTCGCGGCGCGCGCAGGAAGACATCTTCGACCGCCTCATGAACCAGGTGCAGTCGCTCTTCAACACCGCGGGCGAGCGCACCATCGCGGCGCTCGACGGCGCGCTCGACACCGCCTTCAACACGGTGATCAGCGCGGGCGAGTTCACCGCCGAGAACGCCGACCGGCTGCGCAATTTCCTGAAGCGCGACATCCTGCATCGCGACCAGCCGTCGCTCACGTTCCGCACCGGCGACATCACCACCGCGGGCGTGATGACGTGCGAGAACTGCGGCTGGACGATCCACACCACCCGCACGTCCATGCTTCCGGCCTGCCCGCAATGCTCCGAAACCACGTTCCGCAAGTCCGCGTGAAGGCGTCCTAGTGGGTTCCGTGCAGGTGTTCCCGCGCAGCCACGGCACCGGCACCATCGCCGACGTCTGGCGCGCGGGCCCCGTGCCCGGAAGCGGCCTCATCAGGGTGCGCGAGACGCGGCTCGAGGACTATGCGGCCTTGCGCGCGCTGCAACGCGTCGCCGCCCCGTACCTGCCCACGTGGACGCTGAAGCAGCTCGAGAGCCAGCGGCACGCGTTCGCCGAGGGGCAGATGGTCGCGGTGTGCGAGGGGCAGGTCGTGGGTGTCGCGAGCTCGCTGGTGCTGCATTGGGACGACTACAGCGCGCAGCCGACGTGGCGAAGCATCACCGCGGAGGGCAGCTTCACGACTCACGATCCCGACGGCGGCACGCTCTACGGGGCCGACCTCGTCGTCGACTGGACGCGGCGCGGCTTCGGCGTGAGCCGCGCGCTCTTCCAGGCGCGCCGCAAGCTCTGCCGCCGGCTGAACCTCAAGCGCATCATCGCCACGGCGCGCCTGCCGGGCTATCACGCGGTGCGCGAGGCATTGTCGCCGGAGCAATACGCGATGCGCGTGGTGTGGGGCGACATCGCCGACCCCGCGATGCGCTTCCTCATGGCGCAGGGATTCCAGCACTGCGGCATCCTGCACGACTATCTCCCGGACGACGCGGATTCGTGCGGCCACGCCGCGTTGTTCGCGTGGCTCAATCCGCTCTACGCGCCGCCCGGGCCCACCGCGACCGCGGAAGCGCAGCGCCAGCGCAAGTGCGCCTAGGGATGCCGCCTCGAATCATTCGAATGGGGGTCTGACCCCCATTGTTCTTGCGCGGAAATGAAAAAGGCGCGGCCGCCGCATCGCGGCGTGCCGCGCCCGTGGGACGCGATTACTTGCCGACTTCGTGGCCGACGACGCCGCCCACCGCCGCGCCGCCCACCGTGCCGAGCGCGCTGCCGTTCGACAGCGCCGAGCCCGCGACGCCGCCGATCGCCGCGCCGGCGACCGTGCTCTTCTCCTGGTGCGTCATGCCCGAGCAACCGCCCAGGGCCAGGGCGGCCAGCGCCGCCGCGATCGAAATGCGAGCTTTCATGGAGCCTCCAGAGTTTGTCGGTGCTCCCTCAAGATTGCGCGACGCGGCTGCCGCGCTCAGTCGGCACCCCCCGGTAATTGCTGTGCGACCGGGCTTGCGCCATGTCGGCCGCGTCCGACGCCCGCCGTGGCTTTGGTACGATGCGGCAAACCAGAGAGGAGGAATCGCCCCATGAATCGCCGTCGCCTGGCCGCGTTATGCGCGGCGCTCGTGCTCGCCACGCCGCTCGCGTTCGCGCAGTCGTATCCCAGCCGCCCCGTGAAGATCATCGTGCCGTTCGCCGCCGGCGGGCCCGCCGATATCTACGCGCGCGTCGTCGGCGAGAAACTGCAGGCCGCCCTGGGCCAGCCCTTCGTGATCGAGGACAAGCCGGGCGGCGGATCCATCGTCGGCACCGAGGCGGTCCACCAGAGCGCGCCCGATGGCTACACGCTGCTGATGATGTCGAACACGCACACCGTCAACGAGTCGCTCATCAAGGAAAAGCCCTTCGAGCTCATGCGCGACTTCGTGCCCGTCGCGCCGGTGAACTATTCCGACCTCGTCATGGTGATCCATCCCTCGGTGCCGGCGAAGAACCTGAAGGAGTTCATCGCGCTCGCGAAGTCGAAGCCCGGGCAGCTCAACTACGCTTCCTCGGGACCGGGGACTCCGTACCACATGGCGGGCGAGCTCTTCAAGGCGATGGCCGGCGTGAACATCGTGCACGTGCCGTACAAGGGAAGCTCCGGTGCGCGAACCGACATCCTCGGCGGGCAGGTGCAGATGATGTTCGACGCGATCACGACGATGGCGCCCAACGTGGAAGCGGGCAAGGTGCGCGCGCTGGGCACGTCCGGCAAGGAGCGCTCCTCCGTGCTGCCCAACGTCCCGACGATCTCGGAAGCCGGCGTGCCGGGCTACGAATCGACCATCTGGCTCGGCATCATGGCACCCAAGGGCACGCCCAGGGCGGTCATCGAGAAGCTGAACGCGGAGATCCGCAAGGCGGTCAGCGCGCCCGACGTGAAGGCGGAGTGGGCGAAACAGGGCGCCGTCGCCATGAGCATGTCGCCCGAGGAGTTCGACAAGTACCTGCACCAGGACATCGAGAAATGGGCGAAGGTGGTGAAGCTCTCCGGCGCGAAGCAGGACCGGTGAGGCGCGCCGCCCTGCGCGCTAGCCGCCGAAATCGACGCTGCACGCCGGCGTGCGGCCGCACATGACGCTCGAAGCGAGCCGCGCCGCGAGCCGCATCTCGATGGGCGGCGCGTGCAGCGGGATCACGACGACCTCGTCGAGCAGCGACGCCGGGTCCCCGCGGATGCGCCGCACCATCGGCGGCAGGCCGGCGAGAGTGGCGGGATCGACGCCCGCGGTGCCCACCTGCAGCAGGCGGCACGCGATGACGGGCTCCTCGTCCGCGGGCTGGTGGTACCAGCAGCGCCAGCGCGTCTCGCTCCCGGGCGACATGGGGTCCGCCGCCCACGCGACGGCCGACAGGCTCGCGAGAGCGCCGATCAACCATCGTGCGATGCGCATGGCGCCGGTCTTCTTCGATGCTTGGTGTGCGACTCATTATGACCACGGCGCTCGCGCGAGTTCTTAATCTTCCTTAAAGGATCGGCACGCAAGTGAGATTCCGTTTCATCAGCGCCGGCGCCGCGCAGGGCTTGATCGGTTCGTTCGCGCGTGATCACGATCATGACGTCGAGGGCAGCTTCGGCGCGGTCGGCGCGATGCTCGAGCGCTTCCGTTCGGGCGAGCCCGCCGACATCGTCGTCCTCACGCACGCGCAGGTGGCGCAGCTCACTTCGAAGGGCGAGGTCGTCCCCGGCACGGCGGCCGATCTCGGCGCGGTTCCCACCTCCATCGCCGTGCGCGAGGGCGACGCGATCCCGGACGTGTCGAGCCACGACGCGCTGCGCGATGCGTTGCTCGCGGCCGATGCCATCTACTTCCCCGACCCGGCGAAGGCCACGGCGGGCATCCACTTCGCCAAGGTGCTCGACCAGCTCGGCGTGCGCGAGCGCGTGGGCGAGCGGTTGCGCACCTTTCCCAACGGCGCGACCGCGATGCGCGCGATGTCCGAAGCCGCGGGCCGGCCCATCGGCTGCACGCAATCCACCGAGATCGTCGCCACGCGGGGCGTGCGCCTCATCGCGCCGCTGCCGCACGGGCTCGACCTCGAGACCGTGTACACGGCGAGCGTGCATGCGCGGGGCGCGCAGCAGGCCGCAGCCGAAGCGTTCGTGGCGGAGCTCACCGGCGAAGGCGTCCGCGACATGCGCCGCCGCGCAGGCTTCGGCGGGCATGCGATCCGGCCGGCGACGGTGCGCGACCACGACGGCATCCGCGCCGTCGTCTCGAACGTGCTGGAGGAATACCGCCTCGCGCCCGACCCGGGCGACGCCGACAGCGACCTCGCGAACATCGGCCTGTCTTACGGCAGCGGCGGCACGTTCGACGTGGTGACCGATGCGAGCGGGCGCATCGTCGGCTCGTGCGGTGTGATGCGACTCGACGAGTCGCATTGCGAGCTGCGCAAGATGTACCTGCTGCCCGCGGCGCGCGGACAGGGACTCGGCCGCCGCCTCCTCGACCGCGCCCTCGCCTTCGCGCGCGGCCGCGGATACGCGCGCATCGAGCTCACTACCGCCTCGGCGCTCACGGACGCCATCGCCATATACCGGCGCTGCGGCTTCGCGCCGATCGAGCGCGCGATGCCGGGCCGCTGCGACCAGGCGTACGCGCTCGCGCTCTAGCCTCGTGAACGCGCTGCGCGTCGCCTTGCGCGCGTTGCTGCTCGCGCTCCCGCTCGCCGCCGCGGCGGCGCCGGATGCGCCCGGCGCGCCGGAAGCCGCGGCACCGTTGTCCACGGCCGCGGAGAGGGTCTTCGAATTCGCCAAGCCGCGCATCCTGCAGATCCGCACGCTGCTGCAGGCCGCCGGCCTGCAGAGCACGATCGGCTCGGGCTTCCTCGTGGGCGCCGACGGGCTCGCCGTCACGAACTATCACGTCGTGTCGCAGTTCGCGCTCGAGCCGCGCACGTATCGCCTCGAGTACCTCGCCCCCGACGGCAGCAAGGGTCCGCTGCGGCTCCTCGCGCTCGACGTCGCCCATGACCTCGCGGTGGTCCGGGTGGATCGCGAAGGGCTGCCCGCGTTCGAGTTCGAGCCGCGCGCGCTCGCCGGCCGCCTGCCCAAGGGCGAGCGCATCTACGCGATGGGCAATCCGCTCGACCTGGGCTTCACCATCGTGGAAGGCACGTACAACGGGCTCGTCGACAAGAGCTACGACGAGCGCATCCACTTCTCGGGCGCGATCAACCCGGGCATGAGCGGCGGTCCCGTCACCGCCGCCGACGGGCGCGTGGTCGGCGTCAACGTGGCGAAGAGCGTGAACGGCGAGCAGGTCGGATTCCTCGTGCCGGTGCGCCACGCCGCGGCCCTGCTCGAGCGCGCGCGCAAGGGGCCGCCGCTCGCCGTGGACAAGGCGCGCGAGGAAGTCGGGCGGCAGCTCGATGCCTGGCAGGCGACGTTCTACGACGCGCTGCGCAAGGAAGGCTTCCGCGCGAGCTCCTTCGGGCCGTATCGCGGCCTCGAAAGCGCGGCGCCGTGGATGACGTGCTGGGCCAACACGAACGCGGGCCAGATTCCCAAGCCGCGCACCGCCCTGGACACCACGCGGTGTTCCGCCACGACCGGCCTTTTCGTCTCCGACCGCATCCTCACGGGGCGGCTCGACTTCAGCTATTCGTACTACCGCGCGATCGACCTGAACGCCTTCCAGTTCGCGAAGGAGCTGTCGCAACGCTCGGGCGGCTCCGCGTTCGATCCGCGCGCCGGGCGCCGGCTCACGGAGCAGGAATGCCGCGACGATTTCGTGCGCGCGGACGAGCGCCGGCCGCCGCTTCGCGCCACGTGGTGCATGCGCGCGTACCGCGAGTTCGAGGGGCTCTACAACGTGACGCTCCTCGTCCTCACGCAGGACCGAAATCGCGAGGCGCTGCTGGCGCAGCTCACGATGCAGGGCGTGTCCCATCCGAACGCCGTCGAGCTCGGCCGGCGCTTCCTGGAGGCGATCGAATGGGCGCGGTGATGTGGGTCGAGGTGCTCTCGCGCCAGGGAGAGGTCGCGGCGCGCGAGCGCATCGAGCGCCCCGAGGCGCGCATCGGGCGCGCATTCGACAACGACGTCGTCATCGACGACCCGCACGTGGCGCCGCACCACCTGCGGGTGTATCGCGGCGACGACGGCGAGCTCGTCGCCGAGGACCTCGGGACGCTGAACGGGCTCTACACGGAGCACGGCGCGCGGCGCCAGGCGCGCGTGTCGCTCGCACGGGAACCGGTGATCCGCATCGGGCGCACGTCGCTGCGCGTGCACGACGGCGCGCATGCGGTGGCTCCAGAGAGGCCGCTCACGCCTCCGCGGCTGCACGCGCGCTGGGCCGCCGGGCTCGCCGCGGGGCTGTTCGCGGCGATCCTGCTCGTGAACTGGCTCAACCTCACCGCCGAGCCGAGCGCGAACGTGATCCTCATGCCGCTCGTGGCGCTGGCGGCGGTGCTCGCCATATGGTCCGGGTTCTGGGCGCTGCTGTCGCGGATCTTCGCGGGGCAATCGCTTTTCCTGCTGCACCTGCGCATCGCGCTCACCGCATCGCTCGCGCTGCTCGCGTGGAACGAGCTCGCGCAAACCACCTCCTTCGCGCTCGCCTGGCGCGAGATGGCGGAGTACTCGGGCCTGGGCGCATGGGCGCTGCTCGCCGCGACCTGCTACGCGCACCTCCACGCGATCGGCCCCAGGCACATGCACGCCGCGATGACGCTCGTCGGCGCGCTCATCATCGCCGGCGCCACCGTGCAGTACTTCGACAAGTGGGAGTCGCGCCGGCAGGTGGGCCAGCGTGCCGCTCTCGGCGACTTGCGGCCGCCCGCGTTCCGCGCCGTGCCGCTCGCCGGCACCGACGACTTCCTGAGGCGCACCGAAACGGTCAAGCAACGCGTCGACCAGTCGCGCGTGAAGGAACCGCCCCCCGGGGGCTCGCTGTCCGACTTCGACTGATTCCCCCGCTTTCGCCGCCATGCCCATCGCGCAGGAAATCACGGGCGGCCTGGTGCCCGTCAAGGTCTGGACGCCTTCGCTGGAGCCCGAGGCGCGGCGCCAGCTGGAGAACGTCGCTTCCCTGCCGGTCGTCCACGGGCATATCGCCGCGATGCCGGACGTCCACGCCGGTATCGGCGCGACGGTGGGCAGTGTCATCCCGACGAAGGGCGCGATCGTGCCGGCCGCCGTCGGGGTGGACATCGGCTGCGGCGTCAATGCGGTGCAGATCTCCATCACGGCGAAGGACCTTCCCGATTCGCTCGCGCGGATCCGCGGCGCGATCGAGCACGCGGTGCCGGTCGGTTTCGAGTCGCACCGCAACGCCGACATGCGCGACGACGAGCGCAGGCGCCGGGCGAAGGAAATGCAGAAGGGCCTCGCGCGCATCGTCGAGCGCAACCCGCGCATCGCGACGATGCAGAAGGACTTCCGCGAGACCTGGCTCAAGCAGCTCGGCACTCTCGGCGGCGGCAACCACTTCATCGAGCTGTGCCTGGACGAGTCGGACCACGTGTGGGTCATGCTGCACTCGGGCTCGCGCGGCATCGGCAACGTGATCGGGCGCTACTTCATCGAGCGCGCCCGCCGCGAGCTGGAGGCGCTCGACGTGCACCTTCCCGACCGCGACCTCGCCTGGCTCGCGGAGGGCACGCAGGCGTTCGAGGACTACGTCGAGGCGGTGCACTGGGCGCAGGACTACGCCCTGGAGAATCGCCGCGAGATGATGAAGGCGATCCTGGAGGCGATCGGCCCTCGCCTGCCCGGCTTCCGCATAGTCGGCGAGGCGATCAACTGCCACCACAACTACGTGGCGCGCGAGCGCCACTTCGGCGAGAACGTGTACGTGACCCGCAAGGGCGCCATTCGCGCGGGCGAAGGCGAGATGGGCATCATCCCCGGGAGCATGGGCGCGCGCTCGTTCATCGTGCGCGGCAAGGGCAATGCGCAGTCCCTATGCTCGTGCGCGCACGGCGCGGGACGGCTCATGAGCCGTGGAGAAGCGAAACGGCGCTTTACCGCGGAGGACGTGAAGCGCCAGACGGCCGGTGTCGAATGCCGCAAGGACGCCGGCGTGATCGACGAGATTCCGGGGGCCTACAAGCCGATCGACGAGGTCATGGCCAACCAGAGCGACCTGGTCGAAGTCGTGCACACGCTGCGGCAGGTGGTGTGCGTGAAGGGCTGAAATAAATGGGGTCAGACTCCTTTTTTCGGAATTCAGGTCACCGACCGTCACTGAACCTGAATTCCGAAAAAAGGAGTCTGACCCCATTTATCACTTCAGCGATTCCAGCTTCCCGAGGTCGAGCGAAGCCACGCTCGACTTGAGCGTATCCAGGTCCACGCCGCGGCCTTCGGCGGAAACGACGAAGCGCTCGCCCACGACGACGGTGAACTTGCTCTCCTTCGCGTTCCTGTCGACTTCCTCGTGGACGAGGCGGTTGCCGTCCTTGCGCGTGCGCTCCATGCGGCCGTTCTCTTCCTTCTCGCTCTGGACGTTCATCCAGCCCGCCAGCGCCATGAGCCCGGCCGCCCCGCCGGTGTCGGTGATCTCGAGCTGCACGTGCTTGTCGCCGCCCGAGTCGCCGTAAGTAGCCTCCGCCTTGGTGCTCATGAGCCCCGGCACGCCCGCGCGCTCGGCGCGGTCGCCGATGCGCGGGAGCCCCGCGAAGGTCGCTGGCACGAGCGGCTTGATCTGGTCGATCTGCACCGGCTCCACGCCCTTGCCCCCGGAAATCGCGGTGCCGAGGGTGCCGAGCGCCGCTTCCATCTGCTTGCCCGGGTCGCCGCTCTTCTGCGCGGCCTCCATCCGCTTGCTCGCCTCCTCCATCTTGCGCGAGAACTCGTCGAGCCTCGCGCCGGCGCTGCCCTTCTCGAACGTGGGCGCCGCGCCCATCCGGCCCATGCCGCCCATCATCGCCGGCCGGGTGATCAACCCGCTGATCATCGAGATCACCACGCCGATCACGATGGCGCACACGACGGTGAGCGCGGTGTAGCCCGCGGATTTCTCGGGCGGGTTGTGCATCAGCTTCGGCAGGCCGAGATAGAGCAGGTAGATGCCGTAGAGGGCCGCGAGCAGCACGAGGATGCCGAGCGCCGGCAGGATCATCAGGATGCCGGCGACCCAGGCGGGCGTGTACGCGTACACCGCGAGCTTGAGCGCCTGCGCGCGATCCTTCGTGCCGCCGAAGGTCGGCGCGAGCGCGTCGATGATGAGCGACACCACGAAGACGGTCACGACCGCCATCACGACGTGGTAGACCAGCATCGCGAGGCCCCACGTGATCGGCATGCGGAAGGTGCCGAAGAACATCGACGTGCCGACGAGCGACATGCCGATGAACATGGCGAGCGCCGAAACGACTGCGAGCGGCAGGACGTATCCGGTGATGAGCGTGCCGGCGGGCGTGGTTTCGGCAGCGATCACGTCCCACTCCGTTTTCGGCGTGACGATGATGTTCTTTGCACGATCGATGAGGTTCATGCGGTCGCTCCCTCGTTGTAAAGGTGCGCGCAGTGTACCCGCGAGGTGTCGCGAAGAGAAGTTCGGTAACACCGGGCCTTGATCCAGCGGCTAGGATGGCCGCATGCGACGGGTCATGGCGGTCACGGCGGCGCTGGTCGGCGCGGCGGGCGTCGCGGCGGCGAATCCGCTGCTGCGCGGCCCCGGCAGCATCTTTCCGTTTCCGCATGTGGCCGGCGGCGGCAACGGCATCGGGCGATCGCCCGGCATCGATCGTCCGGTGAGCGGCGCGACGCCGTTCGCGGCCGCGTGCGGCAGCGGCTTCGGCGGCACGCTGTACGTGAACGCCGAAGTGGAACCCTCCCTCACGGTGAATCCGCGCAATGAGCGGCACTGGATCGCCACGTGGCAGCAGGATCGCTGGTCCAATGGATCGTCGCGCGGGCTGGTGACGGCCGTCACGTTCGACGCGGGCGGCACGTGGACGCGCGTCGCGGCTCCGTTCACGGCGTGCTCCGGCGGGGAGTTCGCGCGAGCGACCGACCCGTGGGTCGATTTCGCCCCCGACGCAACCGCGTACCAGGTCGGTCTCGCGACTACGGGGGCGGCGTTCGCGCCCGGCAACGTCAACGCCGTCGTGGTGTCGCGCTCCGTCGATGGAGGGGCCACGTGGTCGGACCCGGTATCGCTCATCCGCGACACGGGCGCGTTCTTCAACGACAAGGAGACGGTCACCGCCGATCCGCTCGACGCGCGCTACGTCTACGTGGTGTGGGACCGGCTGCAGCAACGCGCGAGCGGCCCGGCGTACTTCTCGCGAACCACCGACGGGGGAACGACGTGGGAGCCGGCGCGCGCCATCCACGACCCGGGCGACCGCGAGCAGACGATCGGCAACCTGGTCCGCGTGCTGCCCGACGGCACGCTGGTGAACCTCTTCACCCACCTGCGCGGCGACGAAGAGACGATCACGGGCGCCACCCTCGAGGTGATCCGGTCGGCCGACCGCGGCGAGACGTGGTCGCCGCCCATCGCCGTGGCCGCGTACCAGCCGCTGGGCGCGCGCGATCCGGCGACGCACGAGGACATTCGCGACGGCACGCCGATCGCGCAGATGGCCGTGGCGCCCGACGGCGCGCTGTACGTCGCCTGGCAGGACGGGCGATTCTCCGGCGTGCGCGACTCGATCGCCATCGCGCGCTCCACGGACGCAGGCCTCACGTGGAGCGCACCCGCGCGCGTGAACTCGCGCCTCGATGCCATCGCGTTCGCGCCGCAGGTGGCCGTCGCGGCCGACGGCACGATCGCCGTCACCTACTTCGACCTTCGCTCCGATACGCCCGCGATCGCGACGCTCCCAGCCGACTACTGGCTCGCGCGCTCGCGCGACGGCGGCCGGAGCTGGACCGAGACGCATCTCGCCGGGCCGTTCGACCTCAAGGCCGCGCCGGTTGCGGGCGGCTACTTCCTGGGCGATTACATGGGGCTCGCCAGCGCGGCCGGCGAGTTCCTGGCGCTGCACGTGCGCACGACCGGCAACCCCGCCGACCTGACGAACGTCTACCTCGCGCGCACCCCTGTGCCGATCGCGGGAATGGCGTACGGGCCGCTGGAAGCGAAGGAAGCGCGCATGGGCGCTGCCTTCGAGGCCCGCGTCGCCGCGGCGCTGGATCGGGCGATGGCGCGGCGGCTGGGCGCCCGGCCCGGCCGCACGCCGCCGCGCTAGAACGTGAGCTTCTCGCCCTGCTTGATGGGGAAGACCTTCGTCGGCGCATCGCCCATGGCCTTCACGTACTCGGCGGGCGTGCCCTTCAGGAACGGGTTCGACGCGTAGTGCATGGGCACGGCGTACTTGGGCTTGAGCCACGTCTTCGTCGCGAAGGCCGCGTCCTCGGGATTCATGACGAAGTGGCCGCCGATCGGGATCAGCACGATGTCCGGCTTGTAGTACTCGCCGATGAACTTCATGTCGCCGAACAGGCCCGTGTCGCCCATGTGGTAGATCTTGAAGCCGTCGATGTCGATGATGTAGCCGAACGGCTCGCCGCCGACATACACCTGCTTGTTGCCGTGCGCATCCGGCCACACGAGCTCGGAGTCGTGCTCGGCGTGCGTGGCCGTGATCTTCACTCCGGGAAAGGGCGAGTAGGTGCCGCCCTTGCCCATGCGCACCGTGAGCTCCGCGGGCACGATGCCGTAGGTGCCCATCGTTGAATGCAGCCCCTGCGGCCCCACGATCTTCGCGTTGTTCTTCTTCGCGAGCGCCGGCGCGTCGGCGAAATGGTCGAAATGCGCGTGGGTGACGAGGATCAGGTCCACCTTGCCGAGCGCATCCAGGTTCTTCAGCTCCGCGGGCGTCGTGGGGTTCTGCAGGATCCACGGGTCGGTCACGATCACCTTGCCCTCGGGCGTGGTGATCTTCCAGCACGACTGGCCGAACCATTGCATCTCGATCTTCCCCGCCGCGAGCACCGGCAGGACCGCGAGCGACAACGCGAGCGCGAACAAGCGAACGACGAGCATCATGGGTGCGTTCTCCGATTGGGTGACTGGATCCCGGGCCATTGCCGCAGCAGCGGCGCCCGGGATGACGGCCCGTTGCGCCACCGCCGCGTCCGGGATGACCGCGAGCGGATGCGATAATGGCGAAAATGGAAAACGCCGACAAGCTCATCGAGATCCGCGGCCTGCGTTTCGCCTATGGCCGCCGCGAGATCCTGCGCGGCGTGGACCTCGACATCCCCGCCGGCGGCATCGTCGCGATCCTGGGCACCAGCGGCTCGGGCAAGACCACGCTGCTGCAGCTGCTGGGCGGCCTGCTCCGCCCCTCGGGGGGCACCGTGAAGGTGTTCGGCAAGGACGTGCACCAGCTGTCGCGCCATGAGCTGTACGCGATGCGCCGCCGGATG
>DASTGG010000177.1:0-18835 GCA_035719385.1 Usitatibacter sp.
CTTCGCGTGGGCGCTCGAGGAGGTGCCCTTCGTGACGACGCCCGACAAGGTGGCGGTGGCGATGCTCGAGCTCGCCCGCGTCGCGCCGCGCGATTTCGTCATCGACCTGGGCTCGGGCGACGGGCGCATCGTGATCATGGCCGCGCGCCGCTTCGGGGCGCGCGGCCTCGGCATCGAGCTTGACCCGCAGCTCGTGGAGCGCAGCCGCGCGGCGGCGCAACGCGCGGGCGTGGCGGACCGCGCGCATTTCCGCGAGCTGGATCTCTTCAAGGCGGACCTCACGCCGGCGAGCGTGATCACGATGTACCTGCTGCCGGACGTGAACCTGCAGCTGCGCCCGAAGCTGCTCAGGCTGCGGCCCGGCACGCGCATCGTCTCGCACGACTGGGACATGGGCGAGTGGGCGCCGGACAGGACGATCACCGTCGACGTGCCGGACAAGCCGATCGGCCGCGAAAAGCTCTCGCGCGTGCACCTGTGGATCGTGCCGGCCCGCGTGGACGGCGCCTGGTGCGGCACCGGCAAGGCGCGCGGCGCGCGGCTCGAGATCACGCAGGCGTTCCAGAAATTCCAGGCGCAGGTTTCGCGCGAGACGACCGAGTCGTTCGAGGGAACGATCGAAGGGATCGTGCTGCACACGCGAGCGGGCCTGCGCTTCGACTTCGACGGCCAGGAGATCCGCAACACGCACGCGAGCGGCAAGCTCGCGTTCATCCACGGCGCGAAGTTCCGCCGCGCGCGCGGCCCGGCCTGCCGCTAGTGCCCCAGCCCGCGCGCCATGATCACGGCGAAGGCCGGGATCAGCGCGGCGATGTGCACCTCCAGCAGCACCCGCCGCCGCAGGCTGCGCTGCTCGGACGCCGGCACGCGCCACGCGGAGTCGTGGTCGAGCTCGCGCCGCCAGCGAATGAAGCCGAGCGTGGGCTTCACGGACATGACCACCACCAGCAGGAAGAGCGCGACCTTCACGTAGATCGGCCAGGACTGCAGGTAGAACTGCGGCCCCTTCGCGCCGAGGACGAGCCGCGCGAAGCCCGTGGCGAGCACCACGATCGTCGAGCCGAAGTACCAGATGTCCATGCGGCCGAGCATGCGGATGGCGGCCGGCGCGAGCTCGCCCTTCAGCAGCACGAGCTCGATGGAAAGGAACGCGAACAGCACGAACACCGCCGTGAAGTGCAGGTAGGCGAAGACGGCGTCGAGCCAGAGCATCAGGCCTTTCCCTTCAGGAGGCGCGCCACGCGGTCCAGTGCCTCGCCGAGGCGGCCGATCGGCTGCGTGTACGCGATGCGCACGTGGCGCTCGGGATGGTTGTGGCCGAAGTCCTTGCCGGGCGTCATCGCGACGTGCGCCTCGGTGAGGATGCGCCGCGCGAACGCGAAGCTGTCGTCCGTGAGGGCGGAGCAATCGGCGTAGATGTAGAACGCGCCCTGCGGCTCGACGGCCACGCGGAAGCCGAGCGCCTGCAGCCCCGGCAGCAGGAACCGGCGGCGCGCGTCGAGCTCGCGGCGACGCGCCTCGACGATGGCAATGGTCCCCGGCTCGAAGCAGGCGAGCGCCGCGTGCTGCGCGAGCGTGGACGGCGAGATGAAGAGGTTCTGCGCGAGCTTCTCGATCTCGCGCACGAGGCCGGGCGGCACGACCATCCAGCCCAGGCGCCACCCGGTCATCTGGAAGTACTTGGAGAAGCTGTTGATGACGATGACGTCCTCGCCCGCCTCGAGCGCCGTGCGCGCGTCGAGCCCGTAGGTGAGGCCGTGATAGATCTCGTCCACGAGCAGCGTGGCGTTGCGGCTGCGCGCGAGCGCCGCGAGATCCGCGATCGTCCCGGGCGATACCAGCGTGCCGGTCGGATTGGACGGCGTGGCCACCATCGCGATGCGCACGCGATCGGTCCAATGGCGGCGCGCGACGTCCGCATCGAGCTGGTAGCGGCTCTCGGGACCGACCGCGACCAGCCGCGGCACGCCGCCGAGCGCGTGCACGAAATGGCGGTTGCAGGGATAGCCGGGGTCGGCGAGCAGCACCTCGTCGCCCTCGTCGAGCAACACGCCGAGGGCCAGCAGCAGCGCGGCGCTCGAGCCGGCGGTCACGACGATGCGGCTCGCGGGCACCTCGAAGCCGTAGCGCTCGCGATAGAACCGCGCGATGGCCTCCCGCAACTCCATGAGGCCGAGCGCCGACGTGTAGAACATGGGCTTCGCATCGAGCGCGCGCTTCGCCGCCTCGACGATGGGCGCGGGCGTCGTGAAATCGGGCTCGCCGATCTCCAGGTGGACCACGTCGTGGCCGCGGGCCTCCACCTCGCGCGCGAGGGTCTGGATCTCCATGACCTCGAACGGCTCGATGTGCGCCATGCGGGCGGCGATGCGCAGGCGGCTGGAAAGATCGTTCATGGAGCGATTATCGCAAGTTCTCGTCCCAGAACCGCTGCAGGCGCTTCGCGGACACGGGGAACGGCGTGCGCAATTCCTGCGCGAAGAGCGACACGCGCAGCTCTTCGATGAGCCAGCGGAACTCCTCGAGCTTCGGGTCGCGGCGCCCGGCCTCCGCGTCGGCCGTCGCACGCGACTCCCAGTTCATCCACAGGGTGTGGATGGCGTGCGCATGCTTCTGGTCGCGCTCGGGATTGCCGCGATACTTCTGCAGCCGCAGCGCGTAGCCGCGCAGGTAGCGCGGCACGTGCTCGAGGCGCTCCCACGGCGTTCGCGTGAGGAAACCCGGATAGACTAGCCGCTCGCGCGCCGCTTTCACGTCCTGCACCACGCGGCCCAGCGCGCCCGATTGGGCCAGCACCTGCGCCAGGTGCTGGCTCGCCTCGACGATCGCCTGCGCATGGCGGATGGCGGCATCGGCCACCGCCGGCAGCCGCGCCTTGGCGCGCTTCTTCTGCTCCTCGAACGCCTTCGCGGCGCGCGGCACCGGATCGTCGCCGAGGAAGGCGCGGTCGACGATGGCCTCGACCAGGTCGTTCTTCATCTTGTCCGCGGAAATCGTCGCCTGGAACCGCATCGCGGCCGTCGTGAGCTCGGTGCGCCGCTCGAGCTGGCGCAGGAGCTCGCGCAGCTCGAGCGACATCAAGGTCTTCACGCCTTCGCGGTGCGATGCGTCGGCCCGGTCGCGCGTATCGAAGAGGCGGATGGCCACGGACTTGCGGTCCGCGGCGGGCTCCAGCGCGGGAAAGCCCGTCAATGACTGGTTGCCGCGGCGGAAGGCGACCTGCTCGGGCAGCTCGCCGATGTCCCACGAGGTGATGCCCTCGCGCTCCATGCCGGGCTTCGACTTCGCGAGCGTGAGCGTTGCCGCCTCCCCGAGCCGCCTGCGCAGCTCCCCGAGATCGCGGCCCATCGCGAGCTCGCGCCTGCCCTCGTCGACCACGCGGATGTTCATGAGCAGGTGCGCGGGCGGCTCGTCCTTCGAGAGCGCCACGTCCTCGATGCGGTCGCCGATGACGCGCTGCGCATACGCGAGCACCGCTTCCTTCACCATGCGCTCGCCGGGCCGCGCCCACTCGAGGAACTTCGTCACGTGCTCGGGCACGGGCACGAGCTGCGTGCGCACGCGCTTGGGCAGCGCCTTCATCGTCCAGGCCACCTTCTCGCGGATCATGCCGGGCACGAGCCAGTCGAGGGTCGGCTCGTCCACCTGGTTCAGCAGCGCGAGCGGCACGTTGATCGTGACGCCGTCGAGCGCGTGGCCGGGATCGAAGCGATAGGCGAGCGGGAACGTCGCCTCGCCGATCTTCATCTGCCGCGGGAAGAGCTCCTCGGTCACCGATTCGGCGCCATGGCGCATCAGCTCGTCGCGCGTGAGCTTGAGGATGTCCGGCTCCTTCTTCGAGGCCTGCCGGTACCACGTGTCGAACGAGCGGACGTCGCGGATGTCCTTCGGGATGCGCTCGTCGTAGAAGCGGAAGATGAGCTCGTCGTCGACCAGCACGTCGGGACGGCGCGCGCGATGCTCGAGCTCCTCGACCTCGCGGATGAGCCTGCGGTTGTGCACCCAGAACGGGTGGTTGCTCTCGAGCTGGCCCGCGACGAGCGCGCCCTCGATGAAGACGTCGTGCGCGGTGTCCGGGTCGATGTTCCCGTAGGCCACCTTGCGCCGCGCCGCGAGCACCAGGCCGTGGAGCGTCACGCTCTCGTAGGCGATGACCTCGCCGCGCGCCTTGTCCCAGTGCGGCTCGACGTACGTGCGCTCGACGAGGTGCGCCGCGGCGCGCTCGATCCAGTCCACCTCGACGCGCGCGACGTTCCTCGCGAAGATGCGCGTCGTCTCCTGCAGCTCGCCCGCCATGATCCAGCGCGGGCGGTTCTTCTTCAGCCCCGATCCCGGCCAGATGTGGAACTGGATGCCGCGCGGGCCGTGGTAATGGTCGCCGTCGAGCGCCTTCATGCCGACGTTGCCGATGAGTCCGGTCATGAGCGCGCGGTGCATCTGCTCGTAGGTGGCCGGTGTGGCGTTCTCCCGGATGCGCAGCTCGGAGGCCATCTCGCGCAGCTGGCCCGCGAGGTCGCGCCACTCGCGCATGCGCACGTACGAGAGGAAGTGCTCGCGGCACGTCTCGTAGAGCTTGCGGTTCGACTTCTTGTGGACGAACTCCGTGTCGAAGAACTTCCACAGGTTGAGCAGCTGCAGGAAGTCCGACGACTCGTCGCGGAACTCCTCGTGCGCGCGATCGGACTGCTCGCGCAGCGCCTGCGGGCGGTCGCGCGGGTCCTGGATCGACAGCGCCGCCGCGAGGATCACCATCTCCGCGGCGCAGTCGAACTCGCGCGCGGCGATCAGCATCCGCCCGACGCGCGGGTCCACTGGCAAGCGCGCGAGCTCCTCGCCGATGGGCGTGAGCGCGCGCTGGCCGTCGATCGCGCCCAGCTCGAAGAGCTGGCGGTAGCCGTCCTCGACCTGCCGCGGCGTGGGCGGCTCGAGGAAGGGAAAGCCCGCGATGTCGCCCAGGTCGAGGGCCGCCATGCGCAGGATCACCGAGGCGAGCGACGTGCGCAGGATCTCCGGCGTGGTGAACGCGGGACGCTCCTCGAAGTCCTTCTCGGCGTAGAGGCGTATCGCCACGCCCGCCGCCACGCGCCCGCAGCGCCCCGCGCGCTGGCGCGCGGCCGCCTGCGAGACCGGCTCGATGCGCAGCTGGTCGATCTTCTGCCGCGGCGAGTAGCGCTTCACGCGCGCGAGCCCCGTGTCGATCACGTACTTGATGCCGGGGACGGTCAGCGAGGTCTCCGCCACGTTGGTGGCGAGGACGATGCGGCGATGGGCCGAAGTCTGGAAGACGCGGTCCTGCTCCTCGGCCGAAAGCCGCGAGAAGAGGGGAAGGATCTCCAGGCGCGAGCCCGGCTGCTTGCGCAGCTGCTCGGCCGCCTCGCGGATCTCGCGCTCGCCGGGCAGGAACACGAGCACGTCGCCCGAGCGGCTCTCGCGCGCGATCTCGTCCACCGCCTTCGCGATCGCCTCGTTCATGTCGACCGGCTCGTCGTCCTCGTCCTCGACCTCGAAGAGGTCCGGGCGGTAGCGCACTTCCACCGGGTAGGTGCGCCCCGACACCTCGATCACGGGCGCGCCGTCGAAGAAGCGCGAGAAGCGCTCCGTGTCGATCGTGGCGGACGTCACGACCACCTTGAGCTCGGGGCGCGCCACGACGAGGCGCTTGAGGTACCCGAGGAGGAAATCGATGTTCAGGCTGCGCTCGTGCGCCTCGTCCACGATGATCGTGTCGTACGCGCGCAGCTCGCGGTCGGAATGCACCTCGGCGAGCAGCACGCCGTCGGTCATGACCTTGATCACGGTTTCGGGCCGCGTCGCGTCCTGGAAGCGGATCTTGTGGCCGACGAAAGCGCGCGGCGCTTCGGGCAGCTCGACGGCGAGGCGGTGCGCGAGGCTGCGCGCGGCGATGCGCCGCGGCTGCGTGCAGCCGATGAACCCCGCGGCGCCGCGCCCGAGCTCCACGCAGATCTTCGGGATCTGCGTGGTCTTGCCCGAGCCCGTCTCGCCGCAGACGATCGTCACCGGATGCTCGCGCACGAGGCGCGCGATGTCCTCGCGATGCTGCGCGATCGGCAGCTCCTCCGGATATCGCGGCGCCGGCATGCGCGCGAGCCGCGCGGCATGGCGTTCGCGCGAGCGTGCGAGCAGCTCCTCCAGCAGCGCGCGCTCGCGCTCGACGGGGCGGCCCTGCCGGCTGCGCCCGTCGATCGCCGCGAGCAGCGCGGCAATGCGGGGATGGTCGGCCGCGAGCGTGCCGCCGAAGGGATCGGGGGAAGGCGAGGTCATGGACTTGCTGTGGTCATCCCGGGCGCCGCGATGGCAGCGCAGCCTGCCCCGGCGGGAACGAGCCGGGATCCGGGACGCAACCTTCGATTCTAAGCGACGGCGACCGGCGATCCGACGAGCGTCACGCCGAAGCCGGGCCGGCGGCCGTCCACCTCGGGCAATGGCGTGAAGCTCGCGACGCACGCCGCGGCCGGCCCGCCCTCGCGCCCGCGCAAGTGGACTTCCGCCATCATCGCCTGCCGCGCGCCCTCCGACACGGCGCCCGCGTCGGCCGGCGCGAGCAGCCACGTGAGCGGCCGGCCCGTGAGCTCCGCGCGCGTCTCGCCGAAGAAGCGCTCGGCCGCCGCGTTGCATGCGAGGATCGCGCCGTTCGCATCGCACTCCAGCTGCGGCAGCGGCGAGCCCTCGAAGAGCGCGGCCAGGCGATCGGCGGCCTCGCGCGCCTGCTCGACCGAGACGCCACGCACCGCCGCCCGATGCGCGAGCTCGCGATTCTCCATCGAGAGCTTCTCGTTCAGCATCGCGGTGAGCGACAGCAGCCCGTCGCGCTCGAGCTGCAGGCGCAGCGCCTCCTCGATGTGCCGCGTCTGCTGGCGCGCGTAGAACACGATCGTGAAGCAGAAGAAGAGCGCGGTGATGCCGACGAAGAAGTGCGCGCCGCCCTGCGTGACCAGCAGGTTCAGCGCGAACGGGACGCCCGCGGTGATCGAGAGCGCCTCGTGCGCCCAGCGCAACGGCGCATAGGCGACGAGCGAGCCGCCCACCAGGCACGTGATGACGAACGCCGTGAAGAGCTCGCGGTATGCCGGCGGGGCGAAGAGCACCGTGCCGAGGATGGCCCATTGCAGGCCCGCGAGGACGTTGCCCGCGATGATGAGGCGGCCCCACATGGACGGGTCACCCTCGGGCTGCCGGCGCCGGTACAGCACGACCACGATGAACCGGAAGAACGTGACCGCCGTGGCCCAGAGAAACCAGACTACGCCGCGCCCCATGTCGCCCGTCTCGATGAGCACGCCCAGCGTGAGGATCGACACGAAATAGGAGAACCACGCCGCGAGCGGCGCATGGCGATAGAGCTCGTCGACCTGGAGGGCGCGCAGCCTGGGATCGGGCCATGGGCCCGCCGGCAGCGAAACGCCGTCGTTGTGCTCGTTCTGTGGCAAGGCAGGCTTTCGGGCGCGCCAGAACGCGCACATTGTGCCGTTTTCGGCACAACGTCTGTTAGCCAGATCACAGATGTAATACGGTCGTGACTGTCGGACCGCTGGTGCGGCTTTGAGAGGTTTTGGGTGATTGGATTCCCGCCTGCGCGGGAATGACGAATGTGCGCGGGAACGACGGATGCGCGCGGCAATTAGATGGTGGCGGCCAGCGTTGACTGCGCGAGCAGTCTGTAGCGGCGAACCTTGGGACTGGACATCGGCGAGGGCCGTCCGTTTCTCGAGCGGCCCCGAGGTGGTTGCCCGCAGAATCGACGACCTGATGAAGGTTCTCGCTCATTGGGCCACCGAAGCAGTGGTTCCCTATCGCAAGCCCCGCTGAAATCCTGCCCAATTCTTCCGCTCCAGCAGACGTCGTCAAGGGCCGCTCGAAAACGGACCCCTCGCCGATGTCCTCTGAAGCAGGTCAGTTCTCGAGCTGGCGATAAACGGCGGTGGCCACCTTCGCCAGCGCCGGCCGGTCGAGCTCGCCCGAGAGCGCGTAGCCGCACTCGTCGTCGATCCAGTAGAAGACCGAGACGGGGCCTTCCTGCGCGAAGCGGAACGCCGTGACCTTGTCGCCCTTGTGGGGCGGCGTCACGTACAGCGAGAGCCGCTTGCCGGACTGGTCCTGGTACATGAACTGCGCGACCGGCTGGCCTTCGCCGCCGGGCAGCAACCGCCCGCCGAGGAGCTCGAAGCCTTCGCGCGAGAGGACGGGCACCTTGAGGTCCACGCCCAGCCGCTTGGACAGCCACTTCACCAGGTGGTCCTGCTGCGCGGCATCCACTTCGACCGGATGGCGCACTTCCGAGGCGTAAACGATGTGCGCGTTCGCGGCGCGAAGCGGCAGCTGCGACACCGATGCCGACATGGCGCCGCCGGGAGCGAGGTTGCGCGCCATCGGGGCCGCGAGGCCCACGGCGATGCCCACCGCGAAGACCATCGCCGCCTTCGCGTAAGCGAACCATGGCGGCTGGCGCAGGTGCATCCGCGCCGGGATGGGCTCCGTCATCACGGGCTCGAAATACTGCTTGATCATCGCCGTCTGCGCGGCGTACTCGTCGTCGTTTTTCGGCTGAGCATTCATTGAACCACCTTGAGGCCCGTGCGTGCCTGCTGCTGCGCCTGCGGTTCGCCGTTCATCACGCGGCGCAGTCGCTCCCGCCCCCGGGACAGCCGGGACATCACCGTGCCCATTGGAATGCCGAGCGCGCGGCTCACGTCGGCGTAGCTCATGTCTTCCAGCGCTACGAGCAGCACGACTTCGCGCTGCTCGGGGGCGAGCGCGCCCAGCGCGCGCTGGAGATCCAGGATGTCCGCCCGGGTTGCGCCCGGGATCGGAGCCGCGAACGTGTCGTCGACCTCCATGTCGGGTGCGATCTTGCGGCTCTTCAGCTGGTTCACGAACACGTTGTGCATGATCGAGAACAGCCATGCGCGCAGGTCCCCGGGACGCCACAAATGGAACTTGCGCACCGCGCGCTCGAGCGTGTCCTGAACCAGGTCGTCGGCGCCGTCGCGATCGCCAACCAGGGCGCGTGCGTATCGCCGCAGGTTGGGTATGTAGGGAACGATCAGCTCGTAGTCCACGTCCGGGTGAACAAACCTGTTACCGGGTTATTCCCGGAGCTCTACGATACCCTTCGGCGTGCGAATTTGCGCGGCGAGCCCGCGCCCGGCGGCCTGGGCTTCCACCGGCTCCCCGGGGTCGAGGCCGGCGAGGTGCAATGCATGCAGCGTCGCGGGCGCCTGCGGATGGCACAAGACGAGCGCCTCGAGCCGGCAGCCGGCGTCGGGCAGGCGCTCCGAGGGATGGCCGCCGCCTTCCCACTCGATCATCGTGGGAGCGATGCCGTCCTGGGCGAGGCTGCCGCTGGGCGGCACGCCGATGCGCCACCGGAACGGGCCGCGGGACAGCGGCAAAATGTCGCAGTGCCCGGAGGCGGTCGCCTCGATGGCGTGGCCGATGTCGTCGGTGCGCGCGACCCAGTGGATCAACGCCGGTGAACGGGCCAGGCGCTCGCGCATCGCCGGCGTATCGAGCTCGAACCAGCGCGGGCGCCGCGGGGGCTCGGCCCGGGGATCGATCGCGATCAGCTCCACGTAGCGGCCGGGGCCGAGGGAGAGCAGCCGGTTGTGCGTGCCCATCGTCTCGTGGCGGCCGCCCGGGGCAAGCGGCACGCCGAGGCGCGACTCGAGCCAAACGGCGCCTTCGTCGAGCGTGGCCGCGGCCACGACGAGATGGTCGAGGAGGATCACTCCCCGGACTCTAGCCGATCGTCGTCTCGCCCGCGGGCTCGTCGCCGTCCCGCGCGGCCGCCTGCGTCGCGCGCGTGTCGAGCTTCTCGCGAAAGCGCGCGCGCCGCCATTCGATCGTCTCGCTGCGCATGGGGATGGTCACCTCGCCGAACATCGTCTGGCGCAGGAAACGGAAGGCGAACTGCAGGAGCTCCTGGTCGTCCGCTTCCAGGCGCGCCATCTCCGCGTCGCCCACGTCGTGCAGGCTGCGGAAGCCCTCGCCGCGCACGAACGCGCGGAAGCGGTCGAGGTCGTAGCACGCCATGAAGAAGAGCTGCAGGCTGCGCTGCGAGGGCTTGCCCGCCGCGGGGCCCAGCGACTTCTTCTTGAGCACGAGCTGCCGCCAGCCGCGCGCCAGCTCGTCGTACGCCTCGACGCCCTGCTCGCGCCGGTATGCATCGACCGTGATGGCGCGGCATTCATCGTGGCCGCGGCAGTGCGGCTCCTTCACGAGGGCGTACGAATCGCTCTCGCCCGCCTCGCCCTGCCGGTGCATCGACAGCAGCGCCACGGGGTAATAGCGGCACGCCGTCGGGCGATCCGCGTACACGCTGCAGCCGTCGGGGCGCATGAACCGGCATGCCGTGCCGCCCTCGACGGGCTTGAGCTTCACGCCCGCGATGCCTTCCTGCTCCATCTCGTACGGCACCGTGTATTCGCGCAGGAACGCGCCCGAATCCATCGCGAGGCGGTTCTTCAGCCGCAGCACGTCGTAGGGCGTGAGGGCGATGTCGATGCTCGAGCAGCACGCGTTCCAGCACGCCACGCCGCGATGGCAGCGGAAACGGATTTCCCGGCCGCCCCCGAAGGTCTCGGGGACGACCGGGCTTTGCGGGAACGGCGAGGACACGCGCCGTTCAGTCCGCGACCGCGCCCACCTTCGGCGCGGCCGGCGCGGCGGCGGGCGCCGGCGCCGTCTTGAACAGCTTCGACTTGTCGACCAGGTCCACGTGCCTGCGCTTGAAGCACGTCCACTTGTGCGTCTTGCGGTCGTAGACCGAGTTCACGAAGCAGTGCCAGTTCTTCTCGTCGACGAAGTTCTTGTCGGTGCGGTAGTAGAAGCCCGGATAGCGCGACTCCTCGCGGAACTGGATGTGCTTCATGTGCGCCTCGGCCGTGAGGATGCGGTGGTAGTTCTCCCAGGCGCGCAGCAGCTCGTGCAGGTCCTTCGCGCGCATCTTCTGCGCGTCCTCCTTGAGCAGCTCCAGCTTCTCCTCGGCGACGCCGAGCAGCTTGTCGTTCGTGTTGTAGTACGTGGCGCAGCCCGCGACGTATTCGTCCATGATCTTCTGCAGGCGGAACTGCAGCATCTTGGGCGCCACGTAGTTGGGGTTGATGTCCACCGCGGTGGTGTAGTCCTTGTGCTGCAGGAACGTGCGCACCGGCTTGTAGATCTCCTCGGCGAGCTGCTCGGGCGGCGTGTCGAGCTCGACCTTCAGGTTCTTGTGCTCCACCGCGTACTTGACCATGGCCTTGGCCGCGATGCGCCCTTCGGCGTGCGAGCCGGAGGAGAACTTGTGGCCCGAGGCGCCCACGCCGTCGCCCGCGGTGAACAGTCCCTTCACCGTGGTCATCGAGCGGTAGCCCCAGCTCCAGCCGCGCGGCAGGTGCGCCGGCACGCCGTCCAGGTCGCCTTCCGCGGCGGTCGGGGCGCCCAGGTCCGTGGGACCCGAGACCCAGATGCCGCAGCAGCCCGAGTGCGAGCCGAGCAGGTACGGCTCGGTCGGGATGAGCTCGGAGTTCTTCTTCTCCGGCTCGATGTTCTCGCCGACCCAGATGCCGCATTGGCCGATGCACATGTCGAGGAAGTCTTCCCACGCCTCGGCCTCGAGGTGCTTCACTTCCTTCGGCGAGAGCGTCTCGCGCAGCTTCGCGAGCGCGCCGACCGTGTCCATGTAGATGGGGCCGCGGCCCTGCTTCATCTCCTCGAGCATGAGGTGGTTGCGCAGGCACGAGGCGGGCACGGCGGCCTGGCCGTAAGGCGGATACTGCTCGAGCATCGCCTTGTTCTTGGTCATGTAGTCCTCGCCATAGGCGTTGGTCGCCTTGGCCTTGAACAGCAGGAACCACGCGCCGACCGGGCCGTAGCCGTCCTTGAAGCGCGCCGGCACGAAGCGGTTCTCCATCATCGTCATCTCGGCGCCCGCCTCGGCGGCCATCGCGTACGTGCTGCCCGCGTTCCAGACCGGATACCACGCGCGGCCCGTGCCTTCTCCCACGGAGCGCGGCCGGAAGAGGTTCACGCAGCCGCCCGCGGCGAGCAGGACCGCCTTGGCCTTGTACACGTAGATCTTGTTCTCGCGCACGGAGAAGCCGACCGCTCCCGCGATGCGGTTCGGGTCGTTCTTGTCGTTCACGAGCTTCACGATGAAGATGCGCTCCTGGATGCGATCCATGCCCAGCGCCTTCTTCGCGGCCTCGGCGACGATCCACTTGTAGGATTCGCCGTTGATCATGATCTGCCACTTGCCCGAGCGCACCGGCTTGCCGCCGTCCTTGAGCGCCGGCAGCCCTTCCTTCTGCGCCTGCGCGCCGTCGTGGCGCACGCCGTTCGCGTCGGTCTTCCAGATGGGCAGGCCCCACTCCTCGAAGAGGTGCACCGAGTCGTCGACGTTGCGCCCGAGGTCGTACGTGAGGTCGTCGCGCGTGATGCCCATGAGGTCGTTGGAGACCATGCGCGCGTAGTCGGCCGGGTCCTGCTCGGAGCCGATGTAGGTGTTGATCGCGGACAGCCCCTGCGCCACGGCGCCGGAGCGGTCGAGCGCGGCCTTGTCCACGAGCTTGATCTTCAGCTCCGTTC
This sequence comes from Usitatibacter sp., assembly GCA_035719385.1. GTDB lineage: Bacteria > Pseudomonadota > Gammaproteobacteria > Burkholderiales > Usitatibacteraceae > Usitatibacter. The sequence goes on from DASTGG010000177.1 coordinate 12,586, forward strand.
CCGTCTCGGCCTTCACCGCGTCGGCCCAGCGCATCACCTCGTATGCCGCGCCGCACGCGGCCATGCCGCCGCCGATGAGCAGGATGTCGAGCTCTTCCTGGACGATCGTCGGATTCTCGAAGGTTCCCTGTGTCATGTCAGTCTCCTGTCGTCCCGGATCACTTCACGCGCAGCAGCTCGCCGTCGCGGCCCTTGCGGAAGCCGCCCATCACGTCCTTCGTGAAGAGCGCCGGCGAATCGAGCTCCGCGACGCTGGGCATGGGCTTGCCGCCGTACGTGTCGATCGAGCCCTCGGCCGTGGTGCGGATCGGGAACTTGAAGCGCTTGATCGTCCCGTTGCGGAACTTGATGGTCCACATGATCGCGTCGGAGCCGCGCATCGGCTGCACCGAGCCGCCGAGCGGCACGATGTCGGCGTAGTGCCGCACCTCGATCGCGCCCTGCGGGCAGATCTTCACGCACGAGTAGCATTCCCAGCACTGCTCGGGCTCCTGGTTGAACGCCTTCATCGCGTGGCCCGTCTCCGAGCCGTCGCGGTCGAGCTTCATCAGGTCGTGCGGGCAGATGTACATGCACGCGGTCTTGTCCTGTCCCTTGCAACCGTCGCATTTGTCGGTGCGGACATAGGTGGGCATGGCGCTTCTCCTCTTCGTTGGCGTTGCTGTTTCGTGTTCGTGGCCGGGTGGCTAGCGGGCGGAATGGCCGGCGAGCTTGACCTCGACCTTCTCCTCGAGGCCCGCGTAGTACTCCTGCAGGATGGCGAGCACCTCGGGGCGGCTGAATTCGGCCGGGACCGGCGCGCCCTCGGAAAGCCACTTGCGCAGCTTCGTGCCCGAGACGAGCAGGCGGTCGGCGTCGGCGTGCGGGCAGGTGCGGGCGGAGGCCATTCCCCCGCACTTGTAGCACCAGAAAGTCCAGTCGATCTTGAGCGGCCGCGTCTCGAGCGCATCCTTCGGGATCTCGTCGAAGATGTGGTGCGCGTCGAAAGGGCCGTAATAGCTGCCCACGCCGGCGTGGTCGCGGCCGACGATCTGGTGGGAGCAGCCGTAGTTCTGGCGGAAGAGCGCGTGCAGCAGCGCTTCGCGCGGACCGGCGTAGCGCATGTCGAGCGGATAGCCCGCCTGCACGACGGTCTTCGCGACGAAGTACTTCTCGGTGAGAACGGAAATCGCGCGCGTTCGCACTTCCGCGGGAATGTCGCCCGGCTTGAGGTTGCCGAGCAGCGAATGGATCAGCACGCCGTCGCACACCTCGATGGCGACCTTCGCCAGGTACTCGTGCGAGCGGTGCATCGGGTTGCGGGTCTGGAAGGCCGCGACGGTGGACCAGCCGAGCGCCTCGAACGCCGCGCGCGTCTGCGCGGGCGTCATGAAGAGTGCGCCGTAGCGGGCGCCGAAGCCGCCGTCGGAGAGCACCTTCACCGGTCCGGCGAGGTTCACCTCGCCCTGCGCCATGACCATGCGCACGCCCGGGTGCTCCGGGTCGGTGGTGCGGAAAACCGTGCGGCACTCGTGGGCCTTGTCGATGCGGTACTTTTCCGTGACGCGCATCGTCGCCAGCACGCCGCCGGAATCCGGGTCCATCAGCGCGATGTCGCCGCCGGCCGGGACGCAATTCGCGAATTCGTTCGTGCACGACAGCGTGATCGGGATCGGCCAGAACAGGCCGCTCGCGGTGCGGTAGCCATCGCATACGCCGCGCCAGTCGGCCTCTCCCATGAAGCCCCCGAGCGGCGTGAAACCGCCGATGCCCAGCATGACGAGGTCGCCCTTCTCGCGCGAGCTGACTTTCAGCCGCGGCAAGCCGAGCGCCCGCGCGCGTTCCGCGGTCGCCGCCTCGGCGGCGAGCAGCAGCGGCTTGAGCGGCCCGCCGCCGTGGGGTTTCACCAGTGCCATGGGCATCGCTCCGGAGTACCGCGGACAGGGCTCCTCATGAGGCCCATTACCGCAGCCTCGCCCTCCGAAGTCCATAACCGTGAGGGAGAACGCTACCTACCCTTTTGGGTGAGCATTTGATCTGGAGCTAACCCGCCTCCATATCCCCCTTACAATCGGTATTGGACGAGGCGGGACGCGTGGGGGCAGCGCGCCGGGCACTCGCCGGAGGAGCGGGAACCATGACGTCCCGGCAACTGAGGATCGTTCACGACGCCGCGCGGGCCACCCAGGCTCCCGCGAAGGTGCGCTTGCCCCTCGATTTCAAGCCGGACACCCTGCTCGAGAGCCCCGCCCTGCAGGCGATGCTCGAGCGCGGGCTGCAGACGATCATCGCGCTGACCGGCGCCCGCGGCGGCACCGTGCGCCTGGTTTCGCCCGATGGACAGTGGCTGCGCCTCGTGAGCGCCATGGGCGTGTCCTGCGGCGACCTCGCGGACCACCGCGCGCTCGCGGTCGACTGCGGCATCTGCGGCGTGGCGCTCCGGGCCGACGACATGCGCCTCGACCGCCATCCCGAGAGCTGCGCGCGCTACCTCGCGCCCTTCGCCGGGCACACGAAATGCGGCCCGGTGCTCGCGGTCCCCCTGCACTGCAGCGGCAAGCCGATCGGCGTCTTCAGCCTGTTCTTCGGCAGCCGCGTGCCGGTCGACCTCGCCGAGCTGCTGGACCCGACCGCGCGCATGCTCGACCTGGTGCTCGAGAACGCCGTGTTCGAGCACGAGCGCCTGCGCTCGTCCCTGCTGAGCGAGCGCCAGCTCCTCGCGGGCGAGGTGCACGACGCGCTGGCGCAGGGGCTCGCCTACATGCGCATGCGCATGTCGCTGTTGCACGACGCGATCCGCAACGGCGAGCGCACGCACGCGCTCAAGTACTTCGGCGACGTGAACCAGGCGATGGGCGAGGCGCATGCGCGCCTGCGCGAGCTCATCAGCCATTTCCGCCAGCCGATCAGCCACGGGCTGCTGCCGTCGCTGCAGGACATGGCGCGCACCTTCGAGGACCGCACCGGCGTGCGGCTCACCATCGAGAACCAGGCCGGTGACGTGCGCTGGACGGCCGAGCAGGAGCACGAGGTCTATCGCATCGTGCAGGAAGCGCTCGCCAACGTCGTGAAGCATGCGGGAGCGCATGCCGCGCGCGTCCTGATCGACCGGCGCGCGGCGAAACTGCGCGTGAGCGTCGAGGACGACGGCTGCGGCGTTTCGCGCGACGCGGGGCAAGGCCCCACAGGACACTACGGGATGGATATCATGAGGGAACGCGCGCAGCGGCTCGGCGCAACGCTGCGGATCCGCAGCAACCCGGGCAAGGGCACGTGCGTGCGGCTGACGCTTCCCGCGCAGCCCCGGCCGCTGGAGTCGACGCCATGAACGAGAACGGTTCGCAGATCCGGGTCGTCCTGATCGACGACCATGGCCTTTGCCGGCGCGGGCTGGCCGAGCTGCTCGAGCACCGCGCGGGCATCCGCGTGGTGGGCGCGACCGGGGAGCCGGAGGCGGCCGTGCGGCTGCTGCGCGAGCTCAAGCCCGACCTGGTCGTGATGGACCTGCGCATGCCGCAGATGCACGGTTTCGCGCTCCTCAAGCGCTTCCGCGACGAGGGCCTGGAGACGCCGGCGCTCATCCTCACGATGTGCGATTCGCAGGAGGACCTCGCCAATGCGCTGCGCGCGGGCGTGCGCGGCTACCTCCTCAAGGACATGGACCCGGACGACGTGGTCGATTCGATCAAGCGCGCGCTGCGCGGCGAGCTGGTCGTGGCGCCCGCGATGGCCTCGAAGCTGGCGCTGCTGCTGGGCGCCAACCAGGGCCGCGATTCCGGCAGCCGCGCCCTCACCGAGCGCGAGCTCGAGATCCTCGGCTACATCGCGCAGGGCATGAGCAACAAGGGGATCGCGCGCGAGCTCGACATCAGCCACGACACGGTCAAGCTGCACGTGCGCCACATCCTCGCGAAGCTCAACGTGAGCTCGCGCGTGGAAGCCGCCGTCTACGCGGTGGAGCGCAAGGTCTCCGGCTCGACCGGCTGACCGCCCTCGAACCACGCGAGCCGCTCCCGCAGCGCCACCACGTCGCCCACGATGATGAGGGTCGGCGGGTGCAGCTGCGCGCGCTGCGCGGACGCGGGCAGCGTCGCGAGCGTCCCCGACACCACGCGCTGGTGACCCGTCGTGGCCTGCTGCACGATCGCCGCCGGCGTCGAGGCCGGCATGCCGTGCTGCACGAGGCGCGAGCAGAGCTCCTGCAGGTTCTGGAAGCCCATGTAGATCACGAGCGTCTGGCGCGGGCGCGCGAGGGCGTGCCAGTCGAGGTCCAGCCCGCCGTCCTTGAGCGTGCCGGTCACGAACACGCACGACTGCGCATGGTCGCGGTGCGTGAGCGGGATGCCGGCATAGGCCGCCGCGCCGAGCGCCGCCGTGATGCCGGGCACCACCTCGAACTCGACGCCGGCGCGCGCGAGCGTCTCGATCTCCTCGCCGCCGCGCCCGAAGATGAAGGGATCGCCCGCCTTCAGCCGCAGCACGCGCCGGCCGAGCCGCGCCTGCTCCACGAGCAGCTCGCTGATGCGTTCCTGCGGCATCGCGTGGTCCGCGCGCTTCTTGCCCACGTAGATGCGCTCGGCGTGCGCGGCGACGAGCGCCATGATCTCCGGGGTGACGAGGTTGTCGTAGAGCACGACGTCGGCCTCGCGCATGAGCCGCAGCGCCTTCACGGTGAGCAGGTCGGGGTCGCCGGGCCCCGTGCCCACGAGGAACACCTTGCCGAGGGGAAAGTCGCGTTTCATGGGGCGGGCCTCGCGAACGGTTGCGCTTCACGGCCGGGCGCGGCGAAGACGAAGCGCAGGTCTCCGGGCGCGATCTCCACGTAATCGAGCACGACGCCCTCGAGCAGCTCGCGGCTGGGCGGCGCGACGACCAGCGCCACGCCTTCGCACACGACGCGCACGTCGCCGTTGCGCCACTCGTCGAAGCCCATGCCGTAGTCGATGGTGCCGTCGGCGAGCCGCCTCGCGGCCACCCGCAGGACGGCGGCATCGCGGGAGCGCGCGGCGGCTTCGCGGATCTGCATCGCGGCCGCGGGCGTGAGCGTGATCATGCGGCGGCGCGCGCCTGGCGCGGCATGCAGCGGCGCACGTGGGCGACGAAGCGCGCCGCCCAGTCGTTGCCGCCCACGCTGCGCAGGTGCGCGTACGAGGCGAGGACGTTGCGATGCACGATGCCGTCGTGCCGCCCGTCGATGCCGTGGCCACGCAGCACGCGGTACGCGAACGTCGTGCGCGGGTCGACGTTCTCGAGCGTGGAATAGTGGAACTCGTGCGCCTCGATCGTCGCGGCCGTGCCGCCCCACGGATGCGACGCTGTTTCCGCGAGCGTGACGTACCCCTTGCCCGCCGGCTTGTCGTGCATGACGGCGTCCGCGGCGATCGCGCCCACCATCGCGTAGGTATCGCGGCCATGCGTGAGCGAGCGCGTGAGATACATGAGGCCGCCGCACTCCGCGTACACCGGCAGCCCGGCGTCGATGGCCTGGCGCAGCTCGGCGCGCAACGTCCCGTTCATGGCGAGCTCGCGCCCGCACGTCTCCGGAAATCCGCCGCCGAGGAAGAGGCCGTCGATGCGCGGCAGGTGCGCATCCCGCAGCGTGTCGATCACGACCAGCGCGGCGCCGGCTTCCTGGAGCGCCTCGAGGTCGTCCGCGTAATAGAAGCCGAAGGCGCGATCCGTGGCGATGCCGATGCGTGGCCCGTTCGAGATGGCCCGCGCGATGCGCGCGGGGGCCGGCGCCGGCGCGACCTGCGCCGCGGCCGCGAGGATCGCGTCCACGTCGAGATGCGCGCCCACGCGTTGCGCCAGCGATTCGATGGTGGCCGCGGCGGCGCCCGCCTCGTTCGGCGGCACCAGGCCCAGGTGGCGTTGCACGAGCGCGGCACCGTCGAGCTCGGGAATCGCCCCCAGCACGCGCACGCCCGCCTCGGTCTCGATCGCCGTGCGCAGCGTGGCCTCGTGGCGAGAGCCGGCTACGCGGTTGAGGACGATGCCGGCCACGCGCAGGTCCCGGTCGAAGGCGGCGAGGCCCAGCGCGAGCGCGGCGGCGGTGCGTCCCATGCCGCGCGCATCCATCACCACCACCACCGGCAGCCCCAGCAGCTTCGCGAGCGCCGCGTTGCTGCCGCCGTCCACGCCGTCGTAGAGGCCCTGGTTGCCTTCGACGATCGCGACGTCCGCGGCGGCGTGGCGCGCCCAATACGCACGGACGCCCTCGGCTCCCTGCAGCCGCATGTCCAGGTTGCGGCACGGCGTGCCCGCCGCGGCC
>DASTGG010000178.1:0-36642 GCA_035719385.1 Usitatibacter sp.
CTGCCGATCCTGCGCGCCCGACTGGGCGAGGAAGCGGCCCTCGAAGGCATGGCCTACGGCGAGGCGCGCGACATCAATGGCGTGCGCGTGTCGCTGCATCCGGCCGGCCACGTGCTCGGCAGCTCGCAGGTGCGCCTCGAGCACCGCGGCGAAGTGTGGGTCGTGTCCGGCGACTACAAGCTCGATCCCGATCCCACCTGCGAGCCGTTCGAGGCGGTGAAGTGCCACACGTTCGTGACGGAATCGACCTTCGGCCTGCCGATCTACCGCTGGTGCACGCCGGGCGAGATCTTCGAACGCATCGACGCATGGTGGCGCGCGAACGCGGCGGCCGGCCGCGCGAGCGTGCTCTTCGGCTACGCGTTCGGGAAGGCGCAGCGCATCCTCGCGAGCGTGGACGCGGGCATCGGGCCCATCGTCGTGCACGGCGCGGTCGAGGTGCTCAACGCGGGCTATCGTGAATGTGGCGTGCGCCTGCCCGAGACGCGCCGCGTGGGCGATTACGAGGCGAAGAAGGATTTCGCCGGCGCGCTCATCGTCGCGCCGCCGTCGGCCCAATCGACGCCGTGGCTCAAGCGTTTCGGCGATTACTCCGACGCCTTCGCCTCGGGCTGGATGGCGATCCGCGGCGCGCGCCGGCGTCGCGTCGTCGATCGCGGGTTCGTGCTTTCCGACCATGCCGACTGGCCCGGGCTCAACCGCGCGATCGAGGCGACCGGCGCGAAGCGCATCTTCGTGACCCACGGCCACACCGCGCCGCTCGTGCAATGGCTGAACGAGCGCGGCTACGAGGCCCACACGATGCGCACCGCGTTCGAGGGCGAGGCGGGCGGCGAGGAGGCCGGCGCGTGAAGCGTTTCGGCGAGCTCTTCGAGGCGATCGACTCCAGCACCAGCACGCGGGCGAAGACCGCGGCACTCGCCGAGTACTTCGCCACCGCCGAGCCGAAGGACGCCGCGTGGGCGGCGTGGTTCCTCACGGGACACCGCCCGCGGCAGGTCGTGCCGACGCGACGGCTGGTCTCGTGGGCTTCGGAGATGTCGGGGATTCCCGAGTGGCTCTTCGCCGAGTCGTACGACGCTGTGGGCGACCTCGCCGAAACGATCTCGCTCATCCTCCCGGCCGCGACGCGTGAAGGCGACGAGCCGCTGCACGCCTGGATCGAGGAGCGGCTTCTGCCCCTGAAGGACCTCGGCGAGGCGGATCAACGCGCGAGGCTCGAATCCTGCTGGCACGAGCTCGACGGCACACAGCGCTTCGTGTTCAACAAGCTCATCACGGGCAATTTCCGCGTCGGCGTCTCGGCGCTGCTCGTGATGCGCGCGATCTCGCAGGCGTTCGGCGTCGATGCCAAGGTCATCGCGCACCGGCTCACGGGCGAGTGGTCGCCAGGCGAGGCGATGTGGCGCCAGCTCATCGACGCCGCGCACGTCGAGACCGACCGCGCCAATCCGTATCCCTTCTTCCTCGCGCACCCGCTCGAGGGCGCGCCCGAGTCGCTCGGCGAGCGCGGCGAATGGCTCGCCGAGTGGAAGTGGGACGGCATCCGCGCGCAGCTGGTGAAGCGCGGCGACGTCCTCGCGCTCTGGTCGCGGGGCGACGAGCCCATCGCCGGCCAGTTCCCCGAGATCGTGGCCGACGCGTCGAAGCTGCCGGATTGCGTGCTCGACGGCGAGATCCTCGCGTGGAAGGACGGCCGCGTGATGCCCTTCGCCGCGCTGCAGAAGCGGCTCGGCCGCAAGAACCCGGGCAGGAAGGTGATGGACGAGTCGCCGGCGATCATGCTGTGCTTCGATCTGCTGGAGCTCGAAGGCGAGGATTGGCGGGGGCGCCCGCTCGAGGAGCGCCGAGCGCGGCTCGAACACACGCTGCTCGGCATCGCGGGCGGCTCGCGCTTCCACGTGTCCTCGCTGGTGCGCGCGCCTTCGTGGGAGACGCTCGCGGCGGCGCGCTCGCGCAGCCGCGAGGAAGGCACCGAGGGCCTCATGCTCAAGCGCCGCGATTCCCCGTACGGCGTGGGGCGCCCGCGGGGCGTGTGGTGGAAATGGAAGATAGAGCCGTATTCGCTCGATGCGGTGCTCATCTACGCGCAACGCGGCCACGGCAAGCGCGCGAGCCTGTACACCGACTACACGTTCGGCCTCTGGAAGGGCGAGGAGCTCGTGCCCTTCGCGAAGGCCTACTCCGGGCTCACCGACGAGGAGATCCGCGAGGTGGACGCGTTCATCCGCCGCAACACGCTCGAGCGCTTCGGTCCCGTGCGCACGGTGAAGCCCGAGCTCGTGTTCGAGCTGGGCTTCGAGGGCATCCAGCGCTCGAACCGCCACAAGTCGGGCATCGCCGTGCGCTTCCCGCGAATGCTGCGCATGCGCAAGGACAAGTCCGTGCGCGAGGCGAACACGATCGACGATGCGTTCGAGCTCGCGGGCCTGGGCGCTCCTAGCGCAGGGCGAGCCGCACGAGCATGAGGACGATGGCCGCGGCGAGCGCGGCATGGAACCACGCGGTCGCAGGTGCAAACGTCTCGCCGCTCGCGCTGAGCCACATCCCGGTGCCCAGCTGTGCGAGCGCCGCCAGGGCGAGCGCGAGGCGCCATCCGCGCGCGCCCCCGTCCCGCGCCGCGGCGACCACGCACACCGCCGTCACGGCGAAGCCCAGGCCCACGTGCCACGGCTCGAGCGATATGCTCGCCCGGTGCATCGTATGCGCGCTCGCCGCCGCCCCCAGCGCCGAGTGCACGAACGCGACGCCGAGCGCCGCCACCGCAAACCCGACCCGGGGACGCACCCCGGGGACGCACCCCGTGGCCGACAGGCGAAGCCAAACGAACCCGGCCGCGAGCGCGATGCCGGCCGCGACGTTCACGATGGTGATTCCCGGCAGGCGGTAGCCGGCGGTGAAGCGCCCCGCCGCCGCCAGGGCGAGCGTCATCGATACGACGAGCGCGAGCGCGGCGAGCTGCCCGCGCGGCCGCGGGCGGTTGCGCGCTACGAGCACCGCGGCGACGAGGGCGGCGAGTCCCGTCGCGCTCGCCGCCACGCGATGCAGCACGCGCAGCGCCTGCTCGCCGGCGGTACCCAGCGAGGACACTGCATTACCCGCCGCGTCGAGGGACGTGTTCACGCGCAGCCAGACGCTCACGCCCAGCACGACGAGCGTCGTCGCGACGCCGATCGCCCCGAGCCTTGCGAGGCCGTTCGCCACGGCAGCAGGGCGTGGCCCGGTCACGCGCGCACGCGTCGAGTGCGCACCGCGTTGAAGACCACGACGACGAAGAGCACGCCGCCCACCGCCGCGATGAGCCCGCCGATGCCCATCACCCCCATGCCCACGACCTCGGGCGTGGAGCGCAACACCTGGTCGGCGCCGCCCACCTTGCGCTGCACGCCATACCCGCCCGAGACGACGAGGCCGCCGATGTGCATGAGCTGCCCGGCCGCGTAGACCCACGGTTGCCACGCCGCGAGCCGCGAGGCGGGCGCGCGGAACCCGAAGCGCGGCAGCAGGAGATACGTGAGCCCCATCATCGCCAGGGTCACGCCGACGATGCAGCCGTGGTAATGGGCCGGGATGCGCACGTTCGCCCCGGCGATCGTGAAGCCGATGAGGCCGCCGGCGCAGAAGACCACGATCGAGGCGGCGAGGCACGCGTGGAGCGGCCGCGCCGAGGCGGCGTTTGCCGGCGTGCGCGCCAGCGCCCAGGCCACCGCGACCGCGATCGGCGGCACCGCGACGCTGCCGCCGAAGCGCATGAGCCACGTCTGCAGGCGCGCGTGCTCCACCGAGGCGACCGGGTGGGCGAGATAGATCCACGGCGTCACGTAGACCGTCGCGAGCGCGATGGCGAAAAGCAGCGCGACCACGCGCGGGCCGAGCGGAAGGCTCGCCCCGAGCGCGGAGGCGAGCCAGATCCACACCACCAGCATGAGGAGCGTGTACGCGAATTGCAGCACGTGGCCCGGGCCCCAGAAGAGCAGCTCGTAATACGTCCTCGCCTCGAGCGTGCGGTCGAGCTGCGCGAACGAGGCTGCGAGCGCCACCGCGGCCATTCCCGCGGCGACGAGCGAGCCGTTGAGCCCGAGCCGCAGGGCATTCGCGCCGGAGGGCCGCGCGCCCGCGGGCTCGTACACCGCCATGCCGCGCACGCACGCGATCGCGATGCCGAGCCCGAAGAGCGCGAGGCCGGTCATGAACACCGCGCCGTCGAGCACGGGCACGTAGTTCGACATGACGGGCGCGGCGCGCGCGGCGAACGGCGCGATGGCCATGACGGCCGTGCCGATGGCGGCCACACCCAGCGCGAGCCATCCCGCCGCCATGGCGCGCGCTCGCCCGGCGAGGCTCCACAGCATCGCGGCGAAGGCGAGGAACCACACCAGCACCGAAAGGTCCACGTGCACCACGAGCGCGACCCGGAAGAAGTCCGCGACCGGGAAGAGGTCCTTCACCCCGGGCGAGCGCGATACCACGAGCAGCAGGGAGAAGAGGCCCGACGCGGCGAGGGCCACGACGCCGAGGCCCAGCCAGCCGATGGCGAGCGCGCGACGCCCGTCGGCCGGCACGCTGATCGCGTAATCCGCGGGGATGGCGGCGCTCGCAGGGCGCCGCCGCGATACGTCGAGGATCATGTCATGCACGGGGAACCTCCAGCGGATGGACCAGGGCCCGCACGCGTGCCCAGGCGGCGCGTGCGAAGCGCTCGCGCGTGAAGCGGTCGCCCAGGCGGTACTCGCAATCATCTTCGCGGCAGCTCGCGACGACGACGCGGGCCGCGCCCCGGCGCCATGCATATTCGGCGAAGGAAGGCGGGATCATTCCCACGCACGGCACCGTGATGACCGTGGCTCCCGGATGCGTGGCGCGTTCCGGGCCCACGGCGCAAGCGAACACGACGGTGCTCTCGGGCGTGCCGACGGCGCGGTCGATCCGGCGCTGCAGCTCCGCGATCGACGGCGAGGGCAATGCGATGCCCGCGGCGAGGGTGCCCGCGCGGCGCAGCGGCGTGGCCGTGGGGCATGCGCCCACGCAGATGCCGCACCCCGCGCACAGCGCCGCATCCACGTGCGGCTCCCGCGTGAAACGGCGGCCGTCGCTTCGCGCCGCCATGTCGATCGCGCCGAACGGGCAGTCGTCGGCGCAGCGCGCGCAGCCGTTGCATTGCGCGAGGTTCACGATGGCGGCGCGGGGGCGTGCGCGGTCCATCCACGGGGCCGCGAGCGCGAGGAAAGCCACGGCAGCTACCGCCAACCACAATCCTTCCGGCGACAGCGACGGCATCACCGCGTGGGGAAAGAGGAAGAACCAATCGGCGGAAAGGGCCGCCGGGATGGTGAAGGCGTCCGCGCGGGCGAGGCTCGCGGCCGGATGCAGGAGCGCCAGCACGGCGAGCGCGCCCAGCGTCCCCACGCCGAGCGCGCGGGGAGGCCAGGCGCGAACGTGCGCGATGCGCGCGACGTGCGCCCACATGGCGGCGAGCGCGAGCAACGCGAGGCCGATGTGCAGGAAGATCGCCAGCGAGAAGAAGCGGTCGTTCATCGCCTCGCCGGTGGCGAAGTTGCGCGCGAGGGCGCTCGCGTTCCACGGCCAGGCGGCGAGCCATTCGGCGGTGGCCGCCGCGCTGAAAAGCGCGCGCGCGTCCCACGCGAGCCAGAAGCCGGTGATGCCCGCGATCCAGAGCAGCGGCACGAGCACCCAACCCGAAAGCCACGACCACGCGCGCCAGCCGCCGAAGTGGCGGCGCACCGTCTCGCGCAGGATGTGCAGCAGCGTGAACACGACGCACGCATCGCCGCTGTATCGATGCAGGCCGCGCATGAGGCGTCCCCCGAGCGCGACGTCGTCGGTGAGCGCGCGTCCGGATTCGTAGGCGCCGGCCACGCTGGTGTCGAACACCGCGTACACGTAGATGCCCGAGGCCATGCACGCCACGAGGAACAGGAACGCGAGCGCGCCGCAGTGGCGCCACGGGTTGAGGCTCATGTGCGGAAGACGAACCCCTGCGGCGCGACGAAGTCGATGACCAGCACGCGTCCCTCGGGAAGATCGAGCGTCGCCTCGCCCTCGTGGCGGAACGCGCCGTCGGCGGTATCCGCGAGCCGCGCGCGGAAATGGTGGCGCCCGGCGGGAATCTCGAGGCGCCGGAACACCGTCGCGGGCAGGTCGTGGCGCAAACCGGCGGGCCGCGCCTCGATGCGATAGAGCGCCTTGCCGTCCATGTCGAGCTGCACCAGCACGTCGCTGCGCTCGCGCGGGCAATCCTGGGGGGCGCGCATGTTGGGCGCGAGCTTCGCGAGCTCCTCGGGCGTGCGCGTGTGGCATGCGGCCTTGCGCTCGCCGGCGTGGATGAACGAGAGCTTCACCACAGCGCGGCCCGGCGCGATCGGGTGATACGCCGGCGCGGACGAGAAGTAGCCCACGAACGCGGCGAAGGCGGCGTAGGCAGGCACCTGCAGGGCGTAGCGAAGCCAGCTCATGGGATCGCCTTCGTCGGCGGCGCGGCGCGGGGAGCGAACCGGAACGCGTCCGAGAAGCAGTCCGCCTCGGGCAGGCCGTGCGCCACGAACGCCGGGCGTGCGGCCTTCACCATGCCGGCGGAGCCGCATGCGTAGACCTGCACGCCCGAGAGGTCCGGGTGATCGGCGAGCAGCGCCTCGTGCACGAGGCCGGTGGGGCCGGTCCAGCCGTCCCCGGGCGACGGCTCCGAGAGCACCGGCACGAACTCGAAGTTGGGATGCTCGCGCGCCCATCCTCGCGCGAGCTCCTCCGCGTAGAGATCCGCACGGCGCCGCACGCCCCAGTAGAGGGTCATGGGGCGGGGGCTTTTCGCGGCGAAGGCGTGCTCGAGCATGCTCTTCACCGGCGCGAAGCCCGTCGCCCCCGCGACGAACAGGATGGGGCGCGTTTCCTCCTCGCGCAGGTGGAATGCGCCGAGCGGGCCTTCGAAGCGCACGCGGTCCCCGGGCTTCATCTGCTCGAAGACGTGCGTGGTGAAGCGCCCGCCGGGAATGCGCCGCACGTGCAGCTCGATCGTGTCGCCCGCTCCGGGCGCCGTGGCGAAGGAGAAGCTGCGCTTGGCGCCATCGTCGAGGAGGATGTTGATGTACTGCCCCGCGTGCCATTTCACCCGGCCGCCCTCGTCGACGAGCAGCGTCACCTTCATGACCTCGGGAGCCAGGCGCTCGAGCGCGGTGACGCGCGCGCCATGGACGTGCACCTCCGCCGGCCGCGCGCCGGGCACCGGCACGTAGCTCACGACCACGTCTTCCAGCGGCTCCGCACAGCAGAAGAGCGCCTGGCCGGCGTCGCGCTCGGCCGCCGTGAGGGCGGTTTCCTGGTACGGACGCAGGCGGACTTCTCCCTCGACGATGAGCCCCTTGCACTTGCCGCATCCGCCGTTGCGGCAGTCGAACGGCATCGGCATGCCGTCGCGCAGGCCGGCTTCGAGGATCGTCTCGCCCGCGCGCGCCACGACGATGCGCTCGTCGGGATGGACGCTGATGGCGTGCTCGGCGCCGCGCGCGGCGCGGCGGCGCGGCGGCAGCCACGGCAGCATGAGCGCGACGACCGTGGCCCCACCCACGAGCGCCCACGTCGCCGCGATGCCCCATTCGTACACGAGCGCCAGCACCGGCAGGTAGAACCAGTCGAAGGCCAGCGACACGGGCACGGTCGCGAATTGTGCCGGCCCCTGGCTCAAAGCGGGCTTCGCGATCGACAGGGCGAGCATCATGGCGAGGATGCCGATGGCGACGGCGCGCGGCGGCTGCGTGTGCGCCTTCGGCACGCGCTGCGTGTGGATCCACAGCAACGCCAGCACGGCGAGCGGCAGGCCGATGTGCAGGAAGGACAGCAGCGAGAAGAGCCGGTCGCTCACGGCCGCGTCGGACAGGAAATTGCGCGCGAGCGCGCCCTGGAAGATCGGGATCGCGTCGAGCCATTCGGTGCTCGCCACGACCACGAACTGCGCGAGCTGGTCCCACGGCAGCATGTAGCCGTTGATGCCGGCGATGTACACCATCCACAGCAGCGCCACGCCGCTCACCCAGGAGAACCAGCGGAAGCCGCGGTGATGCCCGAAGCACGCGTGGCGCGCGAGATGCAGCACCATCGCGAGCGCCATGCCGTCGGAGGCGTAGCGGTGCAGCGAGCGCATGATGCCGCCGGCCCAGCGCTGCGCCTGCGTGAGCGACTCGACGCTCGCGTAGGCGCCGACGACGCTGGTCTCGAAGAACGCGTAGAGGTACAGGCCGCTCGCCACCACGATCCACATCTGGAAGTAGGCGATGGCGCCGAGGTAGTAGAAGGGGTTCAGCGCCTCGCCGAAGACGCGGTTGAAGAGCCCCTCCGCGGCGAGGAACGCGCGCTGCGGCGGATTGGGCCTCGCGCTCAGCATCGGCGTCGCGACCGGCGGCGCTCGCGCAGCACGAAGAGCAGCGTGAGCGCGAGGCAGCTGAATCCGACGGCCACCTCGATGAAGAGCCCGTAGTCGAGGCGATAGCGCCCCGAGGCCGCGTCGTAGACCGTGCACACGAGGCGCACGCGCTCGAGCCAGGGCGCCAGGCCCGCCGTGCGCGGCTCGCCGAGCACCAGCTCGCGCAGCGGCTGCACCAGCATCGGCAGCGCGAACGTCTCGCCGTAGACCTGCGCGTGCACGCGGCCATCGGCGTCGAGCACGGTCACCTGCATGAGGTGCTCGAATCCGCCGGATTGCGGTGCGAACGCGAAGCCGAAATCCCGCGCGAGGCTCTCCGCGGCGCCCGCATCGGGCACGAGCAGCAGCCAGTCCGCCTCGCCGTCGATGCCCTGCTGGCGCGCGAACACGCGCATGGACATCGGGTTGTCGATCGGCACGTTGAACCCGATGGAGGCCACGCGAAAGGCGCCCGGTCCCAGGATGGCGCGCGCCTCTCGTACCGCGCGCGCGAGGAAGCGCGTGGTGGTGGGGCACACCTGCGTGCAGCCCGTGTAGACGAAGCTCACGACGAGCGGCTTGCCGCGAAAGTCCGCGAGCGTGACGCGCCGGCCGTTCGCGTCGGTGAACGCGTGGGCCGCGGGACGCGAGCCTACGGCGGCGCGGCTCGCCGCGATCGCGCCTTCCGAGTCGAGCGCGGCGTTCGCGCCGGCGCTGGCGAGGATCGCCGCGGCGGTGACGATCGCGATGGCCGATCGCATCGCGTCCCTCACACCAGCCGGTCGGCGATGGCGGCGACGAGCAGGAGCGTGAGCTGGACCAGCGAGGCGTGGAAACTCGAACGGGCGGCGCTGCGCACCGTGGCGCGCGGAGTGTCCGCGGCGGCGAGGCGGGCGAGCCTCCACGTCGCACGCAGGAAGAGGGCGCCACCCACGGCCGCCCCGGTCCCGTAGATCAGCCCCATGTCGAAGGCGAGAGGCGCGAGCGAGGAAGCGACGAGCAACCCCGCCGCCGCGAACACGATGCGCGCCGCGCGCGCGTCGCCCGCGACCACGGGCAGCATCGGCACACCCGCGGCGGCGTAATCCTCGCGACAGGCGATCGCGAGGCTCCAGAAATGCGGCGGCGTCCAGAGGAACAGCACGGCCGCGAAGGCGAGCGGCAGCGGACCCAGCGCCGCGGCGGGCGAAACGGCCGCCGCGCCCGCGAGCACGGCGAAGCTGCCCGCGAGCCCGCCGATGACGATGTTCATCGCGGTGCGCCGCTTGAGCCAGATGGTGTAGACCACGCCGTAGAAGAACGCGCCCAGGAAGGTGAATAGCGCGGCGGCGGGATTCACCAGCCAGGCCGCCGCCGCGGTCGCGCCGAAGACGAGCGCGGCGATGAGCGCGAGCCAGCCCGGATGGCGGCGCAGGCGGCCGGTGACGAACGCACGGCCGCGCGTGCGCGCCATGCGCCGGTCGATGTCCGCCTCGACATACTGGTTCAGCGCGCCCGCCGCGGCCGAGGCCACGAGCACCGCCGCCGCGATGGCGAGCACCGTGCCGCCCGCGACGCTGCCGGGCGCAACCGCCACGCCGGCGAGCGCGGTGAGCGCGATCGCGAAACCGATGCGCAGCTTGAAGAGGTCGAAAACCAGTCTCACTTGAGCGGCCACACCGTGGACAGGTACTTCCAGTTCACGAAGTAGTACAGGACGAAGGACACGAGGAAGACCATCGCGAGCGTGAAGGTGCCCGGTGCCGCGAACGCGACACCCGTGTGCCCGGAGGGCACGGCGGCGACGGGCACCGGCACCGGCGCCATGCCCGCGCGCACGGGAACGCGTCTCGCCGCGGGGACGTCGAGGCGGCGGCCGAAGAAGATGGAGCCCACGGCGATCAGGATGTAGGCGGCCCCCCCCACGACCGCGACGATTCCGGCGATGGCCGTGAGCCCCATCATGAGGTAGGCGATGCCGGGCCATTCGTGCGCGAGCGCGTTGCCCGCGAACGTGATGTCCCAGTGGCGTCGCGGGATCCCGAGCGTGCCGGCGCCCATCATGAAGAGCGCGAAGGCGCTCATGCCGATGCCGAACAGGTACGGCTGCCACTGCGCGAGCTTCGGGAACATGACCTCGCGGCGGAAGAGCGTCGGGATGAGGAAGTAGGTGAGCGACATGAACGCGAGCGTGGTGCCCACCACCACGGTCGCATGGAAGTGCCCGGGCACGTACACGGTGTTGTGGATGATGAGGTTGAGCTGCTCGGTGCCCATCATGACGCCCGAGATGCCGCCGAGGAACCCGAAGCCGATGAGCGACATGAACATGCCCGAGAACACCGGGTTGCTCCACGGCGCCTTGCGCAGCCATTCGAAGAGGCCGCGTGTGTAGCCCTTCTCCCGTTGCGCCACCTCGATCGCGCCCGGCACCGTGAGGCCGTGGACCATCGAGGCGAGCACCGCGAGGTACATCGCGTAGCTCGTGTTGAAGATCTTCCAGTTCGAGGTGAGGCCCGGGTCCACCAGAAGGTGGTGCGCGCTCGCGAGCTGCAGGAAGAAGATGTAGAGCAGGAAGGCGCCGCGGCTCACGCGCTCCGACAGCGGCTTCGCGCCGAAGACGATGGCGGCGATCGCATACCAGACGGACACGTGGGCGGCGACGTTGATCTGCTGCGACGAGTGGCCGAACGCCCACCACACCGTCTTGTACATGAGCGAGTCGAGGTGGTCGACGAGCCCCACGGACCAGAAGAACGTGGGAATGAGGATGATGGCCCCGGAGGCGATCGTGAAGACGGCGATGATGCACGCCGTGAGCGCGCCGAAGGTGACCAGCGGGATCGAGCCGTTGTAGGTCTTCTCCGCCTTCCCGACCACGAGCGTGCCCAGGAAGATGAAGCATCCGATGAGGGCGCCGACCGCGAACAGGATGAGGCCGAGGTAGAACGACCAGTGCGCCTGCATCGGCACGTAGGACGTGAACATCACGCTCGAGCTGCCGAGGAACACCGCGACCTGGTTCATGACCGCGCCGAAGACCATGAGCGTGAACGCGCCCCACGCGAGGTTGGGCATCGCCAGCCGGCACTTGAGCAGCGTCGAGGCGCAGAAGTACAGCACCGCGATCTCGAAGAAGATGATCCAGAACACCAGCATGTCGAGCCCGTGCGCGGTGAGCACGAGGTAGAACCAGTCGGCCGGCAGCAGGTGCACGGCGGGCCAGCGGGTGAGCGCGATCAGCAGCGCGAGGATGCCGCCCACGAGCAGGAAGACCACGGCCGCGACGGCGTTGGCCTTCATCAGCAGCTCGGCCGGCTCGTGGAAGACGAGCCCGCTCGTGGGGCAGGTGCGGAACTGGCGGTTCACGGCCATCGGTTTTCTCCGTTCACTTCACGACGTACAGGCGGCTCACCATCGTGTGATGGTTGATGCCGCAGTACTCGTTGCACACGATCGAGAATTGCCCGGCGGCCGTGGGGGTGATCGTGACCACGTGCTCGTAGCCGGGATGCACCTGGATGTTGATGTTCTCCGGCTGCAGCGAGAAGCCGTGCAGCCAGTCCATGGACATGAGGTGCAGGCGGTAGGTCTTGCCGGCCTCGAGCTCGAGCATCGGCCACCACTGCCACAGGCGCGCGATGAGGTACACGTCGGAGCCGGCCGGCGGGTGCACGACCGGGATCTTCAGGTCGGTCTCCTCGCGCACCTTGTGCTTCGCGACCATGTCGTCGGTCTTCTTCTGGTAGGCCTCGGGCGTCGACCTGTACGCCTCGTTCGAGAGGTTCTGGCGCCCGTAGATGTGCCAGTACGGCATCATGAAGAACATGACGAGGCACCAGACGAAGGCGATGAGGATCCACGTGAGCTCCACGCGGTCGAGGGGCTGCTTCCACCACAGGCGGTGGACGGGCGGGTCGATGGCGCTCAAGCGGATCTCCTTGCCGGCGCTATTTCGCGACGGGGATGTTCACGATTTCCATGACGCCCCACACGATGTAGAGCACGGTGGGCATCGCCACGCCGATGAAGAGCAGCAGGAAGGGGTTCTCCAGCAGCTGCTGCATCGCCGGCACCGGCTCGTCCTCGGGAAGCTCCTCGTGCCGCGGCGGGATGGGACCGCCCTCGAGGTCGAGGGCGTCGGTATGGGTGGGGGACATGCGGGTCTCCTCCTGTTTTCGGGCGCTTGGCGAGGCCATGCTCCTGCCGCCCGCGATGCGCCGCCTTGAACTGGTTCAAGGAATCCGGCGCGCACCGCGCCCACGATCCGTGGCGTGGCACAGCCCGCCATCGACCTTCGCGGCCTCGATCCCCCCGAGCCGCTCATGCGGATCCTCGACGCCCTGGAAAGCGGGGCGGCGGAGCCGCTGGTCTTCCTGTTGTCGCGCGAACCGCTGCCGCTCTACGCGGTGCTCGCGCGCGCGGGCTGGCGTTACGCCGTGCGGCGTGACGACCGCGGCGTCGAGCTCACGCTGGTGCGGCGCTAGGCCGCGCGGCCGGCTTCGCCCTCGCTGCCGAAGCTGCCCAGCCGTGCCGCGTCGAGGATCTCGATGTCGCGTCCCTCGATCCGGATCAATCCGGCGTCGGCGAGCTCGTGCAGGATGCGCGAGAAATACTCGGCGGTGATGTTGAGGCGCGATGCCACGAGCGATTTCTGCGCGGGAAGCGTGACGCGGCCGGGCGCGCCGTCCTGCTCGAGCACCATCAGGTAGCCGATCACGCGCTGCATGCCCGAATGCAGCGTGAGGGCCTCGACGTCGTGCACCAGCATGCGCAGCCGGCAGGAGAGGCCGGCCAGCATGCGGCGCGCGAGCCGCGGATCGCGCTCGAGCTCGTCGTAGAGGTTCTGCTTGCCGATGTGCAGCAGGAGCGAGTCGGCGAGCGCCCCGGCCGTGACGACGTACGGGCGGTCGGTGAACATCAGCGCCTCGCCGAAGGTCATGTTCGGCCCGATGATGTCCACGACCCGCTCGTTGCCGGAGGCGCTGCCCACGACGAGCTTCACCTTGCCGAAGATGACGAGGTGGAAGCCGTTGCAGGGATCGCCGCGCTGGAAGAGGATGCGGCCGCGCTCGGCGCGGACCTGCGTGGTCCCCGCGGCGATGCGCGCGAGCTCCTCCGCGGACAGGTCGCGGAAGATCGCGGCGTGGCGCAGCCAGCCGATGATGCGCTCGCCGTCGCGCTCGTCCGGGTGGGTGGCATGCATTGGGCGACTGTCCCACCACGGCGGCCCACGGCTTTGATCCGGATCAAAGCGGCACCGCGCGGCTCATTTCCGGGCGATGGACGCGATCAGCGTGGCGACGAAAAGCACGATGGCGGAAGCGTTCAGCAATGCGGCGATGTAGAGCTGCGAGCCGCCCACGAACGGCGCCACCGCGCGCCACAGGACGGATGCGTGCAGCAGCGCCAGCGGCACGTAGAAGAACGGCGTGTAGGCCATGCGGGCGCGCGTGACGACCGGCACGATGATCGGCGCATGCGCGAAGATCATCGAGAACACGAAACCGAGCGCCACCGCGTGCAGGGCGAGGTCGTCGAGGCCGTTCAGGAACGGCGCCGCCGCCCAGCAGAAGCCACCCACGGCGAGCCACACGTATCCCGCGAGCAGCGCCACCGCCGCGAAGCGCGAGAAGCCGCTGGTGTGCAGCGTGCGGCGCGCGAGGTCGTAGGCGAGGAGCCAGGCGGCGATCGCGATGAGCGCGATGCCGAAAGGCACGACACCCTCGACGCGCCACGTCGCGAACGCGGCGCCCACCAGCAGCAAGGCGGTCGCCGCATGCAGCAGCGTCTGGGCACGCGGCGCTCGCTTCATGAGCCGCGTCATCTCGAGGCGCTCGGCGGCGATGGTGAGCACCAGGAAAGTGAACCACCATGGCAACACGGCGGCGGCCGTGCCGTGCACCGCGAAGAGCACGTTGCCGAACGCCCACGCGCCGGCGGCGATGAGCAGCAGCACCGTGTGCGCCGCGCGTTGCCGCTGCACGATGGCGCCGCTCGCCATGACGAAGACGATCGGCGCCACGATCCAGAGGCCGCGCGCCAGCGTGTCGAAGCCCGCGAGCCACGCCATCGCGCCGAGCCCTGCGGCGAGCGGCGCCAGGTAAGCCCAGGGGCGCGCGAGCGCGACGGCCCGCTCGATGGAGATCACGGTGCCCAGGAACCCGGCGATCATGAGGGCGCCGTGGTATTCGAGCGCCGCTGTCGTGGAGGGCGCGGGGCCGAGCCGCGCGACGCCGCCCAGGATCGCGTTCACCAGCGTCGCCGCCGCGAGCAGCAGCAGCGCGATGCGCAGCGCGGCTATTCCCATCCCATGGCCGAGCGCGCCTCGGGGCTCATGCGCTCCGGGCTCCAGGGCGGATCCCAGCACATCTCCACCTCGATCGCGACGGGCCCGAGGGCCTCGCGCAGCGCGTCCTCGATGTCGGCCACGATGAGCTCGCCCATCGGGCACGCCGCCGACGTCATGGTGAGCCGCACCTTCACGCGCTCGCGCGTGGCCTCGACGCCGTACACGAGCCCGATTGAAAGGATATCGAGCGCCATTTCGGGATCGATCACCCGGCCGAGCGCCTCCACGATCGCGGGCCGCAGCGATTCGTCGCCGGAATACGGGAGGGATTCGTTCATTCGCTCATTTTCCCCCATAATCGGGCGCATGGCGGCCGTCAAACCCACCGCGCGCGTCGATCGCAAGCTGCAGCTGCGCGAAGTCCTCGACTGGCTGGTCGAGGACGGCCTCGCAGACCCCGCCTCGGCGGCGAAGATCCTCGAGGACGCGCGTTTCGCGCGCGGCGCGCGCCATCCCTTCGTCGTGATCGGGGAGGCGCGGCTCGCCTCGCGCGCGACCGGCCAGCCGTGGAATCCCGAGACCCTCACGGAGTGGCTCGCGGCGCGGCTGAAGATGGCGTACTTCCACATCGATCCGCTGGAGATCGACCTCAAGGGCGTGACGGAGGTCATGTCCTCGGAGTACGCGGAACGCCGGGCGATCCTTCCCGTGAAGGTGAGCGGCAAGGATGTGACCATCGCCACCAGCGAGCCGTTCATCACCGCGTGGGAGCGCGAGCTCGCCGAGATGCTCGGCCTGCGCATCACGCGCGTGCTGTCGAACCCGCTGGACATCGAGCGCTACCAGGGCGAGTTCTTCAACCTCGCGCGGAGCATGAAGCGCGCCGAGGCGGCCGGCGTGCCGACCTCCGGCATCTCCAATTTCGAGCAGCTGGTCGAGCTCGGAAAGGCGGGGCGCCAGCTCGACGCCAACGACCACCACATCGTCCACCTGGTCGATTGGCTGTGGCAGTACGCCTTCGACCAGCGGGCGAGCGACATCCACCTCGAGCCGCGGCGCGACGTGGGCGTGCTGCGTTTCCGCATCGACGGCGTGCTGCACGAGGTCTACCAGGTGCCGTTCGCGGTGCTGGTGGCGATGACCTCGCGCATCAAGATCCTCGCGCGCATGGACGTGGTCGAGAAGCGCCGGCCCCAGGACGGGCGCATCAAGACGCGCATGCCCGACGGCGAGGAGATCGAGCTGCGGCTGTCGTCGCTGCCGACCGCGTTCGGCGAGAAGCTGGTCATGCGCATCTTCGATCCGGAAGTGCTCATGCGCGACTTCAAGGACCTGGGCTTCAGCCAGGAGGAATACGACGTCTGGCAGCGGCTGATCTCGCAGCCCGGCGGCATCGTGCTGGTGACCGGACCCACGGGCTCGGGCAAGACGACGACGCTCTACGCGACGCTCAAGCAGCTCGCCACGCCCGAAGTGAACGTGTGCACGATCGAGGACCCGATCGAGATGATCGATCCGCGCTTGAACCAGATGCAGGTGCAGCCGGAGCTCGACCTTACCTTCGCCACCGGCGTGCGCTCGCTCATGCGGCAGGATCCGGACATCATCATGGTGGGCGAGATCCGCGACCTCGAGACCGCCGACATGGCGATCCAGGCGGCGCTCACGGGCCACCTCGTGCTCTCCACGCTGCACACCAACGATTCGCCCTCGGCGGTCACGCGCCTGCTCGATCTCGGCGCGCCCGCGTACCTGCTCAACGCGACGATCACGGGCATCATGGCGCAGCGCCTGGTGCGCACGCTGTGCCCGCATTGCAAGGAGAAGATCCCGTTCGCGCGCGAGGAAGACCACCGCCTGTGGAATTCGCTGTGCGCGCCTTTCAAGGCGGCGCCGCCGGAGACGGTGTGGCGTCCCGTGGGCTGCGTGGAATGCCGCAACACGGGCTATCTCGGTCGCGTGGGCCTGTACGAGATCCTGCAGCTCAATCGCGAGGTGAGGCAGCACGTGCGCGAGGACACGGATGTCGCGGCCCTCACGCAGGCCGCCTACCGCAGCGGCATGCGCCCGTTGCGGCTCGCCGGCGCGGTGAAGATCGCGCACGGCGTCACGACTTTCGAGGAAGTGCTCAAGTCGGTGCCGCTCGCATGACCGCCGCCCGGGACCGTTTCAGCCTCGCGGGGCTCAACGCGCTGGTGATCGGCGGCTCGAGCGGCATCGGCAAGGCGATCGCCGCGGGCTACCTCGAGGCCGGCGCGCGCGTGGCGATCGCCGGGCGCGATCGCGCGAAGCTCGATGGCGCCGCCGCGCAGCTCGCAAGCCTGGGCGACGCGCGCGCGCATTGCGCCGATGCGGCCGACCCGGCCGCGCTCGCCCGCCTGCTGGACGAGGTGATCGCGGGCTTCGGCGCGATCGACGTGCTGGTCAATTCGCAGGGCACGCTGGTCCTCAAGCCCGCGGAGCAGTTCACCGTCGAGGACTGGGACCGCGTGATCGACACGAACCTGCGCAGCGTCTTCTTCGCGTGCGTCGGCGCGGGACGGCACATGCTCGAGCGCGGCCGCGGATCCATCGTCAACATCGGCTCGCTCGCGTCGTTCCGCGGCTGGCCCGGCAGCGCGCTCTATGGCATGAGCAAGGCGGGCGTGGTGAGCCTCACGGAGACGCTCGCGGCCGAATGGGCGACCCGCGGCGTGCGCGTGAACGCCATCGCGCCGGGCTTCATCATGACCGACATCAACCGCGACAAGATGGGCGCCGAGCGCAAGGCGCGCGCGCTCGGCCGCACGCCCATGGGCCGGTTCGGCGAGACCGAAGACATCGTGGGCGCCGCCATCTACCTGGCCTCGCCGTCGGCGTCGTACGTGACGGGCGAGACCATCCGCGTCGACGGCGGCTTCCTCGCCGCGGGGCTCTGATCGCCGCGTGAAGCGCGCCGCGGTCATCGTGGCGGTGGTGGGCGCCACGATCCTGTTGCTCGCCGCGGGCGCGCTCGCCTGGCTGCGCCAATCGTTGCCGGCGATCGATGGCGCCGCGGCGGCCCCCGGCCTTCAGTCGGAGGCGGAAATCGTTCGCGATGCGGACGGCGTGCCGCACATCTTCGCCGCGAGCGAGCGCGACGGCTGGTTCGCGATGGGCTACGCGCACGCGCAGGATCGCCTCTGGCAGATGGAATTCCAGCGGCGCATCGCGCAGGGGCGGCTGTCGGAATTCCTGGGCGAGGTGGCGTACGACACCGACCGGCTCATCCGCACGCTCGGCATCGGTCGCATGGCCGATCGCATCGCCGCGCGGCTCGATGCGGATACGCGCGCGAACCTCGAAGCCTATGCGGCCGGCGTGAATGCGTTCCTCGCAAGCGATCCCACGCTGCCGGTCGAATTCCAGGTGTTCCGCATCCGGCCCGAGCAGTGGAAGCCCGCCGACTCGATCGGCTGGCTGCTCATGATGGCGTGGGACCTCTCGGGCAACTGGCGGCTGGAGCTCGCGCGGCTGCGCTACATCGCGAGGATGGGCATGGCGCGCACCGAGGAATTCCTGCCGCCATCGCCGGGGGACAAGCCGCCGCCCCTGCCCGACTTCAGGCCGCTGTACGCGCAGGTTTCGCCCATGGCCGGCGCGCTGCTCGCGCTGTCGCCGCTCACCGAGCAGCCCGCCGGCTCGAACAACTGGGTCGAATCGGGCGAGCACACGGTGAGCGGCAAGCCGCTGCTCGCGAACGACCCGCACCTCGGCCTGCAGGCGCCGGCGCTCTGGTATCTCGCGCACGTCTCGACGCCCTCGGGCAACGTGGTCGGGGGCACGCTGCCGGGGGTGCCGTTCGTCGTGCTGGGACACACGGATGGCGTGGCATGGGGCTTCACGACCACCAACGGCGATACGCAGGACCTCTTCATCGAGCGCGTCGCGCCGGGCGATGCGGACAGCTATGTCACGCCCGAGGGCAGCGCGCGCTTCACGGTCCGCGAAGAGGTGATCGACGTGCGCGGCGACAAGCGGCGCATCCGCGTGCGCGAGACGCGGCACGGCCCCGTCATTTCCGATGTCGTGGCAGGCGCCGGCGCGGCGGCCCCGCGAGGCCACGTGATCGCGCTCGCGTGGGCGGCGCTCACCGAGGAGAATTCCACCGCGCGCGCCGGGTTCCGCCTCAATCGCGCGCGCGATGCGGCCGGTCTCCTCGCGGCGGTCCACGATTTCACGGCGCCGCAGCAGAACGTCGTGTACGCCGACCGCGAAGGCCACATCGGCTTCATCGCCCCCGCGCGCGTGCCCGTGCGGCGCGAGGACAACGAGGCGATGGGCATGGTGCCCGTGCCGGGCTGGATCGCGAAGTACGACTGGACCGGCTTCCTCGCCGACGGTGAATTGCCCGCCGTCGCCGATCCGCCGGACGGCCGCATCGTCACGGCGAACAACCGCATCACGCCACCGGGTTACCGCCATTTCATCTCGTGGGACTGGGCCGCGCCCAGCCGCGCCGAGCGCATCGGCGAGCTGCTGGATGAGACGCCGCGGCATTCGCCCGATTCGTTCGCGCGCATCCAGGCGGACACGCTCTCGCGCCTCGCGCGCGACCTGCTGCCGGTCGCGCTCGCAGCGAAACCCGAAAGCGGCGCCGGGCGCGAGGCGCAGGCGCTGTTGCGCGGCTGGGACGGCCACATGAACGTCGAGTCCCCCGCGGCGCTCGTCTTCACGGCGTGGTACCGCGAGCTCACGCGGCTCGTGTATGCCGACGAGCTCGCCGACCTCTTCGCCGAGTCGTGGGACCAGCGCGCGACGTTCATGACGGCGGTGCTGCGCAACGAGAACGGCGAGGGGCGCTGGTGCGACGACGTGCGCACCGCGCCCGTCGAGACGTGCGAGCTGCTCACCGCGCGGGCGTTCGACGTGGCGGCGCTCGACCTCGAGAAGCGCTACGGGGCACCGCAGGGCTGGAAGTGGGGCCGCGCGCACACCGCCGCGAGCGACCACCGCCCGTTCGGCTTCTTCCCTTTCGTGCGCGGGCTCTTCAACATCGCTCCGCCGACGGCGGGCGACTCGCACAGCGTGAACGTGGGCCACATCCACATCCGCGACGAGGCGCGTCCCTTCGCGAACAAGCATTCCGGCAGCCTGCGCGCGATCTACGACCTCGCGGACCTCGACCGGTCGCGCTTCATGCAATCGACCGGGCAATCGGGCAACGTGCTGTCACCGTGGTATTCGAATCTCGCCGACCGGTGGGCGAGGGTGGAGTCCCTGGAGATTCCGACGCGACGCGAGCGCGTTCGGGCGGCGCACACGCTGCGGCTGGTTCCGGCGCGGTAGGCGCTTCACAGGACATTGGCGAGGGGTCCGTTTTCGAGCGGCCTTTGACGACGTCTGCTAGGGCGGAAGAATTGGGCAGGATTGCAGCGGGGCTTCGATACAGAACCACTGCTACGGGGGCCCAATGAGCGAGAACCTTCATCAGGTCGTCGATTCTGCGGGCAACCACCTCGGGGCCGCTCGAGAAACGGACGGCCCTCGCCAACGTCCAGTCCCAAGGTTCGCGGCTACATACTGCTCGCGCAGTCAACGCTGGCCGCCACCATCTCATTGCCGCGCGCATCCGTCCAAGACCTCCAAAGCCGCGCCAGCGGTCCGACAGGCACGGCCCTCGTCACGACCGTGTAAAGGGACGGCATGGCCGTCACACGCGGGAACCCCTCGTCACGACCGTGCAAAGCGGGAAGCATGCGATGATTGCCCTTCCACCCGTCCCGATCCCACCATGTACGAAGATCTCTGCCTTTACATCAACGGCCAGTTCCTCAAGGGCGGCGGCCGCCGCGAGCAGGACGTGCTCAACCCCGCCACCGACGAAGTCATCGGCAAGCTGCCGTACGCCTCGAAGGAGGACCTGGACCTCGCGCTCGCGAGCGCCCAGAAGGCCTTCCAGTCGTGGCGCCGTTCCTCGCCGCTCGAGCGCAGCCGCGTCCTGCGCAAGGTGGGCGAGCTCGCGCGCGCCCGTGCCGCCGACATCGGCCGCAACATCACGCTGGACCAGGGCAAGCCGCTCGCCGAATCGACCGGCGAAGTGACGGTGTGCGCCGAGCACGCCGAATGGGCCGCCGAGGAATCGCGCCGCATCTACGGCCGCGTCATCCAGCCGCGCGCGGAGGGCGTGCGCCAGCTCGTGCTCAAGGAGCCCATCGGCGTCGTGGCGGCGTTCTCGCCGTGGAACTTCCCCTTCAACCAGGCGATCCGCAAGATGGTCTCGGCCCTCGGCGCGGGCTGCACGATCATCATCAAGGGGCCGGAGGACGCGCCGAGCGCGGTGGTGGCGCTCGCGCGCCTCTTCCACGAAGCGGGCCTGCCGCCCGGATGCCTGAACGTCGTATGGGGCGTGCCGAGCGAAGTGTCCACGTACCTCATCCACTCGCCCATCGTGCGCAAGGTGTCGTTCACGGGCTCCGTGCCCGTCGGCAAGCAGCTCGCCGCCATGGCCGGCTCGCTCATGAAGCCGTGCACGATGGAGCTCGGCGGCCATTCGCCCGTGATCGTCTGCGACGATGCGGACGTCGAAGCCGCGGCGGACATCATGGCGGGATCGAAATTCCGCAACGCCGGGCAGGTCTGCGTGTCGCCCACGCGCTTCTACGTGCAGGAGAAGGCGTACGACCGCTTCGTCGCGCGCTTCCTCGACAAGGTCTCGAAGATCAAGGTGGGGCCGGGCCTCGAGGCGGAGACGAAGATGGGGCCGCTCGCGCACAAGCGCCGCGTCCCGGCGATCGCGGGTTTCGTCGAGGATGCCAACGAGCGCGGCGCGAAGATCCTCGCCGGCGGGCACACGGTGGGCGAGAAGGGCAACTTCTTCGAGCCGACGGTGATCGCCGATGCGCCGGACGATTCGAAGCTGATGACGCAGGAGCCCTTCGGCCCGATCCTCGGCGTGAAGCCGTTCAAGACGCTCGACGAGGCGATCGAGCGCGCCAACAGCCTGCCCTACGGCCTCGCGGCGTACGCCTTCACGAAGTCCACGAGCAACGCCATGAAGATCGGGGACGGCGTCGAGTCGGGCATGGTCACGATCAACCACCTCGGCTTCGCGCTCGCGGAGGTGCCCTTCGGCGGCGTGAAGGACAGCGGCTACGGCAGCGAGGGAGGCGCCGAGACCTTCGACGGCTATCTCGTCACCAAATTCATCACGCAGAAGGGGTGAATCGAAGCGGATAAAACGGAGCGAAAACCGGAGTAACTCCGTTTACTCCGCTCGCTGCGGCCTTCCACCCGGTTCTTCACCGTCTTTGGTCCTTTCCCCCAGCAGCTCGCGCATCAGCGACGACTCGCGCGAGTAGAACCCCTCGGTGTGGAAGGTCTCGTCGAGGCCGTACAACTCGTAGTCGAGGTGATGGCAGACCTCGTGCAGCAGCGTGCGCAGGAACGTGCGGAACTTCACGACCTGCTCGCGCTGCGCGGTGCGCATCCAGACGGTGATGCGCGCGATGCCGCCGGTGACTTCGCCGGGCTCGTACAGGCCCTGCAGCTCGCCCTCGGCGTTGGCGGGGCGGCGCTCCAGCACGCGCACGCGCACGGCGGGCGTGCCCAGCGCACCGTTCAGCGCATCGACCAGCGCCTGGCACGCTGACTCGACGTTGCCGCGTTGGCCGGTTTCCAGCGCCCCGTCGATCCCGCGCGCGAGCGGGCCGAGCGGCGCCGCATCGGGCAGCTCGACGCGCAGGATGCGATCGCTCTTGCGATACGTGCGCTTGCTCCCGGCACCCAGCTTGTCGTAGTAGGCAAAGCGCTTCGGCACGCGGCTATCCGAGGCCCCATTTGCGCATCAGCCGGGCGCGCTGCTCCAGCACCGCCTCGCGGTCGAGGTTGGCTCCCGCGCCGGCCCCGGAGTTGCCGGTGGACGCGTGATAGATCGCGGTGGGACGCGGCAGGAACGCGAAATCGCAGCGCTGCGCGAGCTGCAGCCAGAAGTCCCAATCCTCGAACGTGGCGAGCGATTCGTCGAAGCGCACGCCCTGGTCCACGAAGCGGCGGCTGAACAGCACCGCGTGGATCGCGAGATAGTTCGAGCGCTGCAGCAGCTCGCGGCGGAAGGGGCCGCCCAGGAGGCGTTGCGTCGCGCCCGTGGCATCGACGAGCCGTGTCTGGCTGTACGCGACCGGCGATCGCGCCGCCATGGCCGCGCCCAGCAGCGAGGCCACGTGATCGGGCTCGATGGTGTCGTCCTCGTCGAGGAAGATGAGCCACTCGCCGGACGCCGCTGCGAGGCCCGCGTTGGCCGCCCGTGGCCGGTCGAGCGTTCGGCCGTCGAGGACGCGCAGGGGCAGCGAAGAGGCGATCGCTTGCGAAAGATGCTCGCGCGCCTGCACCACGACGATCTCGATCGGGCGCCAGGTCTGGCGTTCGAGCGACTCGAGGGTCCGGGGAAGCGTATCGCGGCCGACGGTGCGCACGATGGCGCTCACCAGCGGCCTGCCAACGGGGTCGATAATGGGGTCAGACTGGTTTGGCCGGAAGCCGGACTTCAAGGACGGCCCCTTGACGGTTGGCCCTCAGGCCACATCAGTCTGACCCCATTGATTCGATGACTCTATTTTACAGCGACGTCTTCGTGCTACCGCTGCCGTCGAACCACCGGTTCCCGGCGGGCAAGTACCTGCGCCTGCGCGAGCGGCTGCTCGCCACGGGCGCGTTCGGGGAGCACGATTTCCGCGTCGCGGACCCGGTGAGCGATCCGGAGATCCTGCGGGTGCATCGCGCGGACTATCTCGAGCGTGTCGCCACCGGATCGCTCGACGCGAAAGAGGTTCGGGCCATTGGATTCCCGTGGTCCGAGCCCATGGTGGAGCGCTCGCGGCGATCGAGCGGCGCGACGCTCGCGGCCGCCCGCGAGGCGCTCACGCGCGGCTGGTCCGCCAACCTCGGCGGCGGCACGCACCACGCATTCAGCGATCGCGGCGCGGGCTACTGCGTCTTCAACGATGCCGCCATCGCGGCGCGCGCCCTGCAGGTCGAGGCCGGCCTGCAGCGCATCGCGATCGTCGATTGCGACGTCCACCAGGGCAATGGCACGGCGGCGATCTTCGCCGGCGACGATTCCGTCTTCACGTTCTCGATCCATTCGCAGAAGAACTTCCCGTTCCGCAAGGAGGCGAGCGACCTCGACATCGGGCTCGAAGACGGCGTCGCGGACGACGAATACCTGTGGCACCTCGAGCGCGGGCTCGACGAGACGCTCGAGCGCTCGCGACCGCAGCTGGTGTTCTACCTCGCGGGCGCCGATCCCTACGAGGACGACCGCCTCGGGCGCCTCAAGCTGACGAAACAGGGCCTGATGCGCCGTGACGAGCTCGTGCTCTCCACGCTCGCCGCCCGCGGCATTCCCGTGGCGATCGCCATGGCTGGCGGCTATGCGCACGACCTCGACGACGTCGCCGAGATCCACGCGAACACGCTGATCGCCGCAAGAGGCGCGGAATCGTGAATAATTTCACGTGGATTTCGATTCCGTCATGCCCGCGGCCGCCGCGGTCGGCCGCCTCGAGCAGTGGTTCGCGGCGAACGGCTGGCGCGCCTTCGACTTCCAGCGCGAGGTCTGGCAGGCCTACCTCGAGGGCGGATCGGGGCTGATCCATTCGGCCACCGGCACCGGCAAGACGCTCGCGGCGTGGCTGGGGCCGCTGGCGGAGTGGATGGCAGAACCCGGGGGCCAATCTCCGCGGTTGCGCGTCCTCTGGATCACCCCCATGCGCGCGCTCGCGGGCGACACGCAGCTCTCGCTCCAGCGCGCCGTCGAGGGGCTCGGCGTGCCGTGGACCGTCGGCCTTCGCACCGGCGACACCTCCAGCGCCGAGCGCGCGAAGCAGGCGCGGCGCCTGCCCTCGGCCCTCGTCACGACGCCCGAGAGCCTCTCGCTCATGCTGTCGAACGCCGACGCGCGCGAGAAGCTCTCGGAGCTGCGCCTCGTGGTGGTGGACGAATGGCACGAGCTCCTCGGCAACAAGCGCGGCGTCATGACGGAGCTCGCGCTCGCGCGCCTGCGCCGCTGGAACCCGAAGCTCAGGACCTGGGGCTTGTCCGCGACGCTGGGCAATCTTCACGACGCGCTGGACCGGCTGGTGCCCTCCGCAGGCCCGTCGCGAGTTGACGACCATTCCCTGCGCCGCATCGTCAAGGGCGTCTCGCAGAAGCAGGTGGCCATCGACACGCTGGTCCCGCCGGACGTCGACCGGTTTCCGTGGGCGGGGCATACGGGCCTCGCGATGCTCGAGCACGTGATCGAGGCGATCGACCAGTCGCGCTCGACGCTCGTCTTCACCAACGTGCGCTCGCAGGCGGAGATCTGGTACCAGGGCATCCTGGATGCGCGGCCGGAGTGGGCCGGCGTGATCGGCCTGCATCACGGTTCCCTCGACACCGAAGTGCGCCGCTGGGTGGAGTCGGGCCTCAAGGAAGGGCGCCTCAAGGCGGTCGTCGCCACCTCCAGCCTCGACCTCGGCGTCGATTTCTCGCCGGTCGAGCGCGTGCTGCAGATCGGCAGCGCGAAAGGCGTGGCGCGCCTGCTGCAGCGCGCCGGGCGCTCGGGGCATGCGCCCGGACAGGTGAGCCGCGTCACGTGCGTGCCTTCGCACATGCTCGAATTCGTCGAGGCGGCCGCCGCACGACGTGCCGCTCACGCGGGGCGCATCGAGTCGCGCAAGCCCGTCGACCGCCCGCTCGACCTCCTCACGCAGCACCTCGTGACCATCGCCGCGGGCGAGGGGTTCGAGGAGGCGGCGATGAAGGAAGAGGTCCGCTCGACCGCCGCCTTCCGCGCGCTTACCGAGGCCGAATGGCAATGGGCGCTCGATTTCGTGACGCGCGGCGGCGATGCGCTCAAGGCCTATCCGGAATACCGCAAGGTCGAGCGCGGTGAAGACGGCCTCTACCGCGTGAACGATGCGGCCATCGCGCGGCGCCATCGCATGTCCATCGGCACGATCGTCTCGGATGCGGCGGTCAACATCCAGTACATGCGCGGCAAGCGACTCGGCAACGTGGAGGAATCGTTCATCGCGCGGCTCTCGCCCGGCGATGCGTTCATCTTCGCGGGGCAGCTCCTGGAGTTCATCCGCGTCGAGAACATGACCGCGTACGTGAAGCCCGGCAAGCCCGGCTCGGCGATCATCCCGCGCTGGGACGGCGGACGCTGCCCGCTCTCGAGCGAGGTCTCGGACGGTATCCGCGAGCTGCTCGAGCTGCACGTGGACGGGCGCGAGGACGAGCCGGAAATGCGCGCGGTGGCGCGGCTGCTGCGGCTTCAGAACGGCTGGTCGCGCGTGCCGCGCCGCCACGAGATCCTCGTCGAGCAGGCCGAGACGCGCGAGGGCCACCACATCTTCTTCTACCCGTTCGAGGGGCGACAGGTTCACATGGGCCTGTCCGCGTTGCTCTCGTACCGGCTCGGCAAGCTGCGCCCGGCGACGTTCAGCCTCGCATTCACCGACTACGGCTTCGAGCTGCTCTCGCGCGAGCGTTTCGAGATGATTCCGGTGCTCAAGGCGGGCATCTTCTCCACGGACAACCTGCTCGAGGACATGCTCGCGAGCCTCAACGCGGCGGAGCTCTCCAGACGCCAGTTCCGGGAGATCGCGCGCGTGGCGGGACTCGTCTTCCAGGGTTATCCGGGCCAGCCGAAGACCAACCGGCAGGTGCAGGCGACGAGCGGCCTGCTCTACGACGTGTTCGCGCGCTGGGACCCGGCCAATCCGCTGCTCGGCCAGGCCGAGCGTGAAGTGCTCGAGCGGCAGCTGGAATTCTCGCGGCTCGCCGAGGCGCTGCGCCGCATCGCGGGCACGGCGATCCTGCTGCGGCAGACGCACAAGCCTTCGCCGTTCGCATTCCCGATCATGGTGAGCCGCTTCCGCGAGAAGCTCACGAGCGAGAAGCTCGCCGATCGCGTGCGCCGCATGCAGCTCGAGTACGATCGCGCCGCGCCGCCGGAATACGACCTCACCCCGTTGGAGAACGGGGCCCAATTCGCGTTGTTCCAATGATCACCTGCCAGGTGGCCGGCGAAGCCCTCGTGTTGTTGCCCGAGCGTGCCGCGTTCTGGCCCTCGCGCAACGCGCTCTTCGTGGCGGACTTCCACCTCGGGAAGGCGGCGAGCTTCCGCCGCGCGGGCATTCCATTGCCATCGGGCACGACGACCGAGAACGTCGAGCGCCTCGATCGCGCGGTCGAGCGGACCGGCGCGCGGGAGGTCGTCTTCCTCGGCGACTTCCTGCACAGCGCCGATGGGCGTGCGCCACGCACGTTCGAGCGCTTCGCGGCGTGGCGCGATTCGCGCGCGGGCCTCGAGCTCACGATCATTCGCGGCAACCACGACAGGAAGGCCGGCGATCCGCCCGCGGCGTGGCGGGTTCGCTGCATCGACGCCGGAGAAGCGCTCGGGCCGTTCGTGCTCAACCACGAGCCGGGGGCGAGCGGCGCGGGCTACGCATTGGCCGGCCATATCCATCCCGCCGTGCGCCTGAGCGGCGCGGGCGAGAAACCGTTGAGGCTGCCATGCTTCTGGTTCGGCCCGCGCTACGGGGTGCTGCCGGCGTTCGGCGCGTTCACGGGCACGGCGGAAGTCCTGCCGCGGCGCGGCGACCAGGTCTTCGTGATCGCCGATCACGAGGTCGTGAAGGTGGCGTGATGACGAATGGCGTGATGCTTCTCCTGCGGCTCCTCGTCGTGGCGTTCGCGACCGCGACGATCATCTACGCGTGGCACTGGTACATGCGCGACACGGCGGGCATCGTGATCGGCGCCTTGCTCGCGGTGCCGATCGCCTGGCGGCTGCTCGCGCGCCCGGTCGTGGATCTCGCCCATGGCGGCGTCGCATGGCTCGCTGCGCGTCCCGCGGGTGCGCGGCAGGCGGGCCGGGCGTTCGAATTCGAGTCGGTCCCGGTGAGGGTGCAAACGGGCGAAGGCGGATTGCGCTTTCGCGCGGAAGACGTGGCCAGTGCCACCGGCCTCAAGGGCATCCCATGGCAAGGCCGCGGCTACGTGGACGTGGCCACGCTCGAGAAGTGGCTCGGCAAGCGCAGCGAGCCGGTGGCGCAGCGGTTCCTTGCGTGGGTGCGGAAGAAGAAATAATGGGGTCAGACTCCATTTTGCTCAATTCAGCAACCTGAATTCCTCGAAATGGAGTCTGACCCCATTTATTTCTGCGGCGGGCGAATGTCGCCGAAGCGCGGCACGAAGACGCCGCTGCGGCGATCCGCGAGGAAATGCTCGAGCGTCTTCTTCACCATCGAGAACGCGAGCTGGTCCCAGGGAATCTCGCGCTCGGTCACCAGCTTCACCTCGAGGCTTTCGGTCCCGGGCGACACGCCCGCATCGAGCAGCCGCGCGCGGAACATCATGTACACCTGGCTGATGTTCGGGATCGAATACACGGTGTAGAGGTCTTCGATCTCCACCCTCGCGTTCGCGTCCTCGAGCGCCTCGCGCGCCGCCCCTTCGGCCGCGGTCTCGTTGTTCTCCATGAAGCCCGCCGGCAGCGTCCAGAGGCCGTAGCGCGGTTCGATCGCGCGCTTGCAGATGAGGATGCGGTCGCCGTAATGCGGCAGGCACCCCACGACGATCTTCGGGTTCTGGTAGTGGACCATGCCGCACGCATCGCATACCGCGCGCTCGAGCGTGTCGCCGTCGGGGATGCGATGCGTGACCGCGGCGCCGCAGGAATTGCAGAATCTGATCAAGGACTTGGCCGCTCGAAAAAAGCGCGTGGAACGACGTTCCAGCCGGGTTGTTTATGGTAGCATAAGCCACTGATAAATCAGAAAAAACCCATTTATCCGGCGGCTCGTGCGCGAGCGCCATTCCTCGCGGGTTTGGCTCCATGTTCCGAACGTTTCTCGCGGCGTCGCTCGCCGCGTTCTCGCTGCTCGCAGCGCCCTTCGTCCATGCCGCCGAGCGCTTCCACGCGCCGCGGCTGCAACCCTCGATCACCGTAGCGCTCGAGGCTCCCGCGGAAAAGCGCACGGGCGCCACCGTCGATGCCGACGGGCGCCTGAAGATCGGTTTCGTCCGCGCGCTCGACAAAGCCGCGCCCGTGCTCGCATGGACACCGGCCGACGGCGGCTACGTCACGCGCATCGAGGCCTCGTCGCCCGAGGCACTGGGCCTTCGCGTGCGGCTCGACCTCGGCACGGTGCCCGGCGCGATGGAAGCGCGCGTCGTCGGCTCCGATGGCGAGATCCAGTCCATGACGATCGACCCGCTGCATGGCAACGAAGCGTGGACACCCTGGACGCCGGGCGACTCGCAGGCGATCGAAATCCATAGCGCCGTGGCGCCTTCGCCCGGGGCGCTTCGCGTGGGCGCCGTGCTGCACTTCACCGAGTCGCCGCTCGCCAAGGCCGCGGCCGCCTGCACGCTTTCGACGGCGTGCTCGGCGCAGGACCCGGCCTACGACGCCGCGATCACCGAGCGCAAGAAGTCGCTCATGCGCATCAGCTTCGTCGATGGCGGCGGCGGCTTCCTGTGCTCGGCCACGCTGATCGACACGCCGATGCGCCCCGCGGCGTTCGTGCTCACGGCGAACCATTGCATCAACAACGCCGCCTCCGCGACGTCCATCAACTCGTTCTGGTTCTACGAGGAGACCGCGTGCGGCAGCGGCATCGCGCCCACTGCACCCACGCGGGTCAGCAACGGCATGCAGATCGTGTTCACCAACTTCAACGTGGACTCGACCCTGCTGCTCATGAACCAGAACCCGCCGTCGGGCGCGCTCTACGCGCCGCTCAACCCGGCGCTGCTGGAGCCCGGACTGCCGGTCGTGAGCGTGAGCCACCCGCGCGGCGACACCAGCCGCTACGCCATCGGCACCTCCGGCGAGCAGGTGCGCGATGCCTCGCGCCCGTACGACATGTACGTCGTGAACTTCTCGCGCGGCATCATCGAGGGCGGCTCGAGCGGCTCGGGCATCTACACGATGAGCAACGGCCACCTGGAGCTGCGTGGCGTGCTGTCGCAGGGCGCGCTGGACCTGAGCTGCACCAACCCCACGGCGCTCACGCTCTACGCGCGCCTGGAAGCGCTCTATCCCGAAATGGCGCAGTACATCGGTGCGGCCACCGTGGCCCCCGACGACGCTCCCAACCGGCCGCAGGACCTCTTCCTCGCGCCCATCGGCAACGCGGGCCTCGACGTGCCGCTCGATGCGCAGGGCCAGGTCGATCTCGAGAACCGCCACATCGACTACGCGGGCGACGTGGACGTCTATCGCTTCTTCCTCAACGCACCGCACTACGTGACCGTGTACAGCACCGGCACCGAGGACCTGGTGGGGACGATCCAGAACTCGCAGGGCGTGGCGCTCGAGGCGAACGACGACGCGATCCTCAGCCAGACGGACCACAACTTCGGCATCACGCGGCGCCTGGAGGCGGGCTCCTATTACCTCAGCGTCGCGCATTGGGACCCGCACGCGACGGGCACCTACGGCGTGCACCTGCGCACCGAGCCGGTCGATGCGAACTACACGGACCTGTGGTGGAACGCCAACGAAGCCGGCTGGGGCATCAACATCGACCACCAGGGCAACCTGCTCTTCGCGACCCTGTTCACGTACGACGCATCGGGCGCGCCCACGTGGCTCGTCATGTCGGGCGGCGCGAAGCAGGCGGACGGCAGCTACCAGGGCGACCTCTTCCAGGCGCACGGGACGCCCTTCGCCGCGGCGAGGTGGAACGGCGCTTCGCTCGCGAAGGTCGGCACGATGCGGCTCAGCTTCACGGGGAACGCCGCCGGCACCCTGAGCTACACCTTCGACGGCACGCCGGTCACGAAGTCGATCGCGCGGCAGGTGTTCTCGACGCCGCCGACGTGCAAATGGTCGGCGTTCGACCGCACCTTCTCGCTCAACTTCCAGGACCTGTGGTGGAACCCCGACGAGGCGGGCTGGGGCGTGAACCTCACGCACCAGGGCAAGGTGCTCTTCGCCACGCTCTTCGTGTACGACGCCAACGGCAACCCGCAGTGGTACGTGATGTCCGCCGGCGGCGAGGGCGCGAACCGGCTGACGTACTCGGGGGCGCTCTACCAGACGCGGGGGCCGGTGTTCAACGCGAGCCCGTGGACGGGCACGACCGTCACGCCGGTCGGGAACATGAGCTTCGCCTTCACCGACGGCAGCCATGGGACGCTCACGTACACCGTGAACGGCGTGACCGTCACGAAGGACATCACGCGACAGGTCTTCGCATCGCCGGCGACCGATTGCGACTCGTAAGCCGGTGACGCAGGCGGTCATCGAATCGATCGACCACGAGGGCATCGGGGTCGCGCACGTCGACGGGAAGGTCACCTTCATCGACGGCGGCATCACGGGCGAGCGCGTCGAGTTCGTGAAGCGGCGCAGCCGCGGCAACTTCGACCTCGGCACGGTCACGCAGGTCCTTCGGGAAAGCCCGCAGCGCGTGACGCCGCGCTGCCGCTACTTCGGCGTGTGCGGCGGCTGCGCGATGCAGCACGTGGACCCGGCCGCGCAGGTGGCGGCCAAGCAGCGCGTCCTCGAGGACAACCTCGCGCGCATCGGCAAGGTCACGCCCGACCAGATCCTGCCGCCGGTGATGGGCCCGGCATGGGGCTACCGCAACCGCGCGCGGCTCTCGGTGCACTACGTCGCGAAGAAGGGCGGCGTGCTGGTGGGCTTCCACGAGCGCAAGTCGAGCTTCGTGGCCGACACGATGTCGTGCGAGGTGCTGCCGCCGCACGTGGCCGCGCTCATCCCCGGGCTGCGCGAGATGTTCACCGGCTTTCGCATCCGCGACCGCATTCCGCAGCTGGAAGTGGCGGTGGGCGAGGACGTGACCGTGTTCGTGCTGCGGCATCTCGAGCCGCTGCCCGACGAGGACGCCGCGAAGCTGCGCGAGTTCGCCGACCGGCACGGCATCCAGTGGTGGCTGCAGCCGAAGGGTCCGGAAACGGCGCATCCGTTCCATCCCGAGGAGGCGCCGGAGCTCGACTACGCGCTGCCGGAGTTCGGTCTGCGCATGCGCTACCGCCCGACGGAATTCACGCAGGTCAATGCGGGCGTGAACCGCATCCTGGTCAAGCGCGCCGTGGACCTGCTCGACGTTCGCGAAGGCGAGCGCGTGGGAGACCTCTTCTGCGGCCTCGGCAACTTCTCGCTGCCGATCGCCACGCGCGGCGCGCACGTCGTGGGCATGGAAGGCTCGCAGGGACTCGTCCAACGCGCAGCCGAGAACGCCGCGCTCAACGGACTTTCGGAGCGCGCGCAGTTCATCGCCTACGACCTCTACGCCGATGCGGAAGGCGCGCTGCGCAAGCTGGGCGCGATCGACAAGCTCCTCATCGACCCGCCGCGCGACGGCGCGATGGAGATCTGCAAGGCGCTGCCCGAAGAAGGCGCGCCATCGCGCATCGTGTACGTCTCGTGCAGCCCGGGCACGCTCTCGCGCGACGCCGGCGTGCTCGTGAACGTGAAAGGCTATCGGCTGGCGTGCGCGGGCGTGGCGAACATGTTCCCGCATACGGGGCACGTGGAGTCGATCGCCTTGTTCGAGCGCGATGCTTGATTTCCGTCCTCTGACTGCCGCCGACCAGGCGGCCCTGTGGGACTGGCTGTACATCGCGTTGTGGGACCCGCCGCCCGCGGGCCTGCGGCCGCGCGAAGTGCTGGAGCATCCCGCCGTGCGCATTTACGCGGAGCAATGGGGGCGGCAAGGCGATATCGGCGTGGTCGCGGTCGTCGGCGGCGTGGATGCCGGCGCGTGCTGGATGCGCGTGCTGCCCGAAGGCGTGGGCCTCGCCTCGGTCGATGCCGCGACGCCACAACTCGGCATCGCGCTCCGCGACGAGTTTCGCGGGCGCGGCCTGGGCAAGCGCCTCATGCTCGAAGCGCTCGCCCGCGCGTGGCGCGCCGGCCATGCGCAGGTCGCCTTGACCGTGCATCCCGAAAATCCCGCCGTGCGAATGTACGAGCGGTGCGGATTCAGGCGGGTGGACGATCGGCGCGGCTATCACCTCATGATCGCGACGGCCGCCTGAAAAGCGTAGGCTGGTAGCCCCGTTTCGCAGGGAGGGCGATATGGATACGTATCTCGGCAGCATGTCCCGCCGCCGTCTCCTCGCCGCGGCGATGGGCGCCACGGGCCTGGGCCTCACCGGCGGCGTCTTCTCGGCCGAGCGCATCGAGAGCGCGCCGCCGCTTTCCGGCAGCCCGCCCGAGGTCGATCGCCTCGCCGTGCGCGTCGTCACCGACTCGTACCATCACGGCCTGGAGCCGTCCGGCAAGGTGGGCGACGTGGCGGTGCAGCGCTTCTCACGCCCGCCCAGCGGCACGGGCCTTCCGCGCACGCTGCACAACGAGTGGGGGCTCTCGCTGCACCTGGAGTCCGCGCGCGGCGCCGAGACGCGCCAGTACCTGGTCGATTTCGGCTTCACGCCGGAGACGCTGAACGCCAACCTCGAGATGCTGGGCATCGACCCGGCGAAGCTCGACGCGATGCTGCTCACGCATGGCCATTACGATCACTTCGGCGGCCTCGTGGGCTTCCTCGCGACGCACGGCCGCAAGCTCAAGCCCGCGCTGCCGTTCCTGCTCGGGGGCGAGGAATGCTTCTGCACGCGCGAGACCGGGCCGGCGAACGCGCCGAGCAATTTCGGCTCCCTGGACCGCAAGGCCATCATGGACTCGGGCGTTCGCATGTTGTTCGCGGATCGCCCGAGCGTCCTCGCGGATCACGGCTTCACGACCGGCTTCATCGCGCAGACCTCCTTCGAGAAGCCCGCGCCGCCGTCGCGCATGAAGGTGGGACTGGTCTCGGGCGTGGGATGCGCTCCCGAAGGGCTGCCGCCGGAGAAGCGCACGCTCAGCATCGTCCCCGACGACTTCCAGCACGAGCAGGCGACCTGTTTCATCGTCAAGGGCAAGGGGCTCGTCGTCATGACCTCGTGCGGCCATCGCGGCATCGTGAACTCGGTCCAGGCCGCGGTGAAGGTCTCCGGCGTGAGCAAGGTGCACGCGATCCTGGGCGGCTTCCACCTGATGCCCATGCCGGCCGAATACGTGCAGAAGACGGTCGCGTCGCTGAAGGAATTCAACCCCGACTACCTGGTCCCCATGCACTGCGCGGGAACCGCGTTCTACGAGGCGGCGAAGGAGCAGATGCCGGGGCGCGTGATCCTGAGCTCCACCGGCAGCCGCTTCAGCTTCGGCGCCTGACGCCTGCCCGGCGCGCGATCACTGCGTCGGCCCGACGCGCGCCCTGAGCAGGTTCTCCACGTCGCGCACGCCGTCGACGCCCGCGGCCGCACGCGCCGCGTGGCGGACTTGCGCCGCGTTCGCGACGAGCCCGGTCAGGCTCACGATGCCGCGCTCGGTTTCCACGCCGATCCGCCCCGAGAGGCGCGAATCGCCGGCGAGCGCGAATACCACGTCCCGGGTGATGACCTCGTCCTGGAAAGCCGTGACCACGAGCACGTTCGGATCTTCATCGATCATGGCGGTCGAAGGCGCTGCAGCGTAGTACCGCCTTGCGTCAGGCGTCGCGTCGCCGGGCTGCGCGGCGAGGGCGGAGCCGGCGAAGGCGCCGAGGACCACCAGGAGCATGGCGGGTCTGGGGATGGCGATCATGGTCTCCTCCAATCGGTTGGATCGGGTCGTGAATGACCACTTTCCCTCCGGAGGGTCGCCCGCGTCCTGCGGCCGCCTGAATCGCGCCTGAATCGTTCTGAATCGGTCCCGCGAGTGCCGCCTATGCGCGCGCCTTTCGGACGTCCGGAGACGGGATCCCCTCGTGGCGCAGCATTGCATCGAACCGTGGATCGCCGCGAATCGGGTCGAACGCGGCGTGCACACCGGCGAACAGCATCATCGGCGTCCGTTCGTCGAACGCGACCTGCATCCACCGGATTGCATTGTCCGCATCGCCCATGACCGCATACGTGCGCGCGATCGGCCATGCCGATACATATCGGCGCTGGCGCTCCGATTCGAGGCGCTGCAGCTCCTTGCGCGCCTCGCGATGGTCGCCCGTGAGGGCCTGTATGAACGGGAGCTGCTCGCACGGTCGTGGCGCCGGAGCCGATGCCTCGAGAATCTGCCGCACCTGCGACCGGGCCGCCTGCCCAAGGCCCGCGAACGCCAGCGCTTCGGCAAATCGCCAGCGGGCGGGCACGAAGCGCGGCTCGCGCTCGAGCGTCCTCTCGAGCTGCCGGGCGGCCTCGTCGAAGCGCGCCGAGAAGATCAGGAAATCGCCGACGTTCATGCTGAGGCCAAGGTCGAACGGGCTCAGGCGCACGGCCTCGTGGATGAGGCGCAGCCCTTCCTCGAATCCTCCGCGCATGATGCAGAGGTCGCCATACGCGAGATAGGTCTTCGTGTAGCTCGGGTTGAGCGAAAGCGCGCGCAGGTAGTTCTGCTCGGCGCCCGGCAAATCCCAGTGGAAGAACAGCCGCACCGAGCCGCTCGCTGCCTGCACTTCTGCGCTGTCGCCGCCCAGCGCGAGTGCACGCGCCAGATGCCGGTCGGCAAGGGCAGCGGCGCCCAGCGGCGGCTCGCAGCCATAGAGCGCCAGTACCACCTGGCAATCGACGAGACCGCCGTACGCCGGCGCAAAATCCGGGGACGCGGCAACACAAGCGGAAAAGGCCTCGCTCGCCCGGTGCAGGGACTGCGTCGTGCGCTGCGCCCAGAAGTATCGCCCGCGAAGGTACGACTCCAGTGCCTCGTCCGAGAGCGCGAGGGGATCGGTGAACCGGGGGCTTTCCGCCGCCGTCAACCGGCCGCACACGGCCGCGCTGACCTCTCGCGCTATCTCGCCGAGGAGCGGCAGCAGGTGGCGAAACTCGCGCGTGTACGTCTGGGCCCACTGGTGCGTTTCGGTGCGCGCATGGACCAGCTGGACGACCACCTGTATGCGGTTGCCCTCGCGACCGAGCGACCCCTCGACGATGTGGTCGACGCCGAGCTCCGCGGCAATGTCGCGCACCCGCTTGGGCGAGCGCTTGTAGGCCATGGAAGACGTGCGGGCGATCACGCGCATCGACGAGCCCTGCGCGAGGCTGGCGATCATGAGCTCGGTGAGACCATCGAGCAGGTAATCGTCGGCGGTGCCGGGCCCCAGGCTGGTGAAGGGCAGCACGGCGATCGAAACGGGTGCGCGAGCGGCCGCTGCGGGAACCGGCTCTGCGTCCACGTCGGCCACGAACTGGTATCCACGGCCGGGGATGGTCTTGATCGCGTTCGCGCCGAGCAGCTTGCGCAGCAGGCTCACCTGCGCATGCAGGTTGTTCTCCTCTACCTCCAGCCCGGGCCAGACGAGCTCGAGCAACTCATCCTTGGCGACTATGCGGTCCCGGCGGCTGATCAGCACCTGCAGGACATCGAACGCGCGCGCGCCGACATTGATGGCCACGTCGTCGGCGAGAAGTCGGCGGGTTGCCGGGCGGAATTCGAATCGACCGAAACGAACGGTGGCGTTCATCGGCACGTACCCCCCGAAGCACGCGGTGAAAGCGGGGCCTTACCGCGCTTCCAGTTTAGGCCGCTCGGGTCGATTCCTCATCAGATTTGTCGGGATTGACATGGATCATGCGCGGCCCGGAGGACGAAAAAAAACGGACTTATATACTTGACACACCCAATCTGATTTGCTCTAATTCGCTCAAGGAGAAGGACCATGAGCGAACTGAACAAACCCCACTTCCAAGACGCCGACAAAGCCCGCGAATACCTTGAGGCGCTTCGCTGGCCCAACGGCCCCGTGTGCCCCCATTGCGGCTCTATCGGCGCTCACTACCACATTGACGCCATCCGCCGCGACGGTCTGTGGAAGTGCAAAGACTGCCGCGAGCAATTCACCGTCACGGTCGGAACCGTCTTCGAGCGCTCCAAGATCGCGCTGAACGTCTGGCTCCAGGCCGTCTACCTTCTCTGTTCGTCCAAGAAGGGCATCAGCTCGCACCAGCTCCACCGCAC
>DASTGG010000179.1:0-5435 GCA_035719385.1 Usitatibacter sp.
GTCGCCAAGGGCGGCACGACGGGGCTCATGGGCGTGTACGAATACGCCGAGCCCGTGACCGCGAAAGGCTTCGTTTTCATGGACACGCCGGGCTACGACCCGGTGTCGGCCACGGGACAGGTCGCGGGCGGCGCGAACCTCATCGCGTTCACCACCGGGCGCGGCTCGGTCTACGGCTGCAAGCCGGCGCCCTCGATCAAGCTCGCGACCAACACCGCCATGTACGAGCGCATGAGCGACGACATGGACTTCAACGCCGGCGCGATCCTCGACGGATCGATGACGGTGCAGGAGGCGGGAGAGAAGATCTTCGCGCTCATGCTCGCGGTCGCCTCCGGGGAGAAGAGCCGCAGCGAGGCGCTCGGCTTCGGCGCCGACGAATTCGTGCCCTGGCAGCTCGGGGCGGTCATGTAGGCGATGCACCCCGGGGACGCACCCCGGGGTGCGTCCCCGGGGTGCGTCCCCGGGTTCAAATCAGAGAGGAGAGCACATGAAAACGAGAATCACGGCAATACTCGGATTGGCCGCATTCGCATTCGCGTCGTCCGTCGCGCTCGCGCAGACGAAGCTCAAGTTCGCCCACGTGTACGAGACGAGCGAGCCGTACCATACGGCCGCGCTGTGGGCCGCGCAGGAGATCCAGAAGCGCACCAGCAACCGCTACGTGATCGAGGTGTTCCCGGCCTCGACCCTCGGCAAGGAAACGGACATCAACCAGGGCCTCACGCTGGGCACCGTGGACATCATCTACACCGGCCAGCTCTTCACCGGCCGCACGTACGGGCCGCTCGCCATCGGCGGCGCCCCCTACATGTTCCGCGACTTCGAGCACTGGAAGCGCTTCGCCGCGAGCCCGCTCTTCGCCGAGCTCGCCGAGGGCTACCGGCAGAAGAGCGGCGGCAACAAGGTCGTCGCGATCACCTACTACGGCGAGCGCCACGTGACCTCGAACAAGCCGATCAACAAGCCCGAGGACATGAAGGGCCTCAAGATCCGGGTGCCCGACGCGCCGCTCTATACCATGTTCCCGAAGGCCGTGGGCGCCAACCCGACGCCGATCGCGTTCGCCGAGGTGTACCTGGCCCTGCAGAACGGCACGGTCGACGCGCAGGAGAACCCGCTGCCCACGATCGAGGCGAAGAAGTTCTACGAGGTGCAGAAGTACATCGTGC
Source organism: Usitatibacter sp. (assembly GCA_035719385.1). GTDB lineage: Bacteria > Pseudomonadota > Gammaproteobacteria > Burkholderiales > Usitatibacteraceae > Usitatibacter. The sequence goes on from DASTGG010000179.1 coordinate 1,173, forward strand.
TGACCGGCCACCTCACCGACGCGCTGCTCACGATCATCGGCGGCCCGACCTGGAACAAGCTCTCCGAGCAGGACCGGAAGATCTTCGAGACCACGTTCAGGGAGGCGGCCGCGCGCGCGACGCAGGAGGTGGCCGACACCGAGAGGAAGATGGCCGCGGAATTCGAGAAACGCGGCAAGACCGTGATCCGCGTGGACCGCAAGCCTTTCCGCGACGCGACCGTCAAGCTGCACAACGGCCCGGATGCGACTTGGCCGAAGGACGTGTACGACAAGCTGCAGGCGCTCTGAGCGCGATCGCCACAAGGGCGTGGCCGATGAAGGCGACGCCCTGTGTGGCCGCATAGTCCGTTTGCACGCGTGAATTTTCACGCGTAAGCGCTTTGCCCCGCGGCGACACACGCAAGGGTTCGTGTAGGACGACCTCGCGGTCGTCCATCTTCGAGGAAAAGTGGTCCGTCTCTGTTTAGCCTGTAGGAAAGCGGCTACAGGTCCCCGGCCTGTTCCGACAGGAGATTCATGGGGTGCCTGACTTCGTGACAAATGCGATGCGCCTACGATGGCTCCCAAGTACCCCGCCAAACGGACCGCGCAATGGATAACACGATTCTCCTAGTTGAAGATGATCCCGAGCTCCAGGAAGTCCTGACGCTCAACCTGCAGAATGCCGGCTACCGCGTGATGCGGGCCAGCAACGTCCGCCAGGCCGAATCCCTCGTGAATACCACGCTGCCGCAGATGGTGCTGCTCGACTGGACGCTGCCGGACACCCCGGGGCTCACGTTCGCGCGCCGCCTGCGCTCGGAGTCCCGCACCGCCGCCGTGCCGATCATCATGCTCACCGGCCGCGACGGCGAGTCCGACAAGATCACGGGCCTGGAGGCCGGGGTGGACGATTACCTCATCAAGCCCTTCTCGCCGCGCGAGCTGCTCGCGCGCATCAAGGCCGTCATGCGCCGCTGCGCTCCGCAGCATGCCGACATGGTGGTCGAGATCGCCGGCCTCAAGCTCGACCCCGCCTCGCGCCGCATCGTGGGCGCCGGCCAGGACATCGAGCTGGGCGCGCTCGAGTTCCGGATGCTGCGCTTCTTCATGACGCACGCCGGCCGCGTCTACAGCCGCGCGCAGCTGCTCGACGAGATCTGGGGCAACAACGTGTACGTCGAGGAGCGCACGGTGGACGTGCACATCCGCCGCCTGCGCCAGGCGCTCGAGCCCACGGGGCACAAGGCGCTCCTCGAGACGGTTCGTGGCGTGGGCTACTGCTTCCGGCGCGACCTGCCGCAGGAGGAGCCGCAGCGGCTCCCAAAGGACGCGCGCCTCGGCGGGCTCCTCCGCCAGCCGCCCTCGCTGCCTGATTACCTGCCCGCAGCGGCGTAATCGACGCGATCCGCAGGCCCCGACGCCGGGGCCTGCGTCTTCTTCCGGGTCCGCCCAGGGCGCGCCCACTTAAGCTTTGCGACAGGGTGCGGGGCGCATGATCGCGTGGCGCCGCGCATGAGCCGGCACCTGCCGCTTCTGCAGCGACGCGTGTGGGAGGGCCCATGCACCACGCACGAGTCGCGCTTCGCCCGCGGCACCCGTTTCCAGGCCTGCTCATCGCCGCGCTCCTCGTCGCGGCCTCTTGGAGCGGGCCCGCGCAGGCGGTGCCTTCCTTCAACCGGCAGACCGGGCAGAACTGCGTCGCATGCCACGCGGGAGGGCAGTTCCCGGACCTCACGCCTTACGGGCGCCTGTTCAAGCTCACCGGCTATACGATCGGCGAGCGGGCCCTGCCGCTCGCGGTGATGGCGGTCGCGAGCTACAACCGCACGCGCAACACTTCCTCGCCCGACCCGGAGTTCGACGCGCAGGCGACGTTTCCCAAGGACGGCAACCTGATCTTCCAGACCGCGAGCGCGTTCCTCGCGGGCAAGGTCACCGACAACATCGGCGCGTTCGTGCAGGTGACGTACAACAACTACGACCACCAGAGCACCGTCGATTCGCATTGGATCGGCCATGCCTCCTCGGACAACCTCGACGTGCGCTTCGCCGACCGGCTCGTCGCGCCGGGACGCGACCTTATCTACGGCGTCACGGTCAACAACAATCCGTCGGTGCAGGACCCGTGGAACAGCGCGCCCGCGTGGGGGTTCAACGTCGTTCCGGGCAGCACGGGGCCGGCCACGACACCGCTGCTCGCGGGCGGGCTCGCGCAGAACGTCGCCGGCGCGGCGGGCTACGTGTACTGGAACCAGTGCGTCTATGCGGAGCTCGGCGCCTATCGCACCGCCAACGGCATCTGGTCCTTCATGAGCCAGGGCTTCAACGTGCAGCGCGGCGACCAGGCGATCCTGCGCGGCGAGAATCCCTACTGGCGCCTCGCCTTCACGCACCAATGGGGCGGCCACAGCATGATGCTGGGCACCTCGGGCCTGAGGGCGAAGGTCTTTCCCGACCCCACGGATCCCACCGGCCCGACCAACGACTTCCGCGACATCGGCGTGGATGGCCAGTACCAGTACATCGTCGACCCGCACGCGGTCACGGTCACCGCCTCGTACATCTCCGAGCGCATCCACTATGCGAGCACGGTCGCGGGCCAGCCGCCGCCGCTCGATCCCGACGGCTCCCTCGGCTTCCCGCTCACGAATTCTTCCGACACGCTGAAGATGTTTCGCGCGAAGGCGTCGTACGTCTACGGCGCGCGCTATGGCGGAAGCCTGTCGTTCTTCGACGTCACCGGCTCCACCAACTCCGCGCTCCAGACCTCCGCGTTCGATCCGGAGAACCCCGGGGCGCCGCTCGAGGGCTCGCAGTCCGTCACCGGCAACGTCACGGGCAATCCCGCCACGCGCGGGTGGACCGGCGAGCTGTTCTGGCTGCCCGTCCAATACGCGCGCGTGGGCGTGCAGTACACGATCTTCGACCGCTTCAACGGCAGCGGCAGCAACTTCGACGCCTTCGGCCGCAACGCCCGCGACAACGACACGCTGTTCCTGTACGTGTGGGCGGCATTTTGAGGGGAGGACGATGATGGGAACGCGCTTCCTCGCGATCGCCGGCTTCGCCGCGATCGCGGCCGCGTGCGCGCCGATCGAGCGCTCGCGCAACCTGAACGATCCCGCCGTTCCCGCGACCACCGTCGCGGCGCAGGTGTGCTCCGATTGCCACGGCCTGGACGGCAATTCCGTGTCGCCCAACTTCCCGCGCCTGGCCGGGCAGCCGGGGGATTACCTCGCTGCGCAGCTCAGGCAGTTCCGCTCGCACCAGCGCTCGGACCCGGCGGGCTTCGTCTACATGTGGGGCCTCAGCCGGCATCTCACCGACGCGCAGATCGACGGCCTGGCGCGCTATTTCGCGGCGCAGTCGCCGGCGCCGAATGCCGAGGGCGATCCGGCGCTCGCGGCGAAGGGGCGCGCCATCTTCGAGACCGGCGTGCCGGCGCTCAAGGTTCCGCCTTGCGCGACCTGCCATGGGGCGCACGGGGAGGGTTCGGGCACGTTCCCGAGGCTCGCGGGGCAGCATGCGGACTACGTGCGCAAGCAGCTCGCGGTGTTCCGCGGCTCCGAGCAGCGCCCCGAGGCGGCGGCGATGAAGATCGTCGCGCACGACCTCTCGAACGAGGACATCCGCGAGGTCGCGGAGTACGTGCAGGGCCTGCGCTGAGGGCAACGCCCGCGCGACCGCTTCGCCCGTCGCTTGCCTGCTAGCGGTCGCTGCGCCGCCGGTTGTACTTCGGGTTCGTGCGGCGCAGCTCGTGCAGCTGGCGCAGCAGGTCGCCGATGAGCTTCTGCAGCGCCTCGGCGCGCCTGACCGCTTCGTCCATCACCTTGCGCGCCCCCGCGAGGAAGGCGCGGTCGAGGGCCGGCGTGTCGGGCCATTCGCCGGTCCTGATGACCTCCGTCTCGTGCGCACGGGCCCAGGAGCCGTGCACCAGGAAGACGCGATCGCCCGCATCGCCGATGTCGTGCATGTACACCGAGTGCACGAGGGCGTCGCGCATGCGGTCGGCAGCCTCGACGCACGCGGTCAGGCCGTCGAAATCGAAGCTGCACTCGATCTTGTGGAACGCGCACAGGCCCTGGATCGAGGCCACGTACTGGCGCGGCTGCGGGCGCTGCACCACCGCGCGGCCCTGCTTGATGGAGATCTCGAGCAGGCTGTAGAGGACCTGCCCCAGCACCCACTCCATGTACGAGTGACGGGCGATGGTGCGTCCGATGCTGGACGCGATCGCCTCGGGCAGTGGCTGGGTGAACGGCTCGAGGGCCGGGTTGAA
>DASTGG010000180.1:0-4173 GCA_035719385.1 Usitatibacter sp.
CGTGCACGTAGACGTGGCCGGTCTTGCCGCCGTGCATGGCGACCTTGCGCACCTTGCCCGACTTGTCCTTCGCATCGGCGAGGATCACGGGGGACACCGCGTCGAGGTCCCACACGTCGTGGGCGACGTACTGGTAGTGCCACTTGTACGCGCCGGTGTTCAGGTCGATCGCGACCATCGAGTCCGTGTAGAGGTTGTCCCCCGGTCGTTCGGCGCCGTACAGGTCGGGACTCGGGTTGCCGACGACGAAGAAGACGGTGTTCTTCGTGGTCGGCAACCCGAGCCCCGACCTGTACGGCGCTGAGCGGCCCGGAGACAACCTCTACACCGACTCCATGGTGGCGATCGACCTCAACACCGGCGCGTACAAGTGGCACTACCAGTACATCGCCCACGACGTGTGGGACCTCGACGCGGTGAGCCCCGCCATCCTCACGCGCGCCAAGGACGCCTCGGGGCAGCTCGCCGATGTCGTCGTGCACGGCGGCAAGACGGGGCACGTGTACGTGCACGACCGCAAGACGGGCAAGGTCATCCGCTTCTCCGAGGCGATGATCCCGCAGGAGAACATGTGGGTGCTGCCGACCAAGGACGGCGCGCGCATGCTCCCCGGCGCCAACGGCGGCGTGGAATGGTCGCCCATGGCGGTCGATCCGAGGACGCACATCGCCTACGCGGCCAACCTGCACCAGCCCATGACCTACCACGTCGAGGAGTCGCCGTATCCCGGCGGCAAGCTCTGGCTCGGCGGCGCGTTCAAGGTGATTCCCACCGAGGAGCAATGGGGCCAGCTCGTGGCGGTGAACCTCGACACCGGCAAGATCGTGTGGAAGCACAAGACGCCGCAGCCGCTCATCGGCGGCGTGCTGGCCACCGCGGGCGGGCTCGTCTTCAACGGCGAGGCCAACGGCTGGTTCAAGGCGTTCGACGCGAAGACGGGCCGCGAGCTGTGGAAATTCAACTGCGGCGCCGGCGTGAACGCGCCCGCGGTCTCCTACATGGTGGGCAACAAGCAGTACGTCGCCGTCGCCGCGGGCGGCAACAACCAGATCGACGCGAAGCGCGGCAACAGCGTCTTCGTCTTCGCGCTGCAGTAGGAGCGGATTTGCGCCGCGGCCGATCGATCGTCCTGTGGATCGCCCTCGCGGCGGGGAGCCTCGCGCTTCCCGCCGCGGGCGAGGACGATGCGGCCACCGCGCAGCTCGCGCAAACGTGCGCGGCGTGCCACGGCGCCGACGGAAACTCGCAGAACCCCGCGTACCCGATCCTCGCGGGCCAGAGCTGGCGCTACATCTACATCCAGCTGCGCGATTTCAAGGAGGGGCGGCGCAAGGACCCGCAGATGTCGCCCATGGCGGCCAACCTCACGCGCGACCAGATGATCGCGCTCGGCAACCATTTCGCGGCGAAGAAGCCGAAGCCCACCGGATTCAAGGCGGACCCGGCGCGCGTCGAGGCGGGGAAGAAGCTCTCCGACACCACGCTGTGCCCGATGTGCCACCTCGGCGGCTTCGTGGGGCAGAACGAGATTCCGCGCGTGGCCGGGCAGTGGCCGCAATACGTGAAGAAGCAGCTCGAGGACTTCCGCGCGAAGCGCCGCACCAACGACGCGGGCAACATGACCAGCGTCTCGCGCAACCTGTCCGACGAGGACATCGAGAACCTGACGCACTACATCGCGAATCTCTGAGCGCGCCGCCGCGCGCCTTCAGTCGATCTGCATCCCGATCTTCTTCGAGAGCGCCTGGTACTTGTCCACCTCGGCGCGGAAGAACCGCGCGGCTTCCTCCGGCGAGGTGACGCGGATGTCGTTGCCCTGCCTCGCCATCGCCGCCTTCACCTCGGGATCGGCGAAGGTCGCCACCCACGCATCGTGCAGCCGCTTCACTTCCGCGGCCGGCAGCTTCGCCGGCCCGATGGCCGCGAACCAGCCGGCGGCCTCGTAGCCCGGCAATCCCTGCTCGGCGAGCGTCGGGATGTCGGGGGCGGCCGGCGTGCGCTCCCTGCCGCACACGCCTATGGCGCGCAATGCGCCGGTCTTCAGGTGTCCCTGCACCGAGGGAAGGGACGTGACGGCGAGATCGACCTGGCCGCCGAGGAGGTCCGTGATCATCGGGCCCACGCCCTTGTACGGAATGTGCCGGATGTCCACGCCCGCCTGGTCGGCGAACATCGCGCCGGCGAAGTGCAGGATCGTGCCGTTGCCGCCGGAGGCGTAGTTGTACACGCCGGGTTTCGCCTTCAGCAGCGCGAGCAGCCCGTCCAGGTTGGCGGCCGGGAGCTTGTGCGGGTTCACGACGAGCACGAAGGGCGTCGATCCGAGCACCGCGATGGGCGTGATGTCGGCCACGGAATCGAACGGCAGTGTCTTGTACACAGCCGGGTTCGTCACATGGTTGTTCGAGACCACACCGATGGTGGAGCCGTCGGCCGGCGCCTTGACGATCGCGAGCGTGCCGGTGATGCCGCCCGCGCCCGGCTGGTTCTCGACGATGACCGGCTGGCCGGCGGCCTTCGCGAGGGCGTTCGTGGTGGAGCGCACGATCGCGTCCACGCCCGAGCCGGCGCTCACCGGCAGGATCAGGTGCAGGGGCTTTTGCGGCTGCGCCGAGGCGAGGCTGCAGAGCGCGGTGAGCGCGGCGGCGCAGAAGGTACGTCGAATGGCGTTCATGGTCCGGGTTCCAGGGAATGCAGGATCTCTTCGTCGTGCTCGCCGGGCGCGGGCAGCGGCCGCCGCACGCCCGGGCGGCGCCCGCCCATGAGCAGCGGCAGCAGCACGACCTCGGTCGTGCGTCCGTCCTCGGCTTGCATCGGCACGAGACCGCCGCTCGCCTCGAGGTGCGGATCGTCGACGAGCTGGTCGGGGCGCACGATCGGCGCGTAAGGCAGGCCCGCCGCCTCGAGCCTCGGGACGAGCTCGTCGATGCGGTGCCTGGCGAGCTCCTCGCCGAGCCGGCGCAATAGCTCCGGGCGCACGGCGACGCGCTGCGCATTCGTGGCGAGCACCGGGTCGTCGCGCAGGTCCGGGCGCCCGAGCAGGTCGCACAGGATCACGTACTGGCGATCGCTCACGGCGCCGACGAAGAGCTGCCCGTCGGCGAGCGTGAACACGTCGTACACGCTCCAGGCCGAGACGCGCTCGGGCATGGGCGGCGGCGGCTCTCCCGTCATGAGGAACTGCTGCATGTGCTGCGCGACGAGGAAGACGCAGTTCTCGTAGAGCGCGCTTTGCACTTCCTGCCCGCGGCCGGTGCGCTCGCGCTCGCGCAGCGCGGCGAGGACGCCGATGGCGCCGAACATGCCGCCCATGATGTCGTTCACCGACGTTCCCGCGCGCAGCGGCCGGCCGCGCGGACCGGTCATGTAGGCGAGCCCGCCCATCATCTGCACGACCTCGTCGAGGGCGAGGCGATTCTCGTAGGGACCGGGCAGGAAGCCCTTGTGGGAAGCGTAGATGAGGCGCGGGAATCGCGGCGCGAGGCTCGCGTGGTCGAGCCCGAATTTCGCCATGAGGCCGGGGCGGAAGTTCTCGAGCAGCACGTCGCAGGTGGCGATGAGCTCGCGCGCCGTCGCCTGCCCCGCCGGCGCCTGGATGTCGATCACGACGCTCTTCTTGTTGCGGTTGAACGTGCGGAAGAACCCGATGCCCAGCCCGGGAAGGTTGCGCGTCCTGTCCCCTCCGGGCGGCTCCACCTTGATGACCTCGGCGCCGAGGTCGGCCAGGATCATTCCGCACGCGGGGCCCATCACCATGTGCGTGAACTCGACGACGCGGATGCCCTCGAGCGGCAGCGGCTCGCTCATGCGATTCCCCGCGCGAGCGTCTTCGGCAGGCCGGCCCGCCACAGCGTGCCGTGCGTGGGCTCGCCCGCGAGCCATTCGGCGACCCGCGTGCGCGATGCGAGCACCACTTCGGCGACCACTTCGGGCGGCAGCTTCACTCGACCTGGATCCCGCGTTCCTTCATGAGCCGCGCCCACTTGGCCATCTCGGAGCGCACGAACCGCGCGAACGCCTCGGGCGTCATGCCGGAAGGCTCGGCGCCTGCGGCGACCATCTTGCGCTTCACGTCGGGATCGGCGAGCACGCGGTTGGCATCGGCGGACATGTTGTCCACGATGTCCTTCGGCGTCGCCGCCGGCGCGAAGAGCCCGAACCAGCCTACGGCCTCGT
>DASTGG010000181.1:0-4407 GCA_035719385.1 Usitatibacter sp.
ATCAGCGCAGGCATGGCGGGGCTCCTTTGATCTGGGTCATAGGCTGGATACTGTATACAATTCGCGCGCACGGTGCAAGGTGCTCTGCAGGACATTGGCGAGGGGTCCGTTTTCGAGCGGCCTTTGACGACGTCTGCTGGGGCGGAAGAATTGGGCAGGATTGCAGCGGGGCTTCGATACAGAACCACTGCTACGGCGGCTTAGCGGGCGAAAACCTTCATTTGGTCGTCGATTCTGCGGGCAACCACCTCGGGGCCGCTCGAGAAACGGACGCCCTCGCCGATGTCCAGTGCCGAGTCGCGTTGCGACCTGCTATTTGAGGTTCGCCGCTACAGACTGCTCGCGCAGTCCACGCTGGCCGCCACCATCTCATTGCCGCACGCATCGTCATTCCCGCGCACATCCGTCATTCCCGCGCACATCCGTCATTCCCGCGCACATCCGTCATTCCCGCGCAGGCGGGAATCCAATCACCCAAAACCTCTCAAAGCCGCGCCAGCGGTCCGACAGGCGCCGTCGTGACGAGGGCCGTGCCTGTTGTGCGGCCCCCGAGGTGGTTGCCCGCAGAATCGACGCCCTCGTGACGCTTTTCTGCTCGCTATGCCCCCGGAGCAGTGGTTCCCTGCCGAAGCCCCGCTGAAATCCTGCCCAAATTCTTCCGCTGTGGCAGACGTCGTCAAGGGGCCGCACACACAGGCACCCCTCGTCACGACCGTGTAAAGGGACGGCATGGCCGTCACACGCGGGGACCCCTCGTCACGACCGTGTAAAGGGACGGCACGGCCGAAGAACTGTCATGGAACTGTCATCGAATCCCCCTACATTCGCCCGGACCAACAACGGAGATGGCGAATGGCATTCGGAAGGTTCCTGGCAGCTCTCGCGCTCGCGATGCCGATGGCGGCCGCGGCGGCGGACATCACCGGCGCGGGCGCGACGTTCCCGTACCCGATCTACGCGAAGTGGGCCGACGCGTACCGGAAGGCGACGGGCAACGGCATGAACTACCAGTCGATCGGCTCCGGCGGCGGCATCAAGCAGATCACCGCAAAGACCGTCGATTTCGGCGCATCGGACATGCCGCTCAAGCCCGAGGACCTGCAGAAGAACGGCCTCGTGCAGTTCCCCGCGATCATGGGCGGCGTGGTTCCCGTCGTGAAGCTCGAGGGCGTGCAGCCCGGCCAGCTCAGGCTCACGGGCGAGGTGCTTGCGCGGATCTACCTCGGCAAGGTCACGAAATGGAATGACGCGGCCATCGCCGGCCTCAATCCCGGCGCGAAGCTGCCCGACCAGGCGATCACCGTCGTGCATCGCTCCGACGGGTCGGGCACGACGTTCCTCTGGACCAACTACCTGTCGAAGGCGAGCCCCGAGTTCAGGTCGGCCGTGGGCGAAGGCACGTCGGTGAAATTCCCCGCGGGCGTGGGCGGCAAGGGCAACGAGGGCGTCGCCTCGTACGTGCAGAAGATCAAGGGCGCCATCGGCTACGTCGAATACGCCTACGCGAAACAGAACAAGCTCGCCCACGTGCAGGTGCAGAACCGCGCGGGCAAGTTCGTGCAACCGGACGACGAAACCTTCAAGGCTGCGGCCGCCGGCGCGAGCTGGAAGTCCGTCCCCGGCATGGGCGTGGTGCTGACCGACCAGCCGGGCGACGCGAGCTGGCCCATCACGGGCGCCTCGTTCATCCTCGTGCACGCGAAGCAGGACAAGCCCGAAGCCGGCCGCGAAGTGCTCAGGTTCTTCGACTGGGCTTTCCGCAATGGCCAGAAAATGGCGCAGGAGCTCGATTACGTGCCGATGCCGGAGCCGGTGGTGAAGGAGATCGAGGCGTCCTGGAAGGCCATCACCGACGCGGGCGGCAAGCCGCTGCCGTGAGATCGTGAGCGCCGTATTGGACGACACGAGCGCAACCGCGACCGCGGCGCCGCCCGCCGCGATCCGCGCCAGCTTGCCGGGCAAGCAGGCCATCCTCGACGCGGCGTTCCGCAACCTCACGCGGCTCGCAGCTCTCGGCGTCTTCGCGCTCCTCGCCGGCATCGTCGTATCGCTCGCGATCGGAAGCCTGCCTGCGATGCGCCGCTTCGGCATCGCGTTCCTGTGGAACGCGAACTGGGACCCGGTGCAGGAGGACTTCGGCGCCCTGGTGCCGGTCGTGGGCACGCTCGCGACCTCCGCCATCGCGCTCGCCATCGCGATCCCGGTGAGCTTCGGCATCTCGGTGTTCCTCACGGAGATCGCGCCCGCGTGGCTGCGCCGCCCGCTCGGCACCGCGATCGAGATGCTCGCCGCGATTCCCAGCATCATCTACGGCATGTGGGGCCTGTTCGTGTTCGCGCCCCTCTTCCAGGAATACGCGCAGCCGCTCATCGCGAAGACGCTCGGCAACGTGCCGGGCCTCTCGCCCTTCTTCTCCGGGCCGCCGATGGGCATCGGCCTGCTCACCGCCGGCATCATCCTCGCCGTGATGGTGATCCCGTTCATCACGGCGGTGATGCGCGACGTGTTCGAGGTCGTGCCCGCGATGCTCAAGGAATCCGCGTATGGGCTCGGCGCCACGACCTGGGAAGTGGTCTGGCGCGTGGTGCTTCCGTACACGAAGGTCGGCGTCGTCGGGGGCATCATGCTCGGCCTCGGGCGCGCGCTCGGCGAGACGATGGCGATCACGTTCGTGATCGGCAACGCGCACGAGCTCAGCCTCTCGCTCTTCGCGCCGGGCAATTCCATCGCCTCCGCGCTCGCCAACGAGTTCACCGAGGCAGTCGGCGAGCTCTACACGTCGGCCCTCGTCGAGCTGGGCCTCATCCTCTTCCTCATCACGACGGTCGTGCTCGCCGCCTCCAAGCTGCTGCTGATGCGGCTGCGCAAGGCAGAGGGCGCATGAACGCGGTCTATCGGCGCCGGCGCGTGGTGAATCGCCTCATGATGGCGCTCGCCTGGGCGGCGCTCGCGTTCGGCCTCTTCTGGCTCGCGTGGATCCTGGGCGTGCTCCTCCACGAGGGCGCCTCGGCGCTGCGCATGACGCTGTTCACGCGGTCGACGCCGCCCCCCGGCGGCGACGGCGGGCTCGCCAACGCCATCTTCGGCAGCGTGCTGATGGCCGCGACCGGGACGATCGTCGGCACTCCCATCGGCATCCTCGCGGGCACCTACCTCGCCGAATACGGGCGCCGCGGATGGCTCGCGCCTGCCACGCGCTTCATCAACGACGTGCTGCTGTCGGCGCCTTCGATCGTGATCGGCCTGTTCGTGTACACGGTGTACGTGGCGCGCGTGGGGCACTTCTCCGGCTGGGCCGGCGCGCTCGCGCTCGCGATCATCGTGATCCCGATCGTGGTGCGCACGACAGACGACATGCTGAAGCTCGTGCCCAACAGCCTGCGGGAGGCCGCGGTCGCGCTCGGCTGCCCCACGTGGAAGATGATCACGATGGTGTCGTACCGCGCGGCACGCTCGGGCATCGTGACCGGCGTCCTCCTCGCGATCGCGCGCATCGCCGGCGAGACGGCGCCGCTCCTCTTCACCGCGCTCAACAACCAGTTCTGGTCGTCCGACATGGACCGGCCCGTCGCCAACCTGCCCGTGGTGATCTTCCAGTTCGCCATGAGCCCGTACGAGGACTGGCATCGCCTCGCCTGGGGCGGCGCCATCCTCATCACCCTGCTCGTGCTCGGCATGAATATCGCCGCGCGCGCCCTCTTCCGGAAGCATCCATGAAACTGCGTGTCCGCGACCTCGACTTCTACTACGGCAAGTTCCACGCGCTGAAGGGCATCAACCTCGACGTGCCCGAGCGCCAGGTGACGGCGTTCATCGGCCCGTCCGGGTGCGGCAAGTCCACGTTGCTGCGCACCTTCAACCGCATGTTCGAGCTTTATCCCGACCAGCGCGCCGAGGGCGAGGTGCTCTTCGGCGGCGAGAACCTGCTCGCCTCGAAGAAGGACGTCTCGCTCATCCGCGCGAAGATCGGCATGGTGTTCCAGAAGCCCACGCCCTTCCCGATGTCCATCCACGACAACATCGCGTTCGGCGTGCGGCTCTTCGAGAGCCTGTCGCGCGGCGACATGGAGGAGCGCGTGGAATGGGCGCTCACCAAGGCGGCACTCTGGAAGGAAGTGAAGGACAAGTTGCGCCAGAGCGGCCTGGGCCTGTCCGGCGGGCAGCAGCAGCGGCTGTGCATCGCGCGCGCCATCGCCGTGCGGCCGGACATCCTGCTCATGGACGAGCCCTGCTCCGCGCTCGACCCGATCTCCACGGCGAAGATCGAGGAGCTCATCGCCGAGCTGAAGGCGGACTACACGGTGGTCATCGTGACGCACAACATGCAGCAGGCGGCGCGGGTATCGGACTATACCGCCTTTATGAACATGAATGCCCGGCGGGCCGGCCGGGTGGTCGAGTTCAATA
>DASTGG010000182.1:0-27743 GCA_035719385.1 Usitatibacter sp.
GGTGCGTCCCCGGGGTGCGTCCCCATAGCCATTCGGCGATGAAGGAGCGCGGCACGATGACGCGCTCGTCCACGTAGAAGCTGTGCGGCCCGAGCCATGCTTCGTGCGTGAGATATGCGGCCGGCTTTCGCGTGCGGATGCGGCGATCGACGAGCGCGCGCGCCGACTTCCACCGGCTCTCGTCGAGCGCGTCGTCCAGGTGCGGATGCAGCTCGTTCAGCGGATGGCCCAGCGCGTGGAGGATGAGCCACGCGGCCTCGTCGACGGCATTCGTCGTGCCGTGCCCGTACCCGAGTCCCGCCTGCTCGAACCGTTCGACGGTCTCCTCGAGGAGCGCGCGCACGGTCCGGCGCGCGGTCATTTCACGCCGAGCAGCTCCGCGACACAGAGCCGGTAGACCTCGGCGAGCGGCTCGATCTCGTCGAGGGCGACGGCCTCGTTCACCTTGTGGATCGAGCGGTTGCACGGCCCGAACTCGGCCACCTCGGGGCAGATGTCGAAGATGAAGCGCCCGTCGGAAGTGCCGCCGGTGCAGTTGACCTCGGGCGTCACGCCGGAAACCCGGTGGATGACGCGGCTCAGCGTCTCGACGAGGCGCCCGCGCCGCGTGAGGAAGGGCTTGCCGCCGACGACCCAGTCGATGTCGTATTCGAGCCCGTGCGCATCGAGGACCTGCTTCACGCGCGACTTGAGGCCCTCGGGCGTGCTCTCCGTGGAGAAGCGGAAATTGAAGTCCACCTGCAGCGCCCCGGGCGTGATGTTCTGCGCGCCGGTGCCGGCGTGGATGTTGGAGACCTGGAACGACGTGGGCGGGAAGTATTCGTTGCCCTTGTCCCAATCGGTGGTGGAGAGCTCCGCCAGCGCGGGCGCGGCGAGGTGCACCGGGTTCTTCACCTGGAGCGGATAGGCCACGTGGCCCTGCACGCCGTGCACGACGAGGCGCGCGGTGAGCGACCCGCGCCGTCCGTTCTTGATCGTGTCGCCGAAGACCTTCGCCGACGAAGGCTCGCCCACGATGCAGTAATCGATGCCCTCGCCGCGGCGCTTCATCTCCTCGACGACGCGCACGGTGCCGTCCACCGACGGGCCTTCCTCGTCGGAGGTGATGAGCAGCGCGAGCGAGCCCGGATGATCGGGGTGCTCGCGCACGAAGCGCTCGGCCGCGGTCACGAAGGCCGCGACCGACGTCTTCATGTCGGCCGCGCCGCGCCCGAAGAGCTTGCCGTCGTGCACTGTCGGCACGAAGGGATCGGTGTGCCACTTCTCGAGCGGACCGGGCGGCACCACGTCCGTGTGGCCCGCAAGCACCACGAGGGGCGTGGACGTTCCGTGGCGGATCAGCAGGTTGGTCACCTCGCCGCAGGCGAACACCTCGGGCGTGAAGCCCAGCGGCACGAGCCGGTCGATGATGAGCTGCTGGCAGCCTGCGTCCGCGGGCGTGATCGATCTGCGCGCGATGAGCGCCTTGGCGAGCTCGAGGGTTTCGTTCTTCATGGGGAAAATCGTAGCGCCCTGCCGGTTCGCGGCGCCCGGCTCAGAACTTCTCTTCCGACTCCTCGCTGATCTTGAACGCGTCGAAGGACGGGCCGCCGGGGCGCACCGCGGCGCCCGGCGTCTTCGCGCGGTCGGCCATGGCGGGCATGATGCCGGAGTTGCCGAGCAGCAGGCCGAGGTTCGTCGCCGAGTCCGCGTTCGCGAGCGCCTCCTCGGTGGAGACGCGCCCCTGCCGCACGAGGCGGAAGAGGTCCTGCTCGAAGGTCTGGGAGCCGGGCGACATGGATTTCTCCATCGCCTCCTTGATCTCGCCGACCTCGCCTTTCTCGATGAGCTCCTGGATGTTGCGCGTGTTGAGGAGCACCTCGACCGCCGGCGTGCGGCCGCCCTCGACCGTCTTCACCAGGCGCTGCGAGATCACCGCCTTCAGGGATACCGACAGGTCCTGCAGCAGCATCGGGCGCACTTCCAGCGGGAAGAAGCTGATCACGCGGTTCATCGCCTGGTAGGCGTTGTTGGCGTGCAGCGTGGCGAGGCACAGGTGGCCCGAGAGCGCGTAGGTGAGCGCCATGCGCATGGTCTCGAGGTCGCGGATCTCGCCGATGAGGATGCAGTCGGGCGCCTGGCGCATGGCATTGCGCAGCGCGTCGTGGAAGCTGCGGGTGTCGTTGCCCACCTCGCGCTGGTTCACGATCGACTTCTTCGGCGTGAACACGAACTCGACCGGGTCCTCGATGGTGAGGATGTGGCCGGCCTGGATCGAGTTGCGGTAGTCGAGCATCGCGGCGAGCGTCGTGGACTTGCCCGAGCCCGTCGCGCCCACGACGAGGATGAGCCCGCGCTTCTCCATCACGAGCGAGTTCAGCACCTGGGGCAGCTTGAGGTCCTCGATCTTCGGGATGTCCGCGGTGATGAAGCGGATCACGCACGAGATCGCGCCCTTCTGGAAGAACATGTTGATGCGGTAGTTGCCCAGGCCCGGCACCGGCTTCGAGAAGTTGAGCTCGTGGTCGCGCTCGAAGCCCTCGATCTGCTGCGGCGTGAGCATCTCGTAGCAGATCTTGCGGCACATCTCCGCATCCATGGGCTGCGGATTGACCGGCATGATGTTGCCCTGGATCTTGATGCTGATGGGCGAGCCGGCGGAGATGAAGATGTCCGATGCCTTCTTCTCGGCCATGAGCTGCAGCAGCTTGTCGATGAACATGGTGGCGCCTCTCCTAGTCGCCGCGCAGCAGCTCGTTGATGCCGGTCTTGGCGCGCGTTTTCGCGTCGACCTGCTTGATGATGACCGCGCAATAGAGACTATACCGGCCGTCATGCCCGGGCAAGTTGCCCGAGACGACCACGGAGCCGGGCGGGACGCGGCCGTAGGTCACCTCGCCCGTCATGCGGTTGTAGATCTTCGTGCTCTGGCCGATGTACACGCCCATCGACACCACGGAGCCCTCGCCGACGATGACGCCCTCGACGATCTCGCTCCTCGCGCCGATGAAGCAGTTGTCCTCGATGATCGTGGGGTTGGCCTGCAGCGGCTCGAGCACGCCGCCGATGCCCACGCCGCCGGACAGGTGCACGTTCCTGCCGATCTGGGCGCACGAGCCCACCGTGGCCCACGTGTCCACCATCGTGCCTTCGTCCACGTAGGCGCCGACGTTCACGTACGAGGGCATGAGGACCACGTTCTTCGCGATGAAGGCGCCGTGGCGCGCGGCCGCCGGCGGCACCACGCGATAGCCGCCCGCGGCGAAGTCGGCCTGCGTGAAGCGCGAGAACTTGGAATCGACCTTGTCGAAGTAGTGCGTGTAGCCGCCCTGCATGATCTCGTTGTCGCGCAGGCGGAACGAGAGCAGCACGGCCTTCTTGACCCACTGGTGGACGACCCAGTCGGCGGCCTTCTTCTCGGCCACGCGCAGGCGGCCCGCGTCCAGCTCGGCGAGCACCTTCGCGACCGCGTCCTTGATGCCGGCAGGGGCGGTGGAAGGCGAGAGCTCCGCGCGCTTCTCCCACGCGTCTTCGATGAGGGATTGCAGGGGTGTGGGCATGTCGTTCATGTTCAGCCTGGAGTCGTCACCCCGGCGCAGGCCGGGGCCCAATCCTTCACGAATGCCGCGATTCGGTCCGCAGCTTCCGCCGCGTCTTCCACCGTGGACACCAGCGCCATGCGCACGAAGCCGCGTCCCGGGTTCTCGCCGTGCGCCTCGCGCGAGATGTAGCTGCCGGGCAGGACCGTGATGTGGGTGCGCTCGAAGAGGTCGCGCGTGAACGCCGTGTCGTCGCCGCCCGGCACCGCGGCCCAGTAGTAGAAGCCCGCGTCGGGCCACGCGAGCGGCAGCGCCGGGTTCACGCGCTCGTAGAACGTCGCGAATTTCTCGCGATACATGCGGCGGTTCTCGACCACGTGCGCCTCGTCCTTCCACGCGGCGATCGAGGCGGCCTGCATCGTGTTGCTGAGCGCCGCGCCCTGGTAGGTGCGGTAGTGCACGAAGCGCTCGAGGATCTCGCGGCTGCCGGCCCCGAAGCCGGAGCGCAGGCCCGGCGCGCTGGAGCGCTTCGAGAGCGAGCCCAGGACCACGAGGTTGGCGTAGTCGACGCGCCCCGTCTCCTGGGCCACGCGCAGGGCGCCCACGGGCGCGGCCGATTCATCGAAATACAGCTCGCTGTAGCACTCGTCGGCGACGATCACGAAGCCGTGCCGATCCGCGCGCTCGAAGAGCAGGCGCCATTCGTCGCGCGACATGACGCGTCCCGTCGGATTGTTCGGCGAGCAGGCGTACACCAGGCGCACGCGCTCCCACGCCGACTCGGGGATCGATTCCCAGTCGGCACGCAGGCCGTTGCGCGCCGTCGCGTTGACGAAATGAGGCCTGGCGCCGCCGAGCAGGGTCGCGCCTTCGTAGATCTGGTAGAACGGGTTGGGGCAGAGCACCAGCGCGTCCGTCTCGGCCGGGTCGAGCACCGCCTGCGCGATGGCGAACAGCGCTTCCTTGCTGCCGGAAACCGGGATGACCTGGCGTTCCGCGTCCAGCGCCGCGAGCCCATGCCGGCGCACGAGCCATTGCGCGATCGCCTCGCGCAGCTCCGGCATGCCGAGCGTGGCCGGATAGCGCGCGAGGCCGTCGAGGCTCGCCACGACCGCGTTCTTGATCAATTGCGGCGTCGGATGCTGCGGCTCCCCCAGCCCCAGGCTGATGGGCCGCAGCCCGGCGGGCGGGCGCACGCCCGCGAGCAGCGCGCGCAGTCTCTCGAACGGGTAGGGATGGAGCAGGCCGAGGCGGGGGTTCATCCGCCAATTATAGAGGCCTGATTAATGGGGTCAGACTCCATTTCACGGAATTCAGGTTCTCCGGCCGAAGCTGAACCTGAATTCCGCGAAATGGAGTCTGACCCCATTTATTTCAGCAGCCCCAGCCGCTCGAGCGGGAAGCGCCACCACGCGCGCCAGCCGCGGCGGCGCTGGAGCTCCGCGTCGCGCGCGGCGATCTCGGCCTGGAGCGCCTTGTTGAGCGCGGCGTGGTGGTTCAGGTCCTTCATGACCTTCCCGTAGTCCTGATAGACCCAATCGTCCCGGTCCGCGAACACCGACAGGAGAGGCGCCACGGGAGCCAGGGCGCCGCGTTCGCGGCTCGCCGCGAGCAGGAAGTACATCGGGCTCGAAAGGCGGTCGGAAGCCTCGCGCGGCTCCGATTCGCTCACCTCGACCAGCTGCGCGGCCCACGGCGCCGCCCGCTCGGGCGCGATGACGGAATAGAACGTCGGCCGCTGGCCGTACCAGTCGCAATGGGGAAAGCGGCCGCGCACGAGCGCCTCGAGCTCCGCGCGGTAGAGCTCCTTCACGTGGAATTCGTTGCTGAACCCGCGCTTGTCGCTGTACTCGAGCTTGTTGGGGCACGACAGGAGCAGCACGCCGCCGGGCGACAGCACGCGCGCCGCCTCGTCGAGGAACGCTTCCTGCGCGGCGATGTGCTCGAGCGTCTCGAACGACACCACGAGCTCCACGCTGCCGTCGGGGAGGGGAATGCGCGTGCACGAGCCTTCGCGGAACTCGACGTTCGCCAGGTCGCGGTAGGCCTGCCTCGCGTGCTCGATCGCCTCGCGCGAGACATCGACGCCGGTGACGTGCGCGGCGTTGCGCGCGAGCAGCGCGGAGCCGTAACCCTCGCCGCATGCGATGTCGAGCACGCGCCGGCCCGCGGCCCAGCGCGTCGCGAAGTGGTAGCGATGCCAGTGCTCGATCCAGATCTCGCCGCGGGTGCCCGGGACGAAGCGCTCGCCGGTGAACGCGAGCCCGGCGGGAGGAGTATCGCGATCCATCGCGGGATTATAAGGGCCGGGGGCGCGCTTACCTCATCGCCATTAAAAGATGCATATCCAATACCTCTTTTGACTTTCCTCAAAAGACGCACGAGCCGGGAATGTTTTCATCGAAGCTCGACAAACGCATGAGGATTGGAATGGATTCGCGCAACGACCGTCCCGGGGACGACCAACCACTTCCGCAGAGTACGAGCCGCCGGACGTTCATCGGCACGGCGCTCGCGGGGCTCGCCGGCGCCGGCGTGGCCGGCACGCTGGGCGCGTGTGCCAGGGGCGGGGGCGATGCCGTGGGCTCCGCGCAGGCGGCCGCGGCCGCGGAGGCGCGCGCCAACGGCGACGTGCCGCCGGGGCAGCTCGACGATTACTACCTGCTGTCCAGCGGCGGCCACTCCGGCGACATGCGCGTGTTCGGCGTGCCCTCCGGCCGCACGATCAAGCGCATCCCCGTCTTCAACGTGGACCCGATGGTGGGCTGGGGCATCACCAACGAGTCGAAGAAGATCCTCGGCACGAAGCCCGACGGCTCGCTCAGGTTCCACACCGGCGACACGCACCACGTGCACGGCTCGTACACCGACGGCACCTACGACGGCAAGTACTTCTGGGTGAACGACAAGCTCAACTCGCGCATGGCGCGCATCCGCGGCGACTACCTCGAGTGCGACCGGATCACCGAGATCCCCAACGTGCAGGGCTTCCACGGCATCTTCCCCGACAAGCGCGACCCGGTCGACCCGAAGGTCAACCACACGACGCGCGTCTTCTGCGGCGCGGAGTTCCACATCCCGTTCTCCACGAAGGCCGCGGACATGAAGGACGCGAAGAAGTACGCGTGCCTCTTCACCTGCGTCGATGCGGAAACCATGGAGATCCGCTGGCAGGTGAAGATCGACGGCAACATGGACCTGTGCGCGACCTCCTATGACGGCAAGCTCGCCGCGACGAACCAGTACAACAACGAGAACGGCATGATGTTCGCCGAGATGATGTCGCTCGAGCGCGACGCGTGCGTCTTCTTCAACATCGCGCGCATCGAGGCGGCGGTCAAGGCGGGCAGGACGTTCACCGTCGGCAGCTCGAAGGTCCCCGTCGTGGACGGCACGCGCGAGGCCAACAAGGATCCGAAGACGGCGCTCGTGTGCTACGTCCCGGTGCCCAAGAACCCGCACGGCGTGAACATGAGCCCCGACGGGAAGTTCTTCGTCTGCTCCGGCAAGCTCTCTCCCACGTGCACCGTCATCGAGCACGAGCGCGTGCTCAAGTGGTTCGAGGGCGGCCTCAAGGAAGAGCGCGACACGGTCGTCGCCGAGCCCGAGGTGGGCCTGGGCCCGCTGCACACCGCGTTCGACGGCAAGGGCAACGCGTACACGACGCTCTTCCTCGACAGCGCCATCGTGAAGTGGAACATCGACGCGGCGATCCGGCAGTTCCAGGGCGACAAGAGCGTGAAGCCCATCCTCGACCGCATCGACGTGCACTACCAGCCGGGCCACGGCTACACGTCCATGGGCGAGACGAAGGAAGCCGACGGCAAGTACTACAACTCGGGCAACAAGTTCTCGAAGGACCGCTTCCTGCCCGTGGGGCCGCTGCACGTCGAGACCGAGCAGCTCATCGACATCACCGGCTCGAAGATGCGGCTCATCCACGACCACACGGCGTATCCCGAGCCGCACGACGCCATCATGATCCGCCGCGACGTGCTGAAGACGAAGCAGATCTATTCGCTCGACGAGTTCCCGCACGGCATCAAGGACATGAAGGAGTCGCGCATCGAGCGCAACGGCCGCAAGGTCACGGTGCACATGGCGGCGGTGGCGCCGATGTACAGCATCCCCGAGTTCACCGTGAAGGTGGGCGACGAGGTGACCGTGATCGTGACCAACCTCGACAGCATCGAGGACCTCACGCACGGCTTCGGGCTCCAGGGCCATGACGTGAACTTCATCGTCAACCCGCAGCAGACCGCTTCGGCCACGTTCAAGGCCGGCAAGCCCGGCGTGTTCTGGTACTACTGCACGCACTTCTGCCACGCCCTCCACCTCGAGATGCGCGGCCGGATGATCGTCGAAGCGTGAAAGTCCTGCTGTTCGCCTGGGCGCTGATGCTTTCCGTCGGCGCCTGGGCGGGCGCCTACGAGGCGGCCCTTCCCGGGAAGCTGCACACGGATCCCGACCTGTGCGCGTACGCGCCGTGCCGCGAGGTGCTGCCGGCGGCGGACGGCTTCTCGCTGCGCAAGGGCAATCCGCCTTACGTCGAGGCCTGGCGCGGCCAGGGCGCGCAGCGCGCCCTCGCCGGCTACGTGTTCCTCTCGACCGACATCGCGGAGATCCCCGGTTACTCCGGCAAGCCGCTGGTGACGCTGGTCGGCATGGACACGGCCGGGCGCATCGCCGGCGTGAAGGTGCTCAAGCACTCCGAGCCGATCCTGCTGGTCGGCATTCCCGAGGACGCGCTCGTCCGCTTCGTGCGCCAGTATGTGGGCCGCCTCGCATCGGACGCCGTGCGTATCGGCAAGGGCGCGTCGGGAGACGATGCCGACGGCGTGGACGCGATCAGCGGCGCGACCGTCACGGTGCTCGCCGAGAACCAGGCGATCATGCGCAGCGCCTACGAGGTCGCGCGCGAGGTGGGCATCGTGAAGGCCGTGGCGCGTCCCGCCGCGAAGCTCGCGCCTTTCCACGGCCGCATGCCGTGGAGCGCGATGCTCGACGAAGGCAGCATCGAGCGCCTCACCGTGCATCCGTCCGAGCTCGGCATGGTCGAGAACGGCGAGCCGTACATCGACATGTACTTCGGCGACCTCGTGGCGCCCGACGTCGGGCGCAGCGTGCTGGGGGATGCCGGCTACGAGCGGCTGCTGCGCGATCTCAAGCCCGGCGAGCACGCGATCTTCATCGCGGCGAGCGGCGTCGCATCGTTCAAGGGCTCGGCCTTCGTGCGCGGCGGCATCTTCGATCGCATCCAGGTGAAGCAGGATCACGACAGCTTCACCTTCCGCGACCGCGATTACCTCAACCTCTACGGCATCGAGGCGCTCGGCGCGCCGCGCGTGCGCGAATCGGGCATCTTCATCGTGCGCGATGCCGCGTTCAGCGCGGCCTACCCGTGGCGGCTGGTGTTCCTCGCCAACCGCGTGGACAAGCAGACGGGCTCCAAGACGTTCGAGAACTTCGAGCGCGAGTACTGGCTGCCGGAGCGCATGCTCGAGGGCGGCCGCCCGCACGTCGCGAAACCCGAGGCGGCATGGGCGCCCGTCTGGCGCGCGAAGGCGTGGCAGATCGCCGCCTTCGCGCTCGTGCTGCTCGCAGCCGCCGTGCTCTACGCCCTGCGCGACCGGCTCGCGCGCCGCGCGAGCCACAAGGACTACCGCTGGATCCACTGGCCGCGCTACGCGTTGTGGGCCGTGTCGATCGGCTTCATCGGGTTCTACCTGAAGGCGCAGCCGAGCGTGACGCAGGTGCTCACGTGGTTCCACTCGATCCTCTTCCGCTGGGACTGGCAGCTCTTCCTCTCGGACCCGTTCGTCTTCGTCTTCTGGTGGTTCATCATCGTCGCCGTGTTCCTCGTGGGGCGCGGCCTTTTCTGCGGCTGGCTCTGCCCCTACGGAGCGCTCTCCGAGGTGGCCTACAAGCTGGCGGGCGCGATCGGCCTGAAGCGCCTGCAGTTCGCGCTGCCGAAGCATTGGCACGACCGGCTCAAGTGGGTGAAATACGGCATCTTCGCGGCGCTGCTGGCCGTGTCGTTCCACTCGATGGGCACCGCGGAGAAGCTCGCCGAGGTCGAGCCGTTCAAGACGACGTTCCTCGTGGGCGTCTTCCACCGCACGTGGCCGTACGTGGTCTTCTGGGGAACGCTGCTCGTGTGGGCGATGCTCTCGGAGCGGCCGTTCTGCAAGTACCTGTGCCCCCTCGGCGCGGGCCTCGCGATTCCGTCGACCTTCCGCAACTTCGCGCTCAAGCGCAAATCCGAGTGCGACAGCTGCCATGCGTGCCAGAAGGGCTGCGGCTCGATGGCGATCGACAATGTCGGGCGCATCGATCCGCGCGAATGCCTGCTGTGCCTCGAATGCCAGGTGCTCTACTACGACGACCACGCCTGCCCGCCGCTCGCGAAGGAGCGCAAGCACCGGCAGAAGGCGGGGCTGCCGCTCACGCCCATCGGGGCCAACGGCTATTTCACGCCGGTGCGCGTGATTCCGATCGTTCCGGCCCGTCCGGCGGCCGGGCCGCAACTCGCGCCGCTGCCGGTCGCGCATCCGGCTTTCGGGCGGGCGCGCTGGCTCTTCGAGGAAGCCAAGTTCCACCTGCTGCCGTGGAGCGCGGGCTTCGCGGGCCGCCAGGGCATGTTCAAGGCCGCCGGCATCGGGCTCGCGGTCGCGGTGACCATCGCGTGGCTCCTCTCGGGCACGGGCCGCATCGGGCCGGCATCGGTGATCGGCTGGTGGGTCGGCTGGAGCATCTACGAGGTGGCGAGCCGCCTCGTGCACCTGCCGTGGATCAAGGAGGGCCGCTGGTGGGGCCGCGATTTCCGGCCGGGCACGCGCGCGGACATCCTCGCCTACGTCGCCACGAAGAACCTCGTGGTCGGCGCGCTCCTCTTCGCCGTGCTGCATTCGGCGGGCGTGCTCGGCCTGCTGGGCCGCCTGGAGAGCCTTCAATGGCTGCACTGAGCCGGCTCCTCGCCATCGCCGTGCTGGCCGCTTCGCCCGCCTTCGCGGCGGAATGGACCGTGCATCCGGGCGCGAGCATCGCGCAGGCGATCGAGCGCGCCGCGCCGGGCGACACGATCGACGTGGAGCGCGGCCAGTACAGCGAGCGCCTCGTCGTGGCGAAGCCCCTCACGCTGCACGGCATCGGCCGGCCGACCCTGAGCGCCGGCGGCACGGGCGACGTGATCCGCGTGAAGTCGCCCGGCGTGACCATCGAGGGGTTCATCCTGCGCGACAGCGGCGACGACCTCAACGCGCAGAATGCCGGCGTCTTCGTCGAGAAGGGCGCGCACCACGCGGTCGTGCGCGCCAACACGCTCGCCAACACGCTCTTCGGCGTGTGGATCATCAACGCGGACGACGTCGAGGTGCGCGGCAACCTCATCACCGGCAAGCGCGACCATCCCTCGCCGCAGCGCGGCAACGGCATCCAGCTCTACGGGAGCGAGCGCGCCGTCATCGAGGGCAACGAGATCTGCTTCACCCGCGACGGCATCTACGTGGACGTCTCGCACCACGCGCGCTTCGTGGCCAACCGCATCCACCACGTGCGCTACGGCACGCACTACATGAACTCCTACCACAACGTGTGGGAGGGCAACGACTCCTGGAACAACCGCGGCGGGCTCGCGTTGATGGAAGTGCGCGACCAGGTGGTGCGCAACAACCGCGCGTGGAACAACTCCGACCACGGGATCATGCTGCGCACGATCCAGGACTCGGTGATCGAGAACAACATCGTGGCGGGCAACGGCCGCGGCTTCTTCATCTACGACGCCGAGCGCAACGTGATCCGCGGCAACGTCATCGCGGGCAACGCGACCGGCGCGCACGTGGCCGCGGGCTCGTATCGCAACACGGTCGACGGCAACGACTTCATCGACAACCGCGAGCAGGTCCGCTACGTGGCCACGCGCGACCAGCCGTGGGGCGAGCGCGAGGGCAATTTCTGGAGCAACTACCTCGGCTGGGACGCCGATGCGAACGGCGTGGGCGACGTGCCCTACGAGGCCAACGACCTCGTCGACCGCCTCACGTGGAAGTACCCCATGGCGCGCCTGCTGCTGGCGAGCCCCGCCGTGCACGCCCTGCGCGTCGTGGGGCAGGCGTTCCCCATCCTGCGCAGCCCGAGCATCGTGGACGCGCGGCCGCGAATGACCCCGCATTACCCCGACTGGAGGCGCTGGCTTGAGCCGCAACCTCATTGAAATCCGCGGCGTGCGCCGGCACTTCGGCGCCGTGCGCGCCGTCGACGGCGTGGGCCTCGACATCGCCGCGGGCGAGTCCATCGGACTCATCGGCCACAACGGCGCGGGCAAGAGCACGCTCTTCAAGCTGATGCTCGGCCTCGAACGCCCGGACGCGGGCACCATCACGATCGCGGGCGAGTCGGCGCACGGCCCGCGCTTCCGCGACGTGCGCCGCGCGATCGGCTTCATGCCCGAGTCGGCGTCGCTCTATCCGAACCTGACGGGCCTCGAGACGCTTCGGTTCTTCGCGCGCCTGAAGGGGGCGGACGCGAAGGCGGGCCCGGGCCTGCTCGAGCGCGTCGGCCTCGCCGGCGCGATGCACCGCCCGGTGAAGCAGTATTCGAAGGGGATGGCGCAGCGGCTGCTCTTCGCGCAGGCGTTGCTCGGGCGGCCGCGCATCCTCTTCCTCGACGAGCCCACGCACGGCCTGGACCCCTCGGGCGTATGCGACTTCTACACGATCCTGGCCGGGATGCGCGCGCAGGGGGTCACCGTCGTGCTCACCTCGCACGTGCTCGCGGAAGTCGAGCAGCGCGTGGATCGGCTGGCGCTCATGAGCGGCGGCAGGCTGCAGGCGACGGGCACGGTGCAGGCGCTGCGCGATGCGCTCGACCTGCCGCTCGGCTTCGAGGTGCGCATGCAGGACGGCGGCGAAGCGGAGCTCGTCCGCCGGCTGGGCGGGCTGGTGATCGAGCCGCCACGCATGGCGGGCGGCGTGGCGACCTTCCGCTGCACGCGTGGCCTCAAGGTCGCCGTGCTCGCGGCGCTCACGGGCCTGGGCGCCCGGCTCCTCGACGTGCACGTGAAGGAGCCCACGCTCGAGGACGTCTTCCTCGGTTACCGGAGCGCTTCCCGATGAGGCTCGACGTCGACATCCGTCCCATCGCCAGCATCGCGGCGAAGGAATTCCAGGATCGCATCCGCAACCGCTGGACGCTCGCGGTGGCCGCCGTCTTCACCATCTTCGCCCTCGCGATCGCCTACTTCGGCGCGGCGCAGCAGGGGGCCGTGGGGCTTCGCAGCGCGGACGTCACGATCGCGAGCCTGGTGAGCCTGGTGATCTACCTCGTGCCGCTCATCGCGCTCATGCTCGGCTACGACGCCATCGTGGGCGAGCGCGAGCGCGGCTCGCTCGGACTTCTGCTGTCGATGCCGGTCACGCGCTTCGAGCTGCTGCTCGGCAAGTACCTCGGGCTCGCCGCGGCACTCGCCGCTTCGACCGTGGCCGGTTTCGGGATCGTCGGCGTGCTGCTCGGCGCGCGCTTCGGCGCCGCCGCCTTCGCGCACTACGCGGCGTTCATGGCGAGCGCGCTGGGCCTGGGCCTCGCGTTCCTGAGCCTGTCGGTGCTCGTGTCGGTCGTCGCCGCGAGCCGCATCGCCGCGAGCGGCCTGGCGATCGTGTCGTGGTTCGGCCTCGTGCTCGTCTACGACCTCGCCGTGCTCGCGCTCCTCGTCGCGCTGGGCGGGCGGCTCGCCTCGGACGTGGTGCCGGCGATGCTGCTGCTCAACCCCGCGGACGCGTTCCGCATGGTCAACATCTTCGGGTTCGCCGACGTGGCGCGCCTCTACGGCCTCGCCGCCGTCGTGCCGCCGTCGCTCGCGAGCCCGTTCGTGCAGGGCGCGGCCCTGCTCGCCTGGATCGCGGTGCCGCTCGGCATCGCCAGCTGGAGGTTCAAATGAAAGTGAATGCGTTGCGCCGCGCCGTGTGCGGCGGCATCGTCGCGCTCGCCGCCGCGTGCGCGCCCGCGGTGGCACCGAATGCCGCGGACCTGGCCGAAGGCGCCATTTGCTCGATGGACGGCATGCTCATCGCCGATTTCCCGGGACCGAAGGGACAGATCCTGTACGACCGCGGGCCGCCCGACGTCTTCTGCGACACCGTGGAGCTGCTCTCGGCGCTGCTCGCGCCGGAGCAGGAGAAGCACGTCGTGGCCGTCTATACGCAGGACATGGCGCAAACGTCGTGGGACAAGCCGCAGGGCCATTGGATCGACGCGCGCGCGGCCTTCTACGTCGCCGGCAGCCGCAAGAACGGCTCGATGGGCCCGACGCTCGGCGCCTTCGCGAAGGAGTCCGACGCCCGGGCCTTCGCGCGCGAGAATGGCGGCAAGGTGCTGCCGTTCGCGCAGATCAAGCCCGACATGGTGGCGCTCGACGGGGGCGTCCTCAGGGACGCGCGGATGCAATGAGCGGCGTGAACCTGGGGCGGCGCAATGTTCTCAAGGCCGCGCTCGTCGTGGGCGGCGTGGCCGGCCTCGGCGCGGGCGGTCTGGCCCGGTTGAAGGCCGATCCGCGCGGCCCGGGCGAATTCCGCTTTCGCGGCGATGCGATGGGCACCCGCTATAACGTGGCATTCCTCGCCCCGCTCGCGGAGACTGGATTGCGCGAGGCGGCACGCAGCGCCGTCGACGACGCGATCGCCTCGGTCGACCGGCGCATGTCCACTTTCAGGCAGGATTCGGAGCTCTCGGCGCTCAACCGCCACGGCGAACGTGGCGCGCTCGCGCTTTCGCAGGAAACGTTCGAGGTGCTCGATACGGCGCAGCGCGTGAGCCGCGCGAGCGCGGGCGCGTTCGACGTGACCGCGGGGCCGCTGGTGAACGCGTGGGGATTCGGGCCGAAGCAGGACCGGCGCATCCCGGCGAGGGACGAGCTCGCGGCGCTGCGGCAAAGGGTCGGTTTCGGCCTGCTCGAGCTCGATCCGCGCGCGCGCACCGTCCGCAAGGCGCACGGCGGCATGTACGTCGATCTTTCCGGCATCGCCAAGGGTTACGGCGTCGATCGCGCGGCCGCGGCGCTCGAGGCGCTCGGCATCCGCGATTACGTGGTGGAGCTGGGCGGCGAGGTGCGCGCGCGCGGCCGCAACGTGGCGGGCGAGGCCTGGCGCGTCGGCATCGAGGAACCGCAGGACGGACCGCGCAGGCCGCGCCGCATCGTCGGCCTGCCCGACATGGCGCTCGCGACGTCAGGCGACTATCGCATCTACTTCGACCGCGCGGGACGCCGCTACTGCCACGAGATCGACCCGGCGAGCGGCGAGCCGGTGCATCACACGCTCACCTCGGTGACCGTCGCGGCTGCCGGCTGCGCGAACGCCGATGCGATGGCGACCGCGCTCATGGTGCTGGGCCCCCGCGAGGGCTTCGAGCTCGCGCAGCGCTCGGGGCTTGCCGCGTATTTCATCGAGCGCACGGCGGCGGGCACGCTGCTGGACCGCCAGACATCGGCCTTCGGCCGCTTGTCGCCTGCGCCGCCGGCCTAGGACACGGCCGTTCACCTGCGCGGCGCCCACGGCAACTACAATTGCCGTTCCAAGGACGGCGAGGGCATCCATGAGCAACGACAAGGGCACGCCCGGGCGCAAGGCGCAGATCGATGCGGTGCTGCTCGCGCTTCCGGGCGTCACGACGAAGAAGATCGGCGGGCTCGACGGCTACTTCGTGAACGACCGCATGTTCGCGTGCATCAGCGGCAACGGCGTCGGCCTGCGCCTTCCGGCGGCGACGGCGCGGGAGCTGCAATTCTCGAGGGCCAACGTGGTTCCGTTCCAGCCCGCCGGCATGCCGATCACGAAGGAATGGGTCCAGATCGACCGCGCCGATGCGGCGGAATACGCGCAGGACGCGGAGCTCTTCCGCGCCGCGCTCGATTTCGTGAAGGGCGGCGGCCGATAGCGCTGCCGTGACGACGCTCGCGCCCACGCTCGCCGCGGTCGTTCGCGAGCGCACCGGCGTGTCGTGGTCGCGCGCCCGCAAGCTGTGCAGCGACGGACGCGTGAGCGTGAATGGCGAGCGCTGCCTCGACCCGGCGGCGCGCGTTCCGGTTGATGCGGCGGTCGTCGTGGATGAAGGCGCGCCCCGGCTCGCGCGGGGGCCGCTCGCGGCGAGCGCGATCGTCCACGAGGACCGCGACGTCGTGGTCGTCGACAAGCCCGCGGGGCTGCTGACCGTCGAGGACGAAGCCGGCAACAAGGAAACGCTCGTCGAGCACACGCGCGCGTTGCTGCGCCGGATGGCCGGACGCGCCAGGGACACGGGGCTCGGCATCGTGCACCGCCTCGACCGGGACACCAGCGGCCTCGTCGTCTTCACGCGCACCGCGGATGCGAAGCGCATCCTGGCGGCGCAATTCCGCGCGCACGACATCGACCGCGTCTATCACGCCATCGCGCAGGGTACGGTTCGCGAGGCCGACATCGACACGCAGCTCCTGCCCGATCGCGGGGATGGGCTGCGCGGCTCGTTCGGCCACTACCGGCATGCCCGCGGAAACCCGCCGCCGGAAGCGCGCCGCGCGGTGACGCACGTGCGGCCGATCGAGGCGTTGCGCGACGCCACGCTGGTCGAGTGCCGGCTCGAGACCGGCCGCCAGCACCAGATCCGCATCCACCTCGCCGAGCTGGGCCATCCGCTCGTGGGCGAGCGCGTCTACATCCGCGACTACCCGGGCGCCAGGATCGAGGCGCCGCGCACGATGCTGCACGCGAGAACGCTGGGCTTCACGCACCCGCGCACGGGGAAACGCGTTTCCTTCGAGCGCGATGCGCCGGCGGACTTCCTGGCGATGCTCGACGCGCTTCGGAAGTGACGCTGCGCTCGCGAGCCGGGCTGGGGCTCAGGTACGGCTGCGTCCCGGCACGACGCGCGCGATCATCGCGGTCACCAGGTCGATGCCGTCGTGGTCCGCGCGAAACTGGATGTGCACGGAATGGGTCGGCCAGTCGAAGCGCAGCAGCTCTCCCAGGCGATGGCCGCCGAAGGTGCCCTCGGGCTTGCGCGAGGCGGGCGTGCCCAGCGCGCGGATCGCATCCTCCGGCTCCGCCGCGAAGTTGAGGCGCCCGGGCAGTTCGCCGCGGAACTCCGAGCATCCGTCCTTGCCGTCGCTCATCATGAAGATCGCGAGGATCTCGCCCGCGGCCGAGAGCTTGATGAGCAGGCCGTCCTGCGCGCTGCGCAGGTAGCTCACGGCTTCGACGCCGGCCTCCGGCGCGGAGCCACCCTGCTCGGGTCGAAGACCCGGATAGTCGGCGAGGCGGGTGGCGACGTCCGGCGCGGCGATGTTCTTTCCGAGGAGGCCGACCAGGGTGCCCATGCGCTAGTAATCCCGGAACACGTAGAGCGACGCGCAAAGTGCCAGGCCGATGCTCCACAGCAGCCACGCGCGGCTCACGAAATAGGGATAGACCATCAGGACCGCGCCGATCACCATCGCGCTGAAGCGCGCCTGCTTCCTGCCGTACGTGAACGCCGCGAAGCCGACGACGCCGAAGAATAGGGAGGCGAAGAGCAGGCCGGGGCCGGGCAGGTCCATCACGCGAGCCTGGGTCCGGTCATTTCAGCCAGCCCAGCCGGCGCAGCATGCGCCCCGCGAGCGGGCGATACGAGGCGATGCGCGACATCACGCGGCTCGCGCCGACGAGGCGGCGCAGGTCGCCGCGCGTCACCATCACGACCGTCTGGCGCCGCGCATACGCCTCGGCCATCTCGCTGAATTCCCGCGGCGAGAAGGTGACCTGCATGCGGCGCTGGCGTTCGAGCGCATCGGCGTAGGCGCGGTCGAGCAGCGCCTGGCGGCCCGCGGCCACGCGCGCGTCCGACGGCACGCGGTATTTCGACGTGGTCTTCGCGACCATCGCGAGCGCGTCGTCGAGCGTGTAGCGCGTCCAGAGGTTCCAGTCCTCGAGCTGTTCCATGTCCTCGGCGAACCCGCCGTGGCGCTCGTAGAGGCGGCGATGGAACAGCACCGCCTGGATCGGCAGGTAGTTGTGGTGCCAGAGCGTGAGGCGATCGAAGGGCTGGTGGTGGCGCGTGACGTGGAGCACCTCGCGGTAGCGCCCGCTGTCGCGGTCGACGTCGGTGTAGGTCTCCCACGCGAGCGCATAGGCACCGGCCGCCCGCGAACGCGTCGCCGCCTCCACGAGGACCTCGACATGGTCGGCGAACAGCACGTCGTCGTCGTCGAGGAAGTTCAGCCATTCGCCGCGCGCCTGCTGGAGCGCGAGATTGCCCGCGCGGGCGCGGCCCGCGCGCTGCCCCGTGGCGTGATAGCGGACCTGCAGCCGGTCGCGAAACGAGTCGACGATCCCGCGCGAATTCTCCGGCCCGTCCTCCACGACGACGACTTCGAGGTTCGCGTACGTCTGGTTCGCGCAGGATGCGAGCGCCTCGCGCAGCCAGGAGGGCCGATCGACCGTGCGGATGAGGATCGATACGAGCGGCTCGCCGCGCGCGCCGCGCTCGCGGCGGCTTCGCATCGGGACGAACGCGCCTTCGCGCCGCAGCTCGTAGCTCCAGCCGGAGAATACCGGGTGGAAGTCCGCCGTGGGCCGCACCCGCGAGCGCGCGAAGTACGGCCACTGCGAGAGGAAGCGCATGCCCGCGCGCACGAGGCCGCGCCGCCGGCCGGGGAAGGAGCCCGGCGCGAGGATTTCGCCGCCCAGCATGGCGAGGCCGCGCAGCGTGGCGAGCCTGCCGCCGAAACGCGCGCGCAGGCAGAGGTTCGTCGCCACGCCGCCGAAGACCTGCAGGGGCTTCACTTCGCCGGCTTCGCGGTACGTGCGATGCACGCATGCGAGGCGAGGCTGGTACGTGAGCCGCCAGCCGTTCGCGCGCAGCCGCCACGAGAGGTCCACGTCCTCGCCGTACATGAAGATGCGCGGCTCGAAGCCGCCCACCGCATCGAAGGCTTCGCGCCGCAGGAGCGTGGCCGCGCCGCTGACCCAGCCGGTCTCGAGCGACACGGGATCGTAGCTTTTCGGATGCTCGTACGGGATCTGCCGCAGCTCCCAGGCCGCGACGTCGCGTGGCGCCGCGAGCGCGGTGTCCACGGCCCGCTCCAGCGCGCCGGGCTCGAGGACGCAATCCTGGTTCAGGACGAAGAAGAAGGGCGAAGCCGCGCGCGCGGCATTCGCGTTGTGGCCGCGGCCGAAGCCGACGTTCGACTCCGAGGCGTGGATCTCGACGCGATCGAAGCGGCTCGCATCGGACAGTTGCGGCAGGCCGCGAATGCGTTCCAGCAG
The DNA here is from genome assembly GCA_035719385.1 of Usitatibacter sp. GTDB lineage: Bacteria > Pseudomonadota > Gammaproteobacteria > Burkholderiales > Usitatibacteraceae > Usitatibacter. The sequence continues at coordinate 18,791 of DASTGG010000182.1, forward strand.
CCGCGCATCGCCGCTGTTGTCGTGGATGAAGACGTTGCGCTCGAGGGGCGCCGTGGCGGGCTCGGCGAGGCTGTCGAGAAGCTGCTGCAGGAGTGCCAGGTCCGGCTGGAAGGTGACGATGCTGAGGTCAACCGCGCGCATCGGGGGGCTTCTTCCGGAACAGGCGCCGCAGGACGCGCGGCACGCCCTCGAGCTCGGCGCGGCAGACGCGCAGCGCCTCGCGCGCGCGCTGGTTCTCGTTGCGCTGCTCGAAGAGCGCGGTCTCGGCCGCGCTGCGCGCCTCGGCCTGCGCCGCGAGCTGCGCCTGCAGCGCCGCCACGTCGCTCTCGAGCTTGGCGATCCACTCCTTCATCTCGCGTGAGACCCGCGCGTACTCGCCGCGTTCGTAGTCGAGACCCTGGCGCAGCTGCGCGATCTCGTCGGCGAAGCGCACCATCTCGGCGCGGAAGAGCGAGCCGTCGAGCGTGGTGGCGAGCAGGCGTTGCACGTCGTTCGAGCCGGCTTCGAGCGGGGCGCCCGGCTCGATCCCGAAATGGTCGTAGAGCGCGTCGAGCGAGCGGCTCATGTCCTGGAGCGACGGCACGCGGTCGGGATTGTTCGCATCGAGCTGTGATTTTACGCGCGCGAGCTCGTGCGAGCCGCCGGCGGAGAAGAGGCGCTCCAGCAGGCCTGCCACGTCGGCGGCCGTGAAGCTCTCGGGCAGCCGCCATCCCGCGCCGTGGCGCGCGACGCGCTCGCCGAGCGCGCCGCCGGGCGGCACGATCACCGGCACGCCGGCGGCCCACAGGTCCGAAAGCGCGTAGCTGAAGCTCTCGGGCACCTGGTTCGTGAAGAGGCCCACGCCCGCCCCGTACGCGCGCAGCAGGCTCGCGACCTCGGCATCCTGGTAGGTGCCGTGCACGAACAGGTGCTTGCGATGCCAGCCCGGCAGGTTGCATTCGTCGAGGTAGCCGATCACGACGATGCCGATGTCGCTGCCCTCGAGGCGCTCGGCGACCTGCTCGAGCAGGCGCGCGCCCTTGTGCGGCCCCACCATGCCGAGCACCGCCGCGACATGGCGGAACGGTGGCGTGCCGAACGCGCGATGCGTCGGCAATTCATCGTTCGTGAAGGCGAGCCCCGAGCCGTTCGGCACGATGTCGATCGCGATACCGGGCAGATGGCGGCGCGCCACGCCGGCGAGGTATTCGGAAGGCGCCAGCACCGCCGCGGCCGCGCCGATGAAGGCGGACGTGTCGCGCAGCCACGCCGGATCGCCTTCGGGCACCGGGCCATGCGCGAAGGCGTCGCGGCTGAGGAAGAGCACGTCGTGCAGCGTGACGATGTTGCGCACGCCGAGCGCCTGCGTGACCCACCGCGCGCGCTCGCGCGGCTCCGTGGTGACGGAATGCGTGTGCACGAGGCCGATGCGTTGCGCGCGCAACCACTCGATGACCGCGTGCGGCTCCGCATCGACCCTGCGCCCGTCGAGCGGCAGCACGCGCCGCTCGCCCAGCAGCTCGATCGCATCGGCGTTCGCAGCCGCATGCCAGACGAGGTGCGGACGGCGGCTCGCGCGGCCGATGTCGCGGATATGGCGATCGACGCCGCCGCCGGGGACCGATGTGACGTGGAGCACCGCGAACGCGCTCATGTCGCGCGAAGGCCCGAAGGTAGAATGGCGCCTAGATTACCCCGATGGTCCTTCCCTCCGCGCCCGCGTGGGCGCTCCTCGCCGGCGCCGCGCTCTGGGGTGTGGTCTGGTATCCCTATCGATTGCTCGCCGCCGCGGGCATCGACGGCATCTCGTCGACCGTGCTGACCTACGGCCTGGCGCTCGTCGTCGGCAGCATCATCTTCCGTCGCCATATCCCGCGCCGCGTGAGCCCCCTGGCGGTCCTCATGGGCCTCGCCATCGGCTGGAGCAACCTCGCGTACGTCCTGGGCGTGCTCGAAGGCGAGGTGATGCGCGTGCTGCTGCTCTTCTACCTCGCGCCGTTGTGGACCGTGCCGCTCGCGCGCCTGCTGCTGCGCGAGCGGCTCGATCGCACCGGGTTCGTCGTGATGGCGCTCGCCTTCGCGGGCGCCATGACGATGCTCTGGCATCCGCAGCTCGGGTTCCCGTGGCCGCGCAACCGCGCCGAGTGGCTCGGCATGGCCGCGGGCTTCCTCTTCGCGCTGGGCAACGTGCTGGTGCGGCGGCTGGACACCATGAGCGATGCGGAAAAGTCGATCGTCATCTGGGCGGGCGTGACGCTCGCGGGCCTCATCCACCTGCCGCAGGCGCAGGCAAGCTTCGCGCAGGTCGCCCACGGGCTGCGAACCGCGTGGCCGATCGCCGCGGGCATCGGCGTGTCGCTCGTGGCGATGAGCTATTCGCTGCAATACGGCCTCTCGCGCATGGCCGCGAACCGCGCGATCGTGATCCTGCTCTCCGAGCTCGTGATCGCCGCCTTCGCGGCGTACTTCCTCGCCGGTGAAGTGCTGCGCCTCCGGGACTGGATCGGCGGGGCGCTCATCATCGCTGCGAGCCTCGTCAGCGCTGCGAAACCGCCCGAGGCTGCGCTGGCTGCCGGGCCGGACCCGCGCTAGCGGGTACTCGATTCCTGCGGGAGCTCGTCGAGCTCCACGCGGGGAGCGGGCGCCCAGCCGGCCTTGCGGTGCTCGGCCACCACGGTGGTGAAGATGCCGCCGCGCACGAAGAACCGGGCCGTGAGGCGCATGAACCGCGGCGCGGTGGCGCGCACGAGGTCGTCGAGGATCTCGTTCGCCACCGCCTCGTGGAACCTGCCCTCGTTGCGGAACGACCAGACGTAGAGCTTCAGGCTCTTCAGCTCCACGCACTTCTCGTCGGGGACATAGTCGAGGAAGAGCGTCGCGAAGTCCGGCTGCGCCGTCTTCGGGCACAGGCAGGTGAATTCCGGGATCTGCATGCGGATCAGGAAATCCCGCTCCGGCTTGGGGTTGGGGAAGGTCTCGAGGTCCTTGGACGCCTGGGCCATTGGCGGGGCGATGCGTTTCGGTAAAATGGCCATTCTACCGAACCGGTCCGTCTGCAACATGGACCGAGAAAACAAAGACTTATCCAAGAATGGCGGCGCGTGTCCCCGCAGAGGGGAGCGCCCGGCGTTTGCCTCCTGAAAGAGCCCCGTTCCTTGCGTCTCACTTCCGTCAAGCTTTCCGGCTTCAAGTCCTTCGTCGATCCCGTCACCATCGCGGTCCCCGGCCAGCTGGTAGGGGTCGTCGGTCCCAACGGGTGCGGCAAGTCCAACGTCATCGATGCCGTGCGCTGGGTGCTGGGGGAGTCCTCGGCCAAGCAGCTTCGCGGCGAGAACATGCAGGACGTCATCTTCAACGGCTCGGCCGACCGCAAGCCCGTGGGGCGCGCCTCGGTCGAGCTGGTGTTCGACAACTCCATGGGCCGCATCGGCGGCGCCTGGGCGGCGTACACGGAGATCAGCGTGAAGCGCGTGCTCACGCGCGACGGCGAATCGAGCTACTACATCAACGGCCAGCACGTGCGCCGCCGCGACGTGCAGGACATCTTCCTCGGCACGGGGCTCGGCCCGCGCGCCTACTCGATCATCGAGCAGGGCATGATCTCGCGCGTCATCACCTCGAAGCCCGAGGAGCTGCGCGTGTTCCTCGAGGAGGCGGCGGGCGTCTCCAAGTACCGCGAGCGCCGCCGCGAGACCGAGCTGCGCCTCGAGGACACGCGCGAGAACCTGGCGCGCGTGGGCGACATCCAGTCCGAGCTCGGCACGCAGATCGAGCACCTCGCGCAGCAGGCGGAGGTGGCGGCGAAATACCAGGAGCTGCAGGCGCAGCTCGCCCTGAACCAGAACCTGCTCGCCTTCACGCGCCTGCGCGAAGCCGACCAGGCGCGCAACCGCTACGCCAACGACGTGCAGAAGGCCACCGTCGCGCTCGAGGCGGAGATGGCGAAGCTGCGCGAGAGCGAGCGCGCCCTCGAGGAGCTGCGCGGCAAGCACTACGAGGAGACGGACCAGCTGCAGGAGCTGCAGGGCGCGCTCTACGCCGCCAACGCGGAAGTGCAGTCGCTCGAGCAGGAGATCAACTTCCTCGGCGAGAACCGCCGCCGCATGGGCGCCCAGCTCGACGCGATCTCGCGCGAGGAATCGGAGGTCCAGCGCCGCATCGCCGAGGCGAACGACGAGCGCGGCCGCTGCGAGGCGGCGATCGAGGCGGCGCACGCGGCGATCGCCGAGCGCGAGGCGGATCTCGCGCGGGCGCGCGAAGCGCTTCCGCAGGCGGAGGCCGCCGCGCAGGAAGCGGCCGCGCAGGTGCGCGCGCAGGAAGCGGAGATGAACGCGGCCGAGCAGGCGCAGGGCGTGCACGAGACGCGCGAGTCGCACGCGCTCAAGCTGCTGTCGCAGATCGAGGCGCGCAAGAACCGCCTCAAGCAGGAGAACATGTCGCTGGTGTTCCCCGACCCGGAGAAGCTCGCGGCGCTCGAAGGCGAGCGTGCCGCCGTGGCGGCGCGCGCCGGGCAGCTCGAGGAGCGCCAGCGCGAGGCCGAGGCGAGCCTGCCGGCGCTCGAGGAGCGGCGGCAGGCGGCGATGGCCACGCTGCAGGAGGCCACGCGCGAGCTCGCCGGGCTCGAGGCCTCGCTCAAGGCGCTGCAGGCGCAGCAGGAAAAGCTGGACACGGATTCGAAGCTCAAGGACTGGATCCAGTCCCATGGGCTGGAGCGCGCCGAGCGCCTCTGGCAGGCCATCCACGTGGACGCCGGCTGGGACGATGCCGTCGAGGCGGCCCTCGGCGTGCGGCTCAACGCGATCAAGCTGCCCGCGGAGTCGGAGCTGCCTTCGCTGCTGCACGACGCGCCCCCCGGCAACCTCGCGGTGTTCGTCGAGCGCGGAGCGCCCGAGGCGGCCGGCGCCACGTCGCACCTCAAGCCGCTCGCGTCCGTGGTGTCGAGCCCGCGCGCCGGCGTGATGACCTACCTTCGCGACGCGATCGCGAACGTGTACATCCTGCCCGAGGGCGAGGACGGCATGGCGCTCGCGCGCCTGCTGCCGCCCGGCGGGCTGCTGGTCGCGAAGTCGGGCCACCTCTTCGGCCGCCAGGGCGTGGTCTTCCACGGCCCGCAGAGCGAGCTGCACGGCGTGCTGCAGCGCCAGCGCGAGATCGAGGAGCTGCAGGCGCGCATCCCCGAGCGCGCGCACGCGCGCGACGAGATCGAATCGGGCCTGCGCGCGCTCGAGCAGGAGCTGCGCGACGGGCAGGAGGAGGCGCGCCGCCTGCGCGAGGAGCTCGCCCGCGCGCGCCAGGAGGGCCACACGCTCGAGGTCGAGTTCCTCAAGCTCACGCAGACCACGCAGCAGGCGCAGTCGCGGCGCGAGGCGATCCGCGAGGAGCTGGCGGGCATCGAGGAAGAGGAAGAACGCGAGCGGCTCGAGATGTCGGAGGCGCAGCACGCGCTCGAGCAGGGCTCGCAGAAGATCCAGGAGATCGTCGACCGGCTGCAGGAGCTCGAAAACGCGGCTCGGGAAGCGCAGCAGCGCCTGGCCGACGCGCGCGCCGCCATTTCCACGGCCGAGCGCGCGCTGTCGGAAGCGCAATACGAGGAGCGCAGCGCACGCGAGCGCGTCGAGTCGCAGTCGGCGCTGGCGGTGTCGCTCGCCGAGCGGCTGCAGGCGCTGTCGCGCAATCGCGAGAGCGTGACCGAGGAGCTGGGCCAGCTCGAGGAAGCGCAGGTCCGCGAGAAGCTGCAGGCGGCGCTCACCGTGAAGGGCGAGCGCGAGAAGGTGCTCGCCGACGCGCGCGCGGGCCTGGAGCACATCACCGAGGAGCTGCGCTCGCTCGAGGAGAGCCGGCTCGCGGTCGAGCAGAACCTGAGCCCGCTGCGCGAGCGCATCACCGAGCTGCGCATCAAGGAACAGGAAGCGGCCACCCACGCCGAGCAGTACGCGCAGCAGCTCGCCGAGGCCGGCGTGACGCGCGAGGAGATGGCCGACCAGATCGAGAAGCGCGTGCGCTCTTCCGGCATGCAGGCGGAGATCAATCGCCTGCAGGAGGAGATCGCCGCGCTCGGCCCGGTGAACCTCGCGGCGCTCTCCGAGCTCAACACCGCGCAGGAGCGCAAGACCTTCCTCGATGCGCAGGCGACGGACCTCAACCAGGCCGTCGAGACGCTCGAGGCTGCCATCAAGCGCATCGACCGCGAGACGCGCGAGCTGCTGCAGCAGACCTTCGACGTGGTGAGCAGGAACTTCAGCGAGATGTTCCCCGCGCTCTTCGGCGGCGGGCGTGCGGAGCTCAAGCTCACGGGCGAGGAGATCCTCGATGCCGGCCTGCACGTGTTCGCGCAGCCTCCGGGCAAGAAGAACCAGTCGATCCAGCTGCTGTCGGGCGGCGAGAAGGCCCTCACGGCCATCTCGCTGGTGTTCTCGCTGTTCAAGCTCAATCCCGCGCCCTTCTGCCTGCTCGACGAGGTGGACGCGCCGCTGGACGACCCGAACACCGAGCGCTTCTGCGACCTGGTGCGGCAGATGTCGGCCCAGACGCAGTTCCTGTTCATCACCCACAACAAGATCACCATGGAGCTCGCCAACCAGCTCGTGGGCGTGACCATGCCCGAGCCGGGCGTCTCGCGCGTCGTCGAGGTCGACGTCGCCGCGGCGATCGAGCTCGCGAAGAACCAGGCGGTGGTGACGGCGGCATGAGCCAGCTGCAGCTCCTCCTCCTCGCCCTCGGCGCGGTCTTCATCCTCGGCGTCGTGATCTACAACGTCTGGCAGGAGCGGCGCGCGCGCAAGCATGCCGAGAAGGCGTTCGGCCCGGCGGCCGGCGACGCGCTGTTCGCACGCACCGCCGGGGAGGGCGAGCGCCGCGAGCCCACGATGGGCGCGCTGCCGCGCGGCGAGGCGGCCGAGGCGCGCAATGGCGCGGGCCGCGTCGCGCCCGACGAGCTCGAGGCGCCCGGCGGTCCCGCGGCCGAGATCTCCAGCCGCATCGATACCGTCGCGGTGATCCTCGCCGACGACCCGGTCATGCGCGAGCAGCTCGAGCCGCTGCTCGACGCGCTGCAGAACCACACCACGCCGGTCCACGTCGAGGGCATCGTCGACGAGCAGTGGCACCCGATCGAAACCTCGCCCCGGCGCAGCTGGCGCGAGCTTCGCGTGGGCCTGCAGCTCGCGAGCCGCAGCGGCCCGGTCACCGAGGACGAGATCGAGCGCTTCAACCAGGCGATCGCGGATTTCGCGGCGACCGTGAACGCGGTCTCCCAGCGCGAGGCGCCGGCGGCCGCCGCCACGCGCGCCCGCGAGCTCGACAATTTCTGCGCCGAGGCCGACATCGAGGTGGCGGTGAACGTGATCGGCCGCGCCGGCACGACGTTCGCCGCCAGCCGCGTGAAGTCGCTGGCGCTCGCCCACGGCTTTTCCGAGACCGCCTCGGGCGACCTCGTCCACTATTCGGTCACCGGCGTGGCGGATTGCTCGATCCGCCGCTTCGGCGACGCCCCGGGCACGCGCAATCCGGCCTACTACGCGGGGCTCACCTTCGCGCTCGACCTGCCGCAGGTGGACGACCCGCCCACGGCGCTGGACCGGATGGTCGATCTCGCCGCGGCGTGCGCGCGCGAGCTGGGCGGCGAGCTCGTGGACGACAACCGCCGGCCGCTCACCGAGGCCGGCATCGCCGCCATCCGCCGCTCGCTCGAGAAGATCGCCGGCGACATGCAGGAGCACGGCATCCCGGCCGGCAGCGCGCTCGCGCATCGCCTCTTCGCCTGATGAGCCCGCGTGCCCGCGCCGAGTGGCTGCGGCGCGAGATCGAGCGCCACAACCGCCTGTACTACAGCGAGGCGGCGCCCGAGATCTCCGACGAGGCCTTCGACAAGCTCTTCCAGGAGCTGCAGCAGCTCGAGGCGCAGCATCCGGAGCTCGTCACGCCCGATTCGCCGACGCAGCGCGTGGGCGCCGCGCCCAGCGAGGGATTCGCGCCCGTGGCGCATCGCGTGCCGATGCTCTCGCTCGCCAACGGCTTCGACGACGAGGACGTGGCCGGCTTCGATCGCCGCTGCCGCGAGGGCCTCGGCGTGGAGCGCGTCGAGTATTCCTGCGAGCTCAAGTTCGACGGCCTCGCCGTGACGCTCGCCTACGAGGACGGCGTCTTCGCGCAGGGCGCCACGCGCGGCGACGGCTCGACCGGCGAGGACGTGACCGCCAACCTGCGCACCATCCGCAGCATCCCGCTGCGCCTCGACATGCGCAAGCCGCCGCGCCTGCTCGAGGTTCGCGGCGAGGTGCTGATGATGCGCAAGGACTTCGAGGCCATCAACAAGCGCGCCGTCGAGCGCGGCGAGCGCACCTTCGTGAATCCGCGCAACGCCGCGGCCGGCGGGCTTCGCCAGCTCGACCCGCGCCTCACCGCGCAGCGCAAGCTCTCGTTCTTCGCCTACGGAACCGGCGCGTTCGAGGGGTTCGACCTGCCGGCGCGGCATTCGGAGCTGCTCGATCGCCTGGCCGCGCTGGGCTTTCCTGTCGCGAAGGACCGCCGCGTCGTGCACGGCGTCGAAGGGCTGCTCGGCTTCTACGCGGCGGTCGGCGAGAAGCGGCCCGCGCTGGCCTACGACATCGACGGCGTCGTGTACAAGGTCAACCGGTTCGAGGAGCAGGGGCGCCTGGGGTTCGTGTCGCGCGCGCCGCGCTGGGCGCTCGCGCACAAGTTCCCGGCCGAGGAGGCGACGACCGAGATCGAGAACATCGAGCTGCAGGTCGGGCGCACCGGCGCGCTCACGCCGGTGGCGCGCCTCAAGCCCGTCTTCGTCGGCGGCACGACGATCGTCAACGCGACGCTGCACAACGAGGACGAGATCCGCCGCAAGGACATCTGGAAGCGCGACACGGTCGTGGTGCGCCGTGCCGGCGACGTGATCCCGGAAGTCGCGCGCGTGGCGAAGCAGGGCCCGCGCGAGAAGCCGGATTACTTCGTGATGCCGTCGC